>JAGWAN010000018.1:38579-47366 GCA_021296345.1 Acidimicrobiia bacterium | reverse complement strand
TTTGTTGGGCCTACAGGAGCTCTAACCGATAGCAAGATGTCACCCTTGACGGCAAGTTTCTTCGGTTCCGTAGTCCACTTCCTTACAGCAGGGTGGAGTTTCCCGAATTCGGCCTTGCCCTGAAAGAACGGCAGGCCCTGGCCAAGAGTGTTGTAACTTCGGCCTGGTGGGGACTGGCCGAGGATGACTTCCGCCACATCCGCTAACCGGGCTGTTGCCCACCCTGGAGGTAGGTCACTCATGCAGCCAACTCACGGGTCAGTTCGGAGAGGAGCGGGTCAAGGTCGGAGCCGAAGAGTTGGTGGGCTTTTCCTAGGCCGCCTTTGCTACTGAAGGGAGCTCCCATCAGATCACCCCGCGCCACCGCGAGATTGGCGACTAGGTGGTCCCTGATCAAACGCAGGTAGGCGAGCTGGTCGTTGTCGAAGGTGCGGTCCAGGTTCGCCTGCTGGGTTAGCCAGGTCTCGAACCGCTCGTCCACCAGCTCCGAGTAGGCGACTAGCTCATCAGAGGCACCCAGCGCGTAGCGGACCAGGCTGACCAGATCGGTGTTGACCCGCGGTCCTGATCCTCGTACCTTGGAGGCGTCGAGCACCTCGTATGCCCGCCATAGCACATCGGGGGTCCAGGCTCGGGGCGGCCTTCCGATGGCGTTGGCCAGTTCCTTGATATCGGCGTAGGAAAGCCTGGTGCCATACGGCTGCCGGTAGAGGATGTCTAGGGCATTGATCTCGTCGCGGTTCTCTTCGATGAATTGCCGGAAGGACTCGATCGTATTCCGGGCCCGGTCGGTGGCGTCCCTGGAGAACTCGCCCGAGATCACCCGATCCTTGGTGGCGGTGTCGATGATCTGCTCGTAGCTGCGCCGTACCTCGATCAGCTTCTCACGGAGTTTCGGGTTGCTTGCCAGGGGCTGGACGGCTTGTTTGACCATCTGCTTGCGGGCGGCGGCGATCTGGGCAGTGTCTGGCTCCTCGTCTCCTGCGGCTTCCTTCGCGGCGGCATAGTGGCGGTCGGGATCCAGGGCGTCCACCATCCGGCGGGCGATCTCGCTCAGGCTCATGCCCGCGATCTTCTCCACCTCGGAACGGTCGACATGGGTGATGCGCTTGTCGAGCCGGGCAAGGCGGGAAGCTGCCGAGGAGATCACGTCCTCACTGGTGTCGCCCAGGCCGATCAGGTTGAGGAGGCGGTCGAAGCCCACCCCATGCTTGCGCTCCAGGGGAACGGTGTCGTGGAGGTTGGTGTCGGTCACGCCCACAGCGTCTACCAGCACGAAGCGCTCCTTGTCTCCGGCGGCGTCGGGTGTGACGACCTGCAGGTCGCCAGCGGGCATCACGCGCACTCCTCGACCCTTCATCTGCTCGAAGAAGTTGCGGCTGCGGACCATCCGCATGAATACCACGCATTCGATGGGCTTCACGTCGGTGCCGGTGGCGATCATGTCAACGGTGACCGCGATGCGGGTCTCGTAACTGGTGCGGAAGCGCTGCAGCAGCTCCTCGGGCTTGTGTCCGGACTGCGCAGCCGTGTAGGTGATCTTCACCGCCCCGAGGTTGCCGAGGCCGAACTCCTCCCGGACGATCTGGACGATATCGTCGGCATGGCTGTCGGTCTTGGCGAAGATCAGCGTCTTGGGAACATGCTCGAGTTGTCCATCTTCTCGCAACACGCGGTCAGGGAACATCTCGGGTAACGAATCCCGCAGCGTGCGGACCACGGTGCGGATCTGGTCGGGGGCCACCACTTTCTGATCGAGATGGGCAGCGGGGTAGTCGATGTCTTCGTCAATTCGCTCGAAGCGCAGTTGACGGGTCTCCCGGTCCCGGAACTCGGTCACGAAACCGGCGGGGACCTTGCCGCCTCTTTCGCTGACCTCCGTGCGGATGCGGAACACGTCGAAATCTACGTTCACCCGGTCGGCCACCGCCTGCTCGTGGCCGTACTCCATCACCAGGTTTTGGTTGAAGAACCCGAAGGTCTGCTTGCCGGGCGTGGCGGTCAAGCCGATGAGGAAGGCGTCGAAGTACTCCAGCACCTGTCGCCACACGCCGTAGATAGAACGGTGGCACTCGTCGACGATGATGCAGTCGTACGACTCGATGGGCAGCCTCGGGTTGTAGGCGACCTCCACCGGACGCTCTGGGGCGGTCTCGAAGCCGGTCTTCTCGTCCAGATCCTGGCCGATCGGCTCGCCCTGCAGGATGGAGTAGAGACGCTGGATGGTCGACACATGCACCTTGGTGGCCTGCTCGCCGGCGATGTCGAGATCGGATGAGTCCAGCATCCGGGCGTGGTACAGCTCGGTGAACTTGCGTCCGTCGTCGGGTGTGTCGAAGCCCTCGAACTCACGGATGGTCTGGCGGCCGAGGTTGGCTCGGTCGACGAGGAACAGCACCCTCCGGGCGCCCGCATGGCGTAGCAGCCGGTAGGAGACGTTCACCGCCGTGAAAGTCTTGCCGGCGCCGGTGGCCATCTGGATAAGCGCCCGGGGGCGGTTGTCCCGCAGCGATTCCTCCAGGTTGCGGATTGCCCGGGATTGGGCGGGCCAAAGACCCGCTTCGTCAAGATCCGGGAGCAGATGCAGACCGCCCCGGATCCCAGACACCCCGAGCCCGTCGGCGTGGTCGTTCACCCAACGTGCCAGCGTCTCAGGCCGGTGGAAGGCGAACACCCTTCGCGAGGTCGGTGTCGGATCGAGTCCGGAGGTGAAGCGGGTCTCCGCACCTGTGGATTCGTACCCGAACGGCAGCGCGCCATCGACCAGGAACGCAGGCAACGAGTCTGGATACGCGGTCTGGTACTTGTGGGTCTGGAATTCGACGCCGGTTAGCGACGTGCCCTCTTTCTTGGCTTCGATGACCCCCACCGCCTGCCCGTCCACAAACAGGACGTAGTCGGCTGGCCCAGCCTCGGTTGGGGCCTCCCGGACCGCCACACCCGGCGCGGCTGCCACCGCAGCATGCTTGTAGTCCTGGACCTCCCAGCCAGCGGCGGCGAGACCAGCGTCGATGCGCATGCGCGCCCGGTCCTCAGGCTTTACGTAATCCAGCACCGGAACGCCCAGATTCACCGGGGAAGTAGATCGCGCCCATCGCGATTGAGGGTACACCCGGCATGTGAAGCGGATTCCACGGACGTTGATAAAGCCCGGCTGTGGGAGAGGCTGGCGGCACTGGCGGACTTCTCTCTTCGGTCTGAACACACTCCCTCCGGGGACGCAGTGGGCGAGCGGACGCGCTGGCCTTGGCGTTCTGTAGTATGCTGTAGCGCGAACAAGCTACGAGGTGAATAGTGCCACGACCAACGTCGTTCCGTCTTTCCGAGGAACTACTTGAGCGCATCGAGGACGAGAGCCGCTCCGTCGGCGGCTCGATCACGCAACTCGTTTCCTCCTTGCTTGACGAAGGTCTCAAGACGCGCCGCTTTCCCGGCGTCGTCTACCGCAGCGGTCCCCTAGGCCGGCGCGCTGCCCTGGTCGGCGGCCCCGACGTGTGGGAGGTGGTACGAGACCTCGCCGCCGCGCCGGGCCGTGGGATGGACCGCGTCGAGACCCTTGTCGCCGAAACCGGCCTGACCGCAGCATCGGTTCTGCTGGCGGCTGACTTCTACGGGTCGTTTCCAGAGGAGATCGATGCGCTGATCGAAGCAGATAGGCATGCCGCCGAGGAGGTTCGCCGCCAGACCAGGCGGCGTGAGCGGCTGCTGTCGTCTTGAGGTGGCTGATCGACGAGATGCTGCCGCCCGCCACTGCGGCGGAACTCACCGAGTTCGGGCATGAGGCGGTAAGCGTCGCCCAAGCAGGGCTGGCCGGCAGCGAAGACGCCACCGTCTACGAGAGCGCCGTCGAGCAGCGAAGGGTCATCGTCACCGAGAACTTCGCGGACTTCGCCAAGATCACTAGCGATCGGATCGCTGCGGGCGCGCTATGCGTGCCCGTCGTCTTCGTCCAGAAGCTCCGGCATCCACGCGGCTCGGCGTTGGCGCCCGCCCTGGCACGCCACCTGCATCGGTGGTCCGTCGCCAACCCGAACCCGTACCACGGCGTGCACTGGCCGTGAAGGCGCTGTTCCGCAGGGCGCAGGCGTTCTGCGAGCGCCGGTCTCCGGCATTCTCGTTAGCCACGCGGGGCACGTTGCTCTCGGCGGCTACGACTCCTCGTGGCAGGGCGCGCCGAGACCCAGCTCGCGGGCCTCGACCGTGGAGTCCGGCAGTACGACCTCGAGGGTGATGCACTCCGGGTCTGCCACCCACACGTATCCGGTGAAGAGCAGCCACTCCGTCTCGGACTCGCAAGGCCCGAATGTGGTTCGAAGTGAGGGACCGGAACGGCCGTAATCGAGAGCGACCCGATCATGGAAACTGCCGGGAACCCGGAGCTCGAACGTGGCATTGCGCCGGACGAGCAGTGGTGTCTTGGCCGTGAGCCGAAGCGTCGGGTCGTCATAGAAGTCGCGCGCAGTCAATTGACTGCTATACCCGGCGGTCTTGCTCGTGCGTAGGGCGGCTACCCCGCCGATAATGTCGAAGTCGGGGTCAACGGTGTTCAAGTCCGGTCCCGGAGGAGAGAATTCGGTGATCGTGTACTCGCACGGAACGTCGATCCGGTCTACGACGGCCGACCGCGTGGACGGCGTTAGCGAGGGTTGCTGTGTTACCGGCGGTTCCCGGAGTCCGCACCCTGGCAGGAGTAATGCCATGCTCAGGGCGAGAAGCGATCTCCGAAGGTAAACGCTAGAAGTCACCGGTCATGCGGGGTGGGCGGTCTTCAGAGGACGTGCGAGGGCTGCCGCGGCCAGGGTTATCACCGCGGCAACCATCACGACCAGCCCGTAGGTCCTCGGGGTGCCGTCGTTGAACAGCCCGACCATGCCGCTTCCGGCGGCGCCCATGGTGAAGCGGGCGAAGGTGGAGAACCCGGAGGCGCTGCCCGCCAGGTCGGGCGGGAACTCGTCCAGGACCCCGGCCTGGGTGCCGGGCGTCACCAGGTGCATCATCGACAGCACGACCACCGACACCGCCACCACGCCGGCCAGCCCCCACAGGTCGGTTCGGGTGACCCACCAGAGCACGGTAGAGAGGGCCGCCAGGCAGAAGGCGCCGACTAGGACGATCCGCCGGTAGCCGATCGTCATCACGTACCGGATGTTGACCATCTGGGCGAGCCAGGCGCCCACGACGCCGACGCCGAACAGCACGCCGAACCACTGCTCCTCCAGGCCGTAGTAGTCGATGTATATGAACGGGGCGGCGGCAAGGTAGGCGAACAGGATGGCCGCCGCGGCGCCGCCGGCTACGGCATAGGAGACAGCGACGCGCGACCGGGTGATCGACACGTAGCCGCGCAGCACGGTGGCCAGGTCGAGCGGGCGGCGGTTCTCAGGGGGGAGGGTCTCGGGCAGCCGGTACCAGGCGGCGATGAAGACCAGGCCGCCGACGATGCCCAGCGCCACGAAGATTGCCTGCCAGCCCCACACCAGCAGGAGCAGCGCGCCCAGGAACGGGGCAACGATCGGAGCACCGAGGATGATCATGGTCAGTATCGACATGGCCCGCGCCAGGGCGTCGCCCGAAAGAAGATCGCGGAACATGCTGCGAGCGAGCGCTATCGCCGTTCCGCCACAGGCCGCCTGAGCCAACCGCAGGCCGATCAGCATCTCGACCGATCCGACTGTCGCGATCGACAGGCTCATCAGCGCGTAGACGACCAGCGATCCCAGGACCAGCCTGCGCCGCCCGATCGCGTCGGAGATCGGGCCGAAGACGATCGGCCCCACTACGAGCCCGAGCAGGAACGCGGTGACCGACATCTGCGCCATCCCGTCGGACGCGTCGAGTGACGAGGCAATCTCGGGTAACGCCGGCAGATAGGTGTCCACGGATATCGGACCCAACGAGGCCACCAGACCGAGTATGAGGTAGAGGCCTAGGCCTAGTTCGGATCGCGGTGGCTCGGAAGCGCGTGGACCCACGGGTTCTACCTGGGCGAAGCCCTACCGGCCGTGCCGGTAGAGAGAAGCGTTGGTGGCGGGATCAGGCATGGTCACGCGAACAGCCGGGTTTACGGGACAGGCACGAGTTCTCGGAGATCGTGGAAGATGGCGTGTCCGACCATGAACGTCCACACCAAGTCCAAGGAGGTCCTTGCGGCCTGTGCCTCATTTATTGAGGGCGATAAATTCAGTGGCCCGCTTGCTACAGCGCATGAGCTTCAGGATATCCGGTGGTTCTCGCCGGTTGTGAGACCTACCAGCGGGTGCCTAAGCCGGTGACCTCTTCGACGGGGAGGGCGATGGGGAGGCGGGAGCGGATCCACTCATCCTGCTCCCGGCTGATGTGGGTGGGGAAGTGGGTCCGCATGACCTCGTTGACGTGCTCGTACGCCCGTTCTGCCGCGTTCTTGGCGCCGAGATCCCGCCAGTCGTCGGGGTTGTTGCGATCGCCGATCACGGGGTACACGTACTCGCGTTGCATCAGGTGGAGGGTCTGATCGCTCCCCAGGAAGTGGCCCGGCCCGAAGATCGTCTCGCGGATCACATCGATGGAGAGGGTGGAGTCGTCGATGTCGACTCCCCGGATGGTTCGGTTGGCGGCTCCGAGCATGTCGTTGTCGATCACCAGGGCTTCGAGGGAGAAGGCGAGCAGGGAACCCAGCATCCCCGCCGACTCGTAGACAAGGTTGGCGCCGGCCTGGCCGGCCAGGACGGTGGTGATGCCCTTCTCGTACCCGGCCTGGTTGTCCGGAAGCTTGGAATCGGCCATGCCGGCCGCCACGCCGGACGGAAGGCCCAGCCAGTTGGCCATCTGCGCCGCGGCGGCGTTCAGCACCGCTTCCTCGCCCGAACCTCCGCTCATGGCGCCCGTTCGCAGGTCGGAGACGAAGGGCCACAGTCCCATCACGCATGGGTGTCCGGGAGAGATCAGGTTCACGCTGGTCAGCCCGGCCAGGCACTCGGCCAGCGCCTGGACCAGCGATCCGCCGAGGGCAGCGGGCGAGGTGGCGCCTGCCTGTCCGGCCGAAAGCAGGTTGATCGGCATTCCCGTCGCGATCTGGGCGACCATGGCTTCGGTCGATTCGTAGGCGAAGCGCAGCGGGGGGACCACGAAGGTGTTGTTGGCGCAGACGAAGGGGCGCCGCCGGAACTCTCCCTCCCCGCCAAGCACGTAGTCGTACATCTCCACCACTTCGTAGACGTGCTCCGGGCGGAAGAAGGAGGTGCCCTGCGGCTTGTCGGTTCCCATCATGGTGGCGTAGGCGGTGTTGATGTCGACTTCCCGGGAAGTCTCCAGGTCCCGGGTCACCATGGTGCGCAGGAAGAAATGGATGTGCTCGAGCGTGTTGTTGAGGCGGGAGGCATCGTAGAGGTCGACGGTGGTGCTCGGACGGAAGGTCCGCTCGTGGTAGTCGAGCATGAGCACGGCCGCGCCGGCCGTCCCGTAGTGGACCTTGTTGCCCGAGAGCTCGATGCTCTTGTCCTCGTCGATTCCGTGCCATACCCATTCCTTGGCGGCCACATCCTCGACGATCCGTTGCACCACCGAGCGTGGGTAGTGCAGCCGGTTGTTGCCGTCCAGGTGACCACCGGCGGCGGTGACGGCTTCGGCGAACTCGGGTATCGGATCGCCCATGCCCAGGTCTTCGATCAGTTCGAGAGCGGCCTCGTAGACCCGTTCCATGTCGGATTCGGTGAGCGGCCGGTAGGCGCCTCCGCTCTGGCCGGGCCGTACGGCCCGCTCGTCCTTGGTGGGGCCGGCGCGGCGCGCCGCCACCCGGGCGGCACGTCCTCCTGCGCGCCTGCGGCGGGCCATCTCAGGCTCTCAACCGTTCGCTCCGGGGATCCCACACCGGTGCGGCCAGCACCGTGGCGGTACGGCGGCGGTTCATGACGGACACCTCGAAGGTCGATCCGGGGGCCTCGAACCCGGGGGCCACGTAGGCGAACAGGATGCTGCGGCCGACCGAATGGGCCCAGGCCCCGCTGGTGGTGATCCCCATGATGCGGTCGCCGTCGTAGGTTGGTTCGTTGCCCAGGCAGTCGGAATCGCCGTCGTCCAGTTCGGCGTATACGAGGACCATGCTGAGCGGTTCGGCCTGGTCACGCTGGGCGACGGTGGCGTCCTTGCCCTGGAAGTCCTTGCTGTAGTCGATGAAACGGCCGAGCCGGGCTTCGACCGGGGTGATCTCGGTGGTCAGCTCCGAGCCGTGCGCCTTGTAGGCCTTCTCGAGCCTCATCACGTTCATCGCCCGGCTGCCGAAGTCGACGATCCCGTACGGAGCGCCTGCCTTGTGGATGGCCTCGTACGCCTCCACCAGGTGTTCCAGGGGCATATGCAGCTCCCAGCCCAGCTCGCCTACGTAGGACACCCGCAGGGCGATGCAGGGGGCGCCGGCCACCTCGATCTCCTGCCCCGTGAGCCAGGGAAAGTTCCGGTTGGAGAGATCGGCGCCGGTCAGACCGGCCAGGACCTCCCGGGAACGGGGTCCGGTGACCGCCAGGATCCCGGTCCGGTCGGTGACGTCGGTCACCGCCACCCTCTCACCGTCCCGGATGTGGGAGGTGAGCCAGTCGTAGTCGTGCCACTGGGCCGTGATCGCCGAGTTGAGATAGAAGCGCTCCGGTCCCAGGCGAGTGATCGTCATCTCCGACTCGATGCCCCCCAGGGTGGTGAGCATGTGGACCAGCCTGATCCCACCGTCCCGGGCCGGCAACCGGTTGGCCGCCAGACGGTCCAGCAGTGCGGCGGCGGCGGTTCCGGTCACCTCGAACTTTGCGAAGGCGGTGAGAT
>JAGWAN010000018.1:0-38547 GCA_021296345.1 Acidimicrobiia bacterium | reverse complement strand
TCGTCATGGGCGGAGGAACGGCGGAAGGAGTAGACCTCCGGGTCGGGGGAGAAGTACATGGCCCGTTCCCAGCCCCACACCTCCTGCCATCGCGCACCCTTGGCATCCAGGATGTCGTAGAGGGGGGTCTTCTTCATCGGGCGTCCTGCGTCCCGGTACTCGTTGGGCATCCGCACCTGGTACATCTCGTGGAACTCGTCGATCGATCGTTCATGGGTGTATCGGCCGGGGGCGTACGGACCGAACCGGCGGGGATCCATCGCAGCCACGTTGATCTCGGTCTGGCCGTGGACCATCCACTGGGCCAGGTACTTGCCGGCCCCGGGACCTTGGGTGATACCGATCGAGGCGCCCGCGCAGTACCAGTAGTTGGCCAGCCCCGGCGCCGGTCCCATCAGGTAGCCGGCGTCGGGAGTGTGCGTGATCGGTCCCGATACGACTTGCTTGATGCCTGCGCCGGCGAAGCAGGGGAGTCGCTGGGCGGCGAGATCCAGCCACGGAAGCAACCGGTCCAGCTCCACCGGGGTGAGATGGAAGGTTAGGTCCCAGTCGATCCCCCCGACCCCGTACTCCTTTGCGTCGGCCCGCTCGTAGGGTCCGATGATGAGCCCGTCGTGTTCCTGGCGGTAGTAGCAGGAGGCCCGGGGATCGCGCACCACCGGGTGCTCGGTCTCCAGGGCGGCCACCTCTTCGATCCGTTCGGTCACCAGGTACTGGTGGATCACCGACTCGATGGGCACGTCGAGACCCACCATCGCGCCGAGCTGCGGGGTGTAAGAGCCGGCTGCGTTGACCACGTGCTCGGCCACGATCCGGCCCTTCTCGGTGATGACCTCCCACCGTCCGTCGGGAAGCTGGCTCATGCCGGTGACCCGGTTCTTGCGGCTGATCTCGGCGCCGAGCCGGCGGGCGCCGATCGCCATGGTGTTGGTGGCGGCGGAGGGATCGGTCCAGCCGTCACCGGGGGTCCATATACCCAGCTTGATGTCGGGCTCGACATCGAGAAGGGGCGCCACCTCCGTGATCTCCGACGGCCCGAGGAGGTGGCATTCGACTCCGACGGACTTCAGCATGCCGCTGACGTAGTAGAACCAGTCGACCTCGTTGTCGTACCGGGCCAGGCGGACCGCTCCACACCCGTGCCAGCCCGAGTGCATGCCGGTCTCCTTTTCGATCACCTTGTACAGGTCGGCGGTGTCCCGGTGGACCTTGGCCGTGTTGAGGTCGCCGATGAAGTGGGGGATCAGTCCGGCCGCGTGCCAGGTGGACCCGGAGGTGAGTTCGTCCTTCTCGATCAGGATCGTGTCGGTCCAGCCTTCGTGGGCGAGGAAGTAGAGAAGACCGACGCCCATGGCGCCGCCGCCGACGATCGCTACTCGGACCTCGTCTCGCATGCTCGCCCTCCGGCGAATCCGGCGTGTATGTGGGTTTCCTACCCGCATCGCATGATTGCGGGCTCTACGGTAATCGCTGGAACGGACGAGGATGGTTCTACGTAGAGAATCCTCGTAGCCGACCTGGGGACGCCGGGCGCTCGGGAATGCCCTGGCGCGAAGTGAGGGCCTGTATCCTGATGGTGGACTACGACGCTCTATCTGTCCCTGCGGTGCCTTACCGTTACCGGAAGTTGCGGCTGCGGAGAGGGTCGGTTGCTATCGGGACGAAGTCACGGGCCACCAGGTTGGTCACCCCGTCCCGGTATTCGAGCCGGCCTTCGATGATCAGGCCAGGATGGCGGCGGGCGGTCATGTGGCGCCGGTTCCAGATTTCGGGTAGCACCACCACGTTGATCAGGCCGGTCTCGTCCTCCAGATTGAAAAATATGACACCATTGGAGGTGGACGGACGCTGCCGGTGGGTGACCACCCCTCCCACCTTGATCCGGGGACGGTTCCGCCGCATGTCCAACGCCTCGGCTATCGAAACGCATCCGGCCCGGTCCAGGGCCGGACGGGCGAAATGCATGGGATGGCGGACCGACATCCCGGTTGCCCAAAGCGAAGCCTGGTGGGCCTCCCGATCGCTCATCGGCGCCAGCGGGGGCGGGTCCAGATCGGGCACCAGCGGCAACTGTTCGGGTCCGGTACCGGCTAAGGCGCCTGCCATCCACAGACCTTGACGGGTGGAAACCCCGAACGATCGGAAGGCTCCGGCGACGGCCAGTCCCTCCGTGGCATCCACCGGCAAACCGGTACGGTGGGCGAAGTCGGACAGGTCATTGAATCTTCCGCCTACCTGGCGGGCCGCCAGGATCCTCCGAGCTTGGGCCTCCCCCAGATTTCGCACGCACGCCAGGCCCAGCCGGGCCGCTACCGATGCCCGGATCGGGTCATCCACCGGGCCTCGCCCCCGGCGCCAGACCATGCCGTAGTGCTCCACGATATCGTCCTCGTCACACGGATAGGGCTCGATGGTGCACTCCTCCAGCGAGAGGTTCACGTCCGGACCGAGGACGACCACTCCGTGACGGATAGCGTCCTGCACCAGGCTGTTGGGGGAGTAGAAACCCATCGGCTGGGCGTTGAGCAACCCGACCAGGAACTCGGCGGGGTAGTGGTAGCGCAACCAGGCCGACATGTAGACGATGTAGGCGAACGACACCGAGTGGCTTTCCGGGAAACCGAACGAGGCGAACCCCTGCAGTATCTCCCAGATCTCATCGGCGGCAGCGCCGGTCACGCCCCTGGTCCGCATCCCCTCGAAAACCTCCACTCGTAGCCTCTCCATCGCCTCGTCCGACCGCTTGTGGGTCATGGCGGCTCGGAGTCGATCCGACTGCCCTCCGTCGAAACCGGCGCACACCCGGGCCAGTTCCATCAACTGCTCCTGGAACACCGGCACTCCCAGAGTGCGCTTCAGGATCGGCTCGGCCAGCGGATGGGGATACCGCACCGGCTCTTCCCCGTTTCGCCGGCGCAGATAGGGGTGGACGGAAGCGCCCTGGATAGGGCCGGGACGGATCAATGCCACCTCTACAGCCAGGTCGTAGAAGGTGGCGGGTTTCAGCCTGGGCAGGGTCGCCATCTGCGCCCGTGACTCCACCTGGAAAAGGCCCACGGTATCGGCGTTGGTGAGCATCTCGTAGATGGCCGGCTCCTGAGGAAGGTCGGCCAGGTCGATCCGTCGCCCATGGGCTTCCTCCACGGTGTCCACCATCATATGCAGAGCGTTCAGCATGCCCAGTCCCAGCAGGTCGAACTTGACGATCCCTATGGCGGCGCAGTCGTCCTTATCCCACTGCAGGACGGTGCGGTCCTCCATGCGCCCCCATTCGATCGGAACCACCTTCCAAAGGGGCCGGTCGGCTATCACCATGCCGCCCGAATGGATACCCAGATGCCTGGGGAACCCGTCGAGGCGCCGGCAGATGTCATAGACCAGATCGGCGGTCAGCCCGGCCGGCAGGGGCTCCTCGAGTGGCAGTTCCGCCGGGGAGTGGGTGTCCACGTACCTGGTCAAGCCATCGGTCTGAGCCGAGGTGAAACCGAAGGTCTTGGCCACGTCCCGCAGCACCGACCGGGCCCGGTAGGTGATCACGTTGGCGACCATGGCCGCCCGCTCCCGCCCGTACCGTCGGTAGCAGTACTGGATCACCTCCTCCCGGCGTTCCGATTCGAGGTCCAGGTCGATGTCGGGAGGCCGGTCCCGCTCTTCGGACAGGAACCGTTCGAACGGCAGCCCCAGCCGGAGGGGATCGACCCGAGTGAGGCCCAAGCATCGACACACCGCCGAATCGGCTCCGGAACCACGGATCTGGCACAGGATGTCCTGGGATCGAGCGAAGTTGACGATGTCCCACACAACTAGGAAGTAGCCCGGGAAGCCCAACCGCTCGATGATGTCCAGCTCGTGTTCCAGCCGGTCGACCGCTTTCCGGTCGATCACTCCGGTCCGCCCGGAGGCGGGATAGGCCTTGCGAGCCCCTCGAAAAGTGAGACGGCGCAGGTAGTCCATCTCGGTGGCGAAGCCGTCCGGAAGCGGGAAGTCGGGCAATCGGGGGGCCACCAGCTGCAGATCGAAAGCAAGCTCCCGTCCCAGGTGGGCGGCCCGTTCCACCGCTCCCGGATAGGCCCGGAAGCGTGCGGCCATCTCCGCCGGTGATTTCAGGTAGCGCTCATCGGTGTCGGGCCGGAAGCCATTGTGTTCGGTGAGCGGCCGCCGCCCTCCGATCGCCGCCAGGACGTCGGATAGGTCGGCGTCCCGGCGGTCGGCATAATGGACGTTGTTGGTGGCCACCACCGGCAGGTTCAACCTGTTGGCCACTTCCCACAACAGGTCGTTGCGCCGGTCGTCCTGCGGCATCCGGTGATCCCAGATCTCGATGTGGAAACGTTGCCCGAAGGCTTCCCGCAGGCGGGAAGCCTCCCTCAGAGCCGCTTCCCGATCCCCTTGCCGGACAGCGCGGGGGACCGCTCCCTGCCGGCATCCGCTCAGCGCCACCAGGTCTCCTCGGCCGGCCGCCTCGGCCAGGTCCTTCCACCGGTATAGAGGACGGCCCTTGGCGCCCCGCAATTGCGCTCTGGAGACCAGGTTGGCAAGCCGGGCGTATCCCTCGGGCGACGAGGCCAGCACCACCAGGTGCTCCGGCTCGAACCCGGCGCCCGTCCGGGTGCGGTACCTCCGCCCGACCCGCTTCCGTCCCTGCTTCCCGGCCTCCCAGCGGCGGGCATCTTGCAGGCCGGCTCTATCGAAGGGTGAGACCGACCCCTCATCGCCGTCGGGCACGTAGTCCGGGGGGGATAGCGAAAGCTCCACCCCGTATACGGCCGGCAAGCCGGCCTGCCGGGCCGCCTGCCAGAACCGCACCAATCCGTAGAAACCGTCGTGATCGGTGACGGCCAACGCCTCGTAGCCGAGCTCGGCGGCTCGCTTCACCAAGGCCTCGGGATGTGAAGCACCGTCCAGGAACGAGAAGTTGGAATGGGCATGCATCTCGGCGTAGCGGTGCTCAGTCATAGACGCCCACCACGAAAGTCTGGCCGTCGGTCGTCCGGCATAGCATCGCGCCGGCCGAGGTGACGATCTGGTACAGGGCGCTCGGTTTCTCCTCGGCCCACCACTTGCCCAGTCTCCGCCACGGACCTGCCCATGCCAGCACCGGCTCCCATCGGGTGGAGAGGCGCACCCGAGTGGGAACCTCGGCATCCCATTCCACCTCCAGACGCCGGGGACGGGGTGGAACCAGGCTGGGGGAAGGCGCCGGAACCCTTCCGGGCCATGGTGAGGCGAGAGAACGGGTCGGCTCGGCAAAGTCCTCGCCCCATCGGGCCCACTGCACCCGCTCCGCCGGATCCCTTCCGCCTTGGGGGCGGGCCCGGAGAACCGAGTCGGGACCCAGGATGGTCCGGGTCTGTTCCAGCGCTCGTTCGGTATCGATCCGGACTTCCCTCTGCTCGAACAGTCCCGGCTGGTAGCCCTGGTCGGACAGGGCGGTGGGAGACAGCTTCAGACGGAACAGCCCATCCGTGATCCCTCCGGTCTCGATCCAGGCCCGGAGTTGCCACCACACCCGTTCAGCCAGCGCCCGGGTATCGAACGGCTCGGCACTGCGCCACACTCGTGACCGGATCACCCCGTCGGCGGCCTCGGCTTCCACCTCCACCTGGTAGGGGGCGACCCGATGCCGGTCCAGCAAGGCCATGAGGTTCCCGGCCTGGCGGCGGGTCATGAAACCCACCTGCTCGATCAGCATCAGAGGTTCTTCGAAGACGGCCTCTACGGTCAGATCGTCAGGGATCCGGCGCGGCAGGACCGTCCGATCCTCGCCGCCTGCCAGACGATGGGCCTCCAAGCCTCGGGTACCGAACCGGGAGGACACCGCATGGCGGGGCAGGGCCGCCAGTTCACCCAGGGTGGTCACCCCCAGCCAGCGAAACGTGGCGACCAGCTCATCGATTTCCAGAGCGGAGATGTCCAGGCCGGACAGGAACGCCTTTTCATCCTTCACGATCAGCGTCGGGCGGCCCGATCGGGCCGCCCAGTAGGCAGCGAACGGACCATTCGCCACTCCGAAATGCCCTCCTGGAGCCAAGCGGTCCACCGTTGCGGCTATCCGGTCCACCAGAGCGCGCTCGCCGCCGTAATAGCGGACCGCCCCGTCGATAGGAACGAACACCCAGCCCGGCTCGACCACCTCCACCCGGGGTATCAGATCCTCGATAGCGTTGAGGATCGGCTCGAAACGGGTGGCTTCGGCGGCGGGGTCGCGCGCCAGGACCAGGGCCGAAGGGCAGAGGGCTTCAGCCGATCGGCGGGTCATGCCGACCTCGATTCCCGCTTTTATCGCCCGATCGTTGGCGGCCGCCACCAGGGGACGGCCGTCCCGGCTCCCCGCAACGAAGACCGCCCTATCCGACGGAGCGTCCGACCTGCGGAGTAACCAATCGGGAAACCACACGCACAGGACGCGCGCCATCGTCCTCCACCTCCACCTCCTGATACCTACCTGCAGCTCCCTTGCCGGACAGCTCGACCACCAGGGTGCGCCTGCCCAGGCTGCCGTGTCCCTCCCGTGCGCCGACCCACTCGACCCGGACCGCCCGTAGCCGCAGAAAAGCCATTCCGGAGGGGACCCTGCCTGCCAGAGGACGCAGGATCACGGTGGCATTACGGGCCCGGGCCTTGGCGCCGAGCCGCCGTAGCAGGGCTTCCTCGACACCGCGGGGAACCTCGGAGTAGATCGCTTTTACCCCGTCAAGCAGGACGGCCAGCACTCTGGGCCATCGATAGGCGTCGCTGCACCGCACCACCGTCAGATGGTCGGGATCGATGCCAACCTCCCATGCCGCCAGCGGGCATAGCCATCCCCGAGCGTCCACCACCACCCGGCAGGACGCCGAGGTCGCCGACAGCATGGAAAGGCCGATCCGGGTCAGTCCCAATCCTGTGGGGCCTTCCAAACCGATCACCCGTCCTGGATACACCGGCAGGCCGGCGGCATCTGCAGGCGCCTGCGGCCCATCGGGCGCTGCCGTCAAGATGCTTGCGGTCATTGCTCCCCGCTTTCGAGCTGGTCGTTCCTTCGCTCTCCGTCCGGGAAAGGGCGTATGACTATACCCGAACATATGTTCGCTGCCAATATAGAATCGGCGAGTGACAGCCGGCCCGTCCTTCATGGATCGGGGGGTTTGTACGGTGATGGAGTGTGATCTGTCGTCCTTGGACCTGGGATTAGGGTTTTCTGTGGCCCTGTCCCTGGGTGTGACTTGCTCCCTCCTGGTGAAGAGGTTGGCCGCTCCGCGATGATGCGGTTGAAGTGGCCTGACGCACGCCGATGTGTGTTGGGAAACTTGAAATCAGGGCTAGGTTTCACGGGCCGGAGAGGAGAACGGAATGACCCGGGCCAAGTACGGCCTCACGCTGTCGAACCGAAGCGTGCTACTGGGGATGTCCACCGTCTCCGAGATGCTTGACCTGGCTACGGAGGCGGACCGCTCCGGGAGGTGGGATTCGGTCTGGCTCGGGGACTCGATATTCGCCAAGCCCCGCCTCGACGCCCTCGTGGCGCTCGGAGCGCTGGCGGCTCGCACCGACCGGGTCCGCCTCGGGGTCGGTTGCATGGCCAGCATGCCTCTCCGGGACGCGCTGCTGCTCGCCTACCAGTGGCTCAGCTTCGACTGCCTGTCCGGCGGCCGGTCCATCTTCGTGGCATGCCAGGGCCAGCGGGAGGCGGGGGGCGGCAAGTTCGAGGAGGAGTTCGCCGCCTTCGGTATCGATCCGGGAACGAGGAGCCGCCGGATGGAGGAGGCGATCGAAGTCCTGCGCCTCGTCTCCGAGACCGGGAACGCCTCCTACGAGGGGACCTACAACCGGTTCGAGAACGTGACCGTGCTGCCTCGCCCTGTCCAGCAACCCCTGCCGATCTGGGTGACCGCCAACCCCAACCCTGCCTTCCCGAAGCTGTCCGAGCGGGCCCTGCGGCGGGTGGCCCGGATGGGGGACGGCTGGATGACCACCGCCAACACTCCGCAGAGCCTCGCCACCAACCTGGCGGCCATCCGACGGTATGCGGACGAGGAGGGCCGCCCCCTCGAAGAGAGCTTCGAGGCCTGCCTCTACTACAACATCCACGTGACCGAGGACCGGGAGCGGGGTATGGAAGAGGTGGCCTCCTACCTTAAGGCCTACTACGGCGTGGACTACGACCGAGCCTTCCTGGACCGGTGGGTGGCGGTAGGCGATCCCGGGCGGTGCATCGAGCAGATCCGAGGCTTCGTGGATGCCGGGGCGACGACCATCACCCTCAGGTTGGTGGGGTACGACGAGGCGACCCAGTTCCGGCGCGTCACGGATGAGGTCCTGCCCGAGCTGGCGGGATGAGCGGATCATGATCAAGCGCTTCGACCATGCGGTGATCGGCGTGCCCGACCTCGAGTCGGCCATGGACGCCTTCCGGCGGCTCGGTTTCGAGGTGGCGGTTGGGGGCCGCCATCCCTTGCTGGGCACCCGCAATGCCATCATCCGCTTCGGCCTCGACTACCTGGAGCTGCTGACGGTGGAGCATCCGGACACGGCCCGTTCCCGGGGCGCTTTCGGGGCCGACCTGCTGTCCTTCCTGGAGCACGACTCGGGATTGGTGGGCTTCGTCCTGGCCGGGACCGGGCTCGAGGACGAGGTCTCCGGACTGCGAGGGCTCGGTATCGGCGTAGAGGGTCCGTTCGAGATGGACCGCATCCATGCCCGCGGCGGCCGGCTGAAGTGGCGCCTGGTAGTGCCAGGGTTCTCGCCGTGGCGCAAACCCTGGCCGTACCTGATCGACTGGATTACCGCGGAGAACGAGTTGCTGGCGTGGGATCCTCCGGGCGGCCATGCATGCGCGGTCGACTCGGTAGCGGCGATCGATCTCGCGGTCGAAGACCTTGATGAGGGTATAGCCGTCTACGAGCAGGCCTTCGGCATGCAGCCGCGGGACGGTCGTCCGTTACCCGGTGCTGCGAGCCGTCACTACAGACGGTCCGGCTTCCAGCTGGGCATCCACCAGCCGGTTGGCCCCGGTGCCGTCGCGTCCGAACTGGAGCGGCGGGGACCAGGCCCGTTCCGGCTGGTCCTGTCCTCGGCCGACCTTGCCGGAACCGCCCGAACGCTGGCTCGCAACCGGGTGCCCTACAAGGAGTCGCGCGGCGGCATCGATATCGATCCGGAGGCGGCCGCCGGCGCCCGGCTGAGAATCACAGCCCCCTGATCGGGGGGCAACCTTCGGCTCAGGCGGAGGCCAACCGGCCGCCCTTGTAGACCGCCGAGATCCGCCTGGTGTTGCCGATGTCCTCGAGGGGGTCGCCGTCGAGTACCACCAGGTCGGCCAGCTTGCGCTTCTCGACCGTACCCAGCTCGTCGGCTTGGCCGAGCAACTCGGCGGCCCGGCCGGTTCCGGCCACGATCGCCTCCATGGGCGAGAACCCGCACCCGTCGACCAGCAGGCGCAACTCCTCGTGCATGCTGTGGCCCGGAACGACGAACGGGTTGGTGAGGTCCGTTCCCGCCGTCACGTTCACTCCGCCCCGCTGGGCACGGCCGATGAACGCCATCTGGTTTCGCAGCTCCACCGGGGCCGCCTCCCAGTCCGTCTCGCTGTAGTCGAACGGGTAGGCGTACTGGTTCCACTGGTCCGTGACCGCCTCCGGCATCTCGTCGAGCCCGGAGGGGCACGTACCGGCCGGGGCATTCCCGGCGAGGATGCTCTGGGACAGCGTCAGGGTGGGCGTGACGAAGGTGCCCCGCTCGGCCATCAGAGCGATCAGGCCGTCGGCCAGGTCCGACTCCGGGTCGATGAAACGCCACGGCTGGAAGCCGACCAGGGGGTCCAGGATCCGCCCGGGCAGGGCTGCCAGCTCCGCCTGGTGCTCCTCGGGGACCAACTCACGGCCCACTCGCACATGCTCGAGGGCGTCGACACCAACCTTTACGGCTTCCTCTACGGTGATCATGTGCCCCACGTGGGCGGCGACCCGCGCCCCCCGGCGGTGGGCTTCGGAGACCACCGCCCGCAGCACCGGGAGCCGGGCCCACACGTACACCTTGATGAAGTCCATCCCGGCATCCACCAGCCGCGCCGTCTCCTCGCGGGCTGAGGTCTCGTCGTCGATAATGGCCAGCCACCGCCACGGTGCGGGAGGATCGGCGGGTCCGTCCAGGATCGTCCCGGCGCCGAAGAAGCGGGGCCAGCCGTCCCGGCCCTCCTTGAAGGTCCGGAACACCTCGTCAGGGTTGAAGTTGCCGGTGTCCCGTACGGTCGTCACCCCGTGGCTGAGCAGGGTGGTCATGAACTGGTCGGCCAGGAAGGCCGGGTCCTCCACCTGCAGAAACGAGTTATCGGCCAGCACCCCCACGTGGACGTGGCAGTCGATCAGGCCGGGCATCACCGTAGAGCCGGATGTGTCCACCACTTCGGCGCCGGAGGGAACCTCCATGTCGCCCCTGCGGAACACGGCATCGATTCGCTCCCCGTCGATGAGCACCACCGCATCGTCGATCGGCGCCCTTCCGGTGCCGTCGATCACCCTTCCACCTACCAGTGCCGTGGCAGCCATCTTCCCGCCCTTTCCTCGTGTCCGGTCTGCCGGTCCAATCTAGCCCCAACTAATAGATCTAGACCGGGGTTTCACGGGAGGATGGAGTGGGAGTTCGGGCTCCTGACCCGGGAGCAAGGCCATTCGATGTTTCCACACCCTTAGTTAACTGAGGCGCGGCACCCGGTGAACGATGGCCGATGGATTACGATGTCGTGGGAGGGGCCATGCCGGACATTGATCAGAATCGAAGGGCTTTCCGGGAGGCCGGGATCTTCTTTGTCGACACCGTGGGCCAGGTTCCGCCGGATGCGCTGGACGATCCGGGGCTGGGGGTGTGGAGCGTTCGCGAGTTGATAGGGCACACCTGCCGCGCCCTTCTCACGGTGGAGCACGATTCGGGCCGGAGCGGCACCACGGGCCGGCTGGCCGGGCCGGCCGACTACTTCCGCGAAGTGTTGAGGGACAGAGACATCCATGACGCTGTTGCCGAGCGCGCCAGGGACGCTGCCGCTGCGCTAGGCCACGATCCGTCCTCGGCCGTGGCCGGAATCGTGGATCGCGTGTCCCGCTTCGTGGATTCGATGCCAGACGATCACCCTGTAAGTACGACGGCGGGCGAGATGCGGCTCGCCGACTACCTGCCGACCAGAACCTTCGAGTTGGTGGTCCACACCCTCGACCTTGCCGCGGCGGTCGGCCGGGCCAACCGGGCGCCCGAGTCGGCTCTGTCGGTAGCGCTGGGACTGTCGACCGATATAGCGGCGCGCTCGGGACTGGCCGAGGATCTGTTGATGGCTCTGGCCGGTCGGACACCACTTCCCTCGAACATCCTTGGCCTGGGGCCGGACTGACCAACGCACCGGCGCCCCCGGGTCACTCCTGACGCCTTTCAAGACGCGGGGACGATCATCGGGAGGCTCGGCGCACTCCCAGAAAGGCTCTCCGTACCTCTGGGTCGGCCAGCAGTTCCCTCGCCGATCCCTGGTAGCTGTTGCGGCCCACCTCCAGCACGTAGCCCCGGTCGCTGGCCTCTAGTCCCTGGCGAGCGTTCTGCTCGATCATCAGCACCGTCAGGCCGATCTCGTGGTTCAACTGCCGGATGGCCTCGAACACCTGGCGGGTGATGATCGGCGCCAGCCCCGCCGAGGGTTCGTCCATAAGGACGATGCGGGGCTCGTGCATCAGGGAGCGGCCGATCTCGAGCATGCGCTGCTCCCCACCCGACATCGTTCCGGCATCCTGCCGGGCGCGCCGGGCGAGGCGCGGGAAGAGGCCGTAGATGTAGTCGATCCTCTCGCGTACCCGCGCCTTGTCGGGTTCCAGGTACATTCCGAGTTCCAGGTTCTCGTGGACCGTCATCTGCGGGAAGACGCTGCGGAGTTGCGGCACTATCGCCATGCGCGCGGTGCGCAAGGCCTCCTGGGGGGCGATGTTGGTGATGTCCACGCCGTCGCACAGCACCTGTCCGGAGCGCACCTCGGCCAAGCCGTAGATCGCCCTGAACACCGTGGACTTCCCCGCACCGTTGGGTCCGATGACGCAGACGATCTCTCCCTCGGCCACCTCGAGGTTGATGTGGTGGACGACGTCGTGACCGGCGTAGTAGCCGGCGCTCATGTCCAGGACCTCGAGCAGCGGGCGTTCCGTGGTGGTCTCCACCACTATTCCCCCTCCGCCCCGAAGTAGGCCTCGATCACGGCCGGATTCTCCATGACCTGGCGCGGCGTGCCCTCGGCCAACTTGGCGCCGCGGTCCAGCACCACGACCCTGTGGCACAACTCGGCCACGAACCGCACGTTGTGCTCCACGAGCAGGATGGCCACGCCGCTCGCGTTGACCTCCCTCAGCCGGTCGGCGATCTCGGCGACGAGGGTGGGATTGACTCCCGAGGTGGCCTCGTCCAGCAGCACCAGCCTCGGCTCGCTCATCAGGGCCATCCCGATCTCGAGGAGACGGCGCTGGCCGCCCGACAGCGCGCCGGCGCGTTCGTCCCGGAGACGGGTGAGTAGCAGGAACTCCAGCAGGGACTCCACCCTCCGGCGGGTTGACGGATCCGTGCGGCCGAACAGGCGAGCCGTTCCGACCCGTCCCCACTGGATGCTCAACTCCATGTTCTCCGAGACGGTCAGATCGCGGTACACCCTGATCAGCTGGAAAGTGCGTGCCAGCCCGAGCCGGGCCACCTGATGGGGCCTGTGCCGGGTGATGTCGACACCGTCGAACCTGATCGAACCCGAGTCGAGGCTCGACACCCGGCTCAGGCAGTCGAAGAGGGTCGTCTTCCCGCTGCCGTTGGGACCGATGAGACCCACCATCTCGCCGGCGCTGATATCGATGTCCACTCCGTCCACTGCGGTAAGACCACCGAACCGCTTCAGCACCCCGCGGGCATCCAGCAACGCGGTCATGGTTCCTTCCCCTGCTCATCCGGGCGGGCGCCTCGCCCGGTCCACCGCCGCCACAGGGCGGTGACCGACGTGCCGCGCGGGTCGACGATCCCGACCAGGCCCCTCGGGAGGAACAGGACTATCACGATCAGGAGCAGCCCCTGCGCGATGAGGTGGTAGTCGAGAAGGTGGGCCCACAGCAGCTCGCGCAGCCAGAACAGCACCACGGTTCCCACGACCGGTCCGGCCACGGTGCCGAGGCCGCCCAGCATGGCGCCCATCACCGCGTCGACGGTTCTGACCTCAACGAAGGCGATGTCGGGGTCCACGAAAGTGTTCTGGTAGGCCCATAGTCCCCCGAACAACCCGGTGGAGAATCCGGCGAAGCTGAACACGGTCACCTTGAGACGCGTGGTGTTGATCCCGCGCATCTCCGCCCCCACCTCGTCCTCCCGGATGGCCACCAGGGCGGCGCCGAAGCGCGTGCTCCGCAGCCACCAGGTGAAGGCGACCAAGCCGGCTACGAGCGCCAGCTCGAGGTAGTAGAAGAGCGGCCGGTTGAGGTAGGGAGGCAGCGTCAGTCCCACCCCGCCCCCGGTGAGCCCTCCGGACACGCGCACGATCTCCCGCACGGCCACGAAGGTCCCCAGCAGGGCGATGGAGAAGTAGGGCCCCTTCAGACGCATGGTCGCCCTGCCGATGGCCGCGGCCAGGACTCCGGCGACCACAGCACCCAGGATGATGGCGGGAGGTGCGGCCCAGCCGACCTGCGGCCCGTTGGTCTGGAGCGACATCAGGATCGCCGTGGTGTAGGCCCCGATCCCGAACCAGACCGCATGGCCGAAGTCGACGTAGCCGGTGAACCCTCCGGTGAGGTTCCAGTTCACCGCCACGGCGACCGAAGTGAGCATCAGGGTGAGGGTGAACAGCGTCGAGTTGCTGACACCGGGCAGGGCGGGCAGTAACGCGAGCATGGCCAGCAACCCGACCGAGACCCTGACGAGAACCCGCCGGCGCCGGGAATCCGCCAGGCGGGCACCGGAGCGAGGCTCGCCGGAGGCCGCGGACTTCATGAGGTCGATCCCCCGGCGCCCGACGAGAGGCTTAACGGACCGGGAGGGTAAGAGTCCCGGATCATGTCGCGGTCGCGTCGACGGGCCGGAGCCCCTTGAAGAGACCCTGTGGTCGCACCACCAGCGCCACCACCAGGAGCACGAACGAGGCCACCACCGCAAGGTTGGTGCCGATCTGGGGGATGTAGACGGCCAACCCGGCCTCGACGAGGCCGAGCACCATCGCGCCGCCCAGGGCGCCCCTGACCGAACCGAGGCCCGCCATGGCGGTGATGGCGAACGCCTTGAGCGTGAGGGGCGGGCCCTGGAAGGGTTGAACCGCCAGCACCGGGCTCACGAGCGCGCCGGCCACGCCGGTGATGCCGATGCAGATGGCGAACGTGACAGCGTAGGCCTTGGCGACATCGATGCCGACGATCCGCGCCGCTTCCCGGTTCTGGGCTGCCGCACGGATGCTCTTACCGAGCCTGGAGCGCGACAGGAACAGGCTGAGGCCGCTCGCGACGGCCAGCGCCACCACCAGGATCCAGAAACGGGTGACGGGCACCGTCACCTCACCCGCTACCCGCCAGACGCCGTCGAGCACGGTGTCGGCGCGCCGGAAGTCGGCCGAGAACACCACCTTCATGACGTTCTGCAGGATGATCGCCACCGCGAACATCACCAGCAGCGAGACGAGATGGGGCCGATCGATCACCCGGTTGACCAGCAGCCGTTGCATCCCGAAGCCCAGCAACATCATCACCAGGAACACCAGGGGTACGGTCACGAACGGGTCCACGCCCCAGAGGTCGTTGGCGAGCCAGGCCATGTAGGCGCCGATCATGACGAACTCGCCGTGGGCGAAGTTGATGACGCCCATCACCCCCCAGATGATCGAGAACCCCAGCACGAGGAGGGTGTACATGCCGCCCAGGGCGATACCGTTGATCAGCATCTGCGCCACCCGCTCGGCGGCGGAGACCTTCCCGCTACCGCTCGCACCGGCCAGCGGGTATACCAGGCCCGCTACCGCCGCGGCGTCCGGCGCCACCACCCGGATCTGCCCATCCTGGACCTGGACAGTGCCCATCGGCTTGGAGGTGTTGACACCGCGCTCGTCGAACGAGATGGGACCGTAGAACGTGTCGGCCTCCAGCCCGTAGAGGGCCTCGCGAACCGCGTCGGTGTCGGTGGTCCCGGCGGTTTCTATGGCCAGGTGGAGGGCGAGGGCAGCCGCCGTGGCGCTGGCCGCCTGGTAAACAGGTGGCTCTCCCCAAAGGCTCTCGTAGTAGGCAGCGTAGTCCGACGCGCTACCGAAGTACGGACCCTCGTAGGCCATCACCGGTTCCCACTGGGTGGGGCCCAGCACACCGTCCACATCCTCGCCGAGTTCGTCGATCAGCTTGGGATTGGACGGCCCCACCGTGATGAGCATCCCGTCGGGAGCGAACCCGAGTTCCTTGGCGGCGTTGACGAACAGCACCGCGTCGTTGTAGTGGCCGCCTCCCACGAAAACGTCGGGGTCGAGGTCGCGGAACTTCGTCATGATGGCCGACGCGTCCTGGATGTCCCTGGGGTAGGTCTCCGTAGACAGGACCTCGATCCCGGCGGCTTCCAAGTGCCTCCTGGCCCCGTCGGCGACCGCGGTCGGGAAGGACGTGTCCTCGTAGGCGATGACCGCGGTGCGAGCACCCTGGGCAGCCAGGATCTCGATGGCGGACTTCGTGTAGTCGCTGGCGATGGTGGCCACCAGGAAGAGGTTGCGGAAGCCGCGCTCGAACATGGTGTCGGAGGTCCCGTTTCCCTCCACCATGATGACGTTGTTGGCCTCGGCGATGGCGCTGGCGCCGGTGGTGAGACCGCTCGAGTAAGGACCGAGCAGGAACTCGACGCCGTCGTCGTCGATCAGCTTCTGCACGAGGTTGGCCGCCGTATCGGCGTCGGACTCGTCGTCGTAGTAGACGATCTCGGCGGCGTACCGGCGGCCGTCGATCTCGATGCCCCCGTACTCCTCGTTCGCCCACCTCACCCAGGTGTCGTAGCCCTGGCGCGAGTCACGTCCCTCCACAGCGAACTTGCCGGTCTCGCTTAGGGCTGCCCCAATCCTTATCGTTCCCGCGAAAGAGGCGCCGGTCGCCGCTTTGTCGGGTGTGGCCGGTGCCCCTTCATCCGCTCCGCACGCGGCCAGGCCGAGGATCAGCCCGGTGACTGTTACCAGAGCGACGACGAGGCGAATACGAACCCACTTTCCCAGTCTCGGCGGTGGTCGGCGGTCGAAGACCGGGTGCGGCCGATCATAGTCAGAGCGGTACCCGGCACAGACGTATGGGCCGCCTTCCTCAGGTGCTGCGACCAGGGTGGTCAGGTGGTCCAGGCGGGTCCGCGGGGATACGACCGGGCCTCCGTCCGGCGAGTCCCAACCGGCACCGGGATTTGGGTGCGAATCGCCCGGCTTCGACCCGGCCTTGCTGTCTATGATCCTGACGGGGACGGACAAGCGGCGTTCTGGCGAGCGCCGTTCACGCAGGAGGTGAACCGCTTATGAAACCAGCGGTCTTTGATTACTCGGCGCCGGAGAGCATCGCGGAGACCGTCGATCTCCTGGCTGAACACGGATCGGGGGCGAAAGTCCTGGCAGGTGGCCAGAGCCTCGTCCCGATGCTCAACTTCAGGTTGGCGAGGCCGGCCCACCTGATCGACGTCAACGGGGTCGACGAGCTGTCGTACATCTCGGCCAACGGGGCGTTGCGGATCGGTTCCATGACCCGCCTGACCGCGCTCGGCGAGTCGGGGGACGTGGCGAGGGCTCATCCGATCATCCCCGCGGCCGTCGCCCAGATCGGCCACCGGGCGATCCGCAACCGGGGCACTATCGGCGGCTCGCTGGCCCACAACGATCCGGCGGCGGAACTTCCGGCGGTGCTGATGGCTCTCGACGCCGAGGTCACTGCCCGGTCGGCGGATGGTGAGCGGGTCGTTGGGATGCAGGAACTCATCGAGGATCGCCTGTTCGAGACCACTCTGGGCGACACGGAGTTGCTGACCGAGATCCGGATTCCGGCGGCAGCAGCGGGAAGCAGTTTCGGATTCCGGGAATTCGCCCGCAGGCATGGCGACTTCGCGCTGGCCGGGGTGGCGGCGGTGATCACGACCGACGGGTCAACCATCACGCAAGCGGCTCTGGCAGCTTTCGGAGGCACCCATGCCACCCGGTTACCCACGGCGGAGGCCGCTCTGGTGGGGGCCGAGACGGGCGATGCGGCGTTCGCGGCGGCCGGCGCCGGGGCGGCTGCGGACTTTCCCTCGACCTCGGATGTTCACGGAACGGCCGATTACAGGAGTCATCTGATCAACGTGCTGACGGTACGGGCTTTGCAGGATGCGGCCGGCAATTCAGGAGGCGGAAATGGCTGAAACGATGAGCGTCGTACTCAACGTCAACGGCGCCGGCCGATCGGTCTCGGTCGAGCCACGCAAGACACTGGCGGATGCCATACGTGAGGATCTGGGCCTGACCGGGACCCACCTCGGGTGCGAGCACGGGGTGTGCGGGGCCTGCACGGTCCTGATGGACGGCGAGGTGGTCCGATCCTGCCTGATGTTGGCCGTACAGGCGGGAGGCGCGGAGATAACCACCATCGAGGGCATCGGCGCGGGTGACGATCTCCACCCGATGCAACGGGCATTCTCCGAGTACCACGGCCTGCAGTGCGGCTTCTGCACGCCGGGGATGATCCTGGCCGGGATCGACGTGGTATCACGGAACCCGGATCCGAGTCCGCAGGAGATACGGGAAGAGATGGGCGGCAACATCTGCCGATGTACCGGATACCAGAAGATCGTAGAGTCGGTCCAGGCGGCAGCCGCCATCATGTCCACGGAAGGGGGGAGCGCATGACCACCACCCAGGAAACCCGCTGGATCGGGGTCTCCGCGCCCCGCCGGGAGGATGCTCCGCTGATCCGGGGCCGGGGTCGCTACATTGCCGACATCGAGCCGGCCGGGACGGTCCACATGGCCATCCTCCGCAGCCCGTACGCCCACGCCCGCATCAACGGTATCGATACGGCCGCGGCGGAGGCACTGGACGGCGTCTATTGCGTGCTGACAGCTGCTGACCTTGAGGGCATCGGGGACTTCCCCACCATCTGGCGCCTGCCGGGCCAGAAGGAGTCCAACACCCCCGCCCTCGCCCCCGGCAAGGCGCGCTACGTCGGCGAGCCGGTCGCCGCGGTGGTGGCCGATTCGCGCTATATGGCCGAGGACGCCCTCGACCTGCTGGACGTGGACTACGAGATCCTCGACCATGTGGTCGACGTGGAGGCTGCCCTGGCCGACGGCGCACCGGTGATCAACGAGGACCTAGGCGACAACACCATCATCGAGTACACCTTTCCGGGGATCAACGCCCTCGGTGTGGCCGGTGACATCGACGGCGCCTTCGAGGAGGCTGACGAGATCGTCTCCGGACGGTTCAAGGTGGGTCGCTACTCGGGCGTGGCGCTGGAGACGCGCGGTCTCGTAGCCGAGTGGGACGATCTGCGCCAGACGCTCACCCTTCACTCCGGGAGCCAGGTGGCCAGCCTGCTCCGCACGGAGTTGGCCGCGGCTCTCGGTATCCCCGAGACGTCGGTCCGGATCCTCACTCCCAACATCGGTGGCGCGTTCGGCAATCAATGGGACCGCTACCCCGAGGACATCCTCGTCTCGCTGGCGTCGATGAAGCTGGGCCGGCCGGTCAAGTGGATCGAGGATCGCCGGGAGGCGCTTCAGGCCACGGTGCACGGGCGCGAGCAGCTCCAGGAGTGGCAACTCGCGGCAAGCTCCGACGGGACGGTCCTCGGCCTCAAGGGCCGGGTGCTGAGCGACCAGGGCGCCCACCTGCATAGCGTGGGCATCGGGCCCGCCTGGGTGACGGGCGCCGCCGCGGTCAACCAGTACAAGATCGCCAACTACCACTGCGACGTGGTGGGGGTGGCCACCAACAAGACTCCGAACAGCACCTTCCGCGGCTTCGGAGGCCCGGAGGCCATGTTCGGCATCGAGCGGATGATGGACAAGACGGCGCGCAGGCTGGGGATCGACCCTGCCGAGTTGCGTCGCCGCAACATGATCCAGGCCGATGAGTTCCCTTACTTCAGCCCTGGCGGCGCCGTCTACGACAGCGGGAACTACCCGGCTGCGCTGGCCAAGGCCCTCGAGGCGGTCGAGTACGACAAGGTGCGGGAGGAGCAGCAGAGCCTGCGGGAGCAGGGTGTGTACCGCGGGATCGGCATCGCCTCCTACATCCACGTGTCCGGCTTCGGCCCCTCGGCCATCCTCGGCATCCTCGACTACTACACCGGCGGCTACGAGGGCTCGACCGTCAAGATCGACCCCCATGGCAGGGCCACCCTGTACACGGGGATGATCCCGATGGGTCAGGGCACCGAGACCACGCTTGCCCAGGTGGCCGCCGACCAGCTGGAAATCGACATCGCCAACGTGCGGGTCGTCTGGGGCGATACCGACCAGACCCCCTATACGGGTTTCGGGTCCGCGGGGAGCCGTTCCAACGTGGCGGCGGTGGCGGTCATCAAGGCCATCGAGGAGATCAAGGCCAAAGCGGTGCGGATCGGCGCCGGGCTCCTGGAAGCGGATCCGGACGACGTCGCCTATGCCGACGGCCGGATATCGGTGAAGGGCGCCGAGGAGATGCGGTCTCTCACCCTGGCTGACGTGGCACAGCAGGCCTATTGGGCACACAAGTTGCCGGAAGGAGAGCAACCGACCCTCGAAGCGACCTACGTCTACGACCCGGCCAACTTCACGACCGCCTGCGGGACCCATGTGGCCGTGGTGGACGTGGACATCGACACCGGCAAGATCGACTGGGTCAAGTACGTGGTGGTGGACGACGCCGGGACGATCATCAACCCGCTCCTGGTGGAGGGCCAGATCCAAGGGGCTCTTTCCAACGGGCTTGGGGGCGCGATGCTGGAGGAGTTCGTGTATGACGAGGAGACCGGACAGCTTCTGTCGTCGACCCTCATGGACTACCTGGTGCCGTCCTTCACGGATCTGCCTGACTTCGAGATCCATCATCTGGTCACCCCCTCCCCGCATACCGAGGGCGGTTTCAAGGGCATGGGTGAGGCGGGATGCTTCCCGGCCGCACCGGCGCTGGCCAACGCGGTGGCTGACGCGCTGTCGCACCTCGGAGTCGAGGTGGACCAGACGCCGGTCACGCCGAGCCGCCTGTGGTCGCTGATAGACCAAGCCGGCGGCTAGTTGCCGAGTCCCGGTTCGGTGGTGGTCACCGTCGCGGGTATTGAAGCTCCTGATCCATCAGGGTATAACGTGGCGTGATACCGCGTACCTGCGGGTACGGTGGTGGCTACGTTGAGAGGAGACACAACGATGGGTGTGTTCAGCCGGACTCTCCGGCTCACCAGCATGAACGGAGAACGGTCGCTAGAGGTGGAGGCGATGGTGGATACCGGCGCCGCATTCTCGATCGTGCCCGCAGGCCTGCTTCAGGAACTGGGGGTGTCGCCGATCGACAGGCTCGACTTCACTCTGGCGGACGGGCGCCGTGTGGAGTGTGACATAGGGGAGGCTCTGGCCACTGTGGAGGGGAAGAGTATTTCAACCCTCGTGGCCTTCGGCGAAGAGGACACGCTGGTCCTGCTGGGCGCTTATACGCTGGAAGGCCTGCGTTTCGGGGTCGACCCGGTACGAGGCGAACTCGTGCCCCTGGTCGCTCGGGCATGAGAGCTTCGTGAGAAGGTACTTCGGATGGGTCGTGTGACGACGCTGGTAGAGGGGGGCCGGATCGTCACGGCCACGGACGACTACGTGGCGGACATCCTCATCGAGGGCGGGCGGATCCGGGCCATCGGCGACCTGGCGGGTACGGAGGCCGACGAGATCATCGACGCCTCCGGTCATGTGGTGTTCCCCGGCGGCATCGACCCCCATACCCACCTGGATACCCCGGTGGCGGGCACGGTGATCTCCGACGACTTCGACACGGGGACCCGCGCCGCCGCCGTGGGCGGCACCACCACCATCATCGACTTCGCCATCCAGGAGAAGGGCGCCGACCCACGGTCGTCGTTGATGCGATGGCACGAGATGGCGGAAGGGAAGGCGGCTGTGGACTACGCCTTCCACCAGATCATCACCCACCTGCCCGACAGCCTGCTCCCGTCTCTCGACGGCTTGGTCACCGAGGGCGTGACCAGCTTCAAGCTCTTCATGGCCTACCCGAACGTCTGGATGCTGGACGACGGCGCCATCTTCAAGGCGATGCGGAGGACGGCCGAGAACGGCGGCTTCATCATGCTCCACTGCGAGAACGGCTACGCCATCGACGCGCTGGTCAAGGAGTCGCTGGCCCGCGGGGATTCCGATCCGATCTTCCATGCCCGGACCCGGCCGTCCCTTGCCGAGGACGAGGCGACCCGGCGGGGGATCGCGCTGGCTGAGATGGCGGGCGTGCCCCTCTACATAGTTCACATGTCCTCGGCCGGTTCGGCCCGGGCAATGGCCGAGGCCCGCGAGCGGGGGGTGCGCGCCTATGCGGAGACCTGCCCGCACTACCTCCTGCTCACCGACGACAGGCTCGCCGAGCCGGGGTTCCGGGGCGCCCAGTATGTCTGCTCCCCTCCGCTCCGTCCCGCAGACCATCACGAACCGCTGTGGAACGGCTTGGCGGCCGGGGACTTGCAGGCTGTGGGAACCGACCACGCTCCCTTCTTCTTCGAGCAGCGCCTGGTCGGAAAGGACGACTTCACCAAGATCCCCAACGGCCTGCCGGGCATCGAATGGCGCGTGGGCCTGCTCTACCACTACGGGGTGGCCCAGGGCCGCTTCTCGCTCAACAGGTTCGTGGAGATCACCTCGACCAACGCGGCGAAGCTGTTCGGCCTGCACCCGCGCAAGGGGGAGATCGCTCCCGGATCCGATGCCGACCTGGTGGTTTTCGACCCTGCCGGGAGCACGGAACTGTCGCTGGCCACCCAGGTCACCAACTGCGACTACAACCCCTACGAGGGCATGGTCCTGCAGGGCGCCATCAGCGCAGTGCTCCTGCGCGGCCGGGCTATCGTCCGCGACGGCCGCTACGTGGCGTCAAGGCCGGTGGGGAGCTTCGTGAGGAGCGCGGAGTCCGCCGCTCTCAGCAGTTCCACGCTCGTTTCATGAAGGGAGGCGTCGTGAGGACCGCACTCGTCCAGATGGGTACGGAGTACGACACGGAGAGCAACGTCAAGCGGGCCGAACACCTGGTTCGCGAAGCGGCGGACCGGGGCGCCCGGATCGTCTGCCTCCAGGAACTCTTCCACACCGTCTATTTCCCCTTCGAGATGAACGCCCGCCATCTCGATCTGGCCGAACCGATCGACGGTCCCACGATGGTGCGAATGCGCGAGCTGGCCCGAGAGTTGGCGATCGTCCTGATCGCCCCGATCTACGAGAAGGCGCTCGACGGCCTGCTCTACAACAGCGCCCCGGTCATCGGACCCGACGGCGATCTCCTAGGTGTGTACCGCAAGAGCCACATTCCCATCGTCTCGGTGCCCACCCTGACCGGGGTGGAGAAGTACTACTTCACGCCGGGTGACACCGGGTTCATCACCTTCCCTACGCCTTACGGCGTCACGATCGGGATCCTCATCTGTTACGACCGACACTTCCCCGAAGCGGCCCGCACCCTGGCGCTCAACGGAGCACAGATCGTCTACGTTCCCACGGCCACCACCGGTATGAGCCGGTACTTGTGGGAGCTGGAACTCCAGGCTCATGCGGTCGACAACATCTACTACGTCGGCGGCGTGAACCGGGTGGGGGTGGACCAGGGAGGGTCCGACTCCCACTTCTACGGGTCGTCGATGTGGGTGGATCCCAAGGGGAGGATCATCTCGCAGGCGAGCGACGACGACGACGAGGTGCTGGTCGCCGACCTCGATCTGTCGGTCATTCCTCAGATCCGCAACGACTGGGGTTTCTTCCGTGACCGGCGGCCCGATCTGTACGGGCAGTTGAGTACCTGAACCACCGGATACAAGGAGCGAACCGATGGACCTGGGCCTGAAGGACAAGGTAGTGGCGGTCACCGGCGCCAGCCGCGGGATCGGACGGGCGATCGCACAGGCGTTCGCCCACGAGGGTGCCCGGGTGGCGGCACTGGCCCGGACGGAGGACGACCTGGCGCGCACCGTGGAGACGATGGCGGGTGGCGCCGGAACCCATCTGGCGGTGACCTGCGACGTGACCGATCCCGAGCAGGCGGTGTCGGCCCTCGACCGGGTGCGGTCCGAACTCGGGGGCCTCGACGTCCTGGTCAACAACGCCGGCCGCCGCCAGAACTTCAGCCGGTTGGACACCCTGGAGCTTGAGGAGTGGCGCATGGGGATCGAGGCCAACCTGTCCTCGGTCTTCTACATGTCCCGGGCGGCGGCCACATCGATGATCGACCAGCGCTCCGGTTCGATCGTCAACATCTCATCAATAGCCGGTCCGGTGGCGTTCGCCAACATCGGCGCCTACTCGGCCGCCAAGGCGGGGGTGATCGCCCTCACCAAGGTGATGGCGGTCGAATGGGCTGAGTTTGGCATCCGGACCAACTCGGTCGCTCCCGGCTGGACCGAGTCCTACATGAACTACGAGCTCCGGACCGACCCGGACAACCGCGGGCTGTTCGAGTCGATCCGAGATCAGATCGTGATGAAGAGGTTCGCCGACCCGTCCGAGACGGCCAACGCGGTGCTGTTCCTGGCGGGAGACTCGGCCAGCTACATCACCGGCGAGACCATCTTCGTCGACGGCGGCTGGGTGGCCGAGGGCTGGACGGCGGACTGATCGGACGAGATCGCGAGTGGCGGGGAGCGGTCACTCCTGTGATAGAAGCCAGTCGACGAGGGCGTCCACGAAGGCATCGCCGTAGCCGGGCGCATGGCTGCTTCCCACGCTCATCCAGAGCTCTATCTCGATTCCGTCTGCGCAACCCGATTCCAGGCGGAATGCTTGGGTTTCGGATCCGGCAACGTGGACGTCCAGATCGAGTGTGGCATAGGGCTGGGGCTGCTCGGGCCAGTCGCATCCGGCCCGCCTGCTCCAGCGCATCAGCATGTCCTGCGCGCCGGCGTAGAAGGCCGGTTCGCCGTCGCCCTGCTGATCAGGGCCGCTCTCGTCGCCAACGAAGCGGATCACGTCGTCTGCGGTGCCGTGGACATGCAACACGGACACCGGAGAGGCCCCCTCGCATAGAGCGTTGTCGACGTAGCTCGTACCGGCGAGGCTGGCGACGGCACGGAGGCCCGGCAGGCCTTTGCAGGCGATCTGATATGACATGAACCCGCCGTTCGAGTAGCCGAAGAAGTACACCGGCCCGAAGTCCATGACCTCCTCTGCCTTGGCTACCAATTCGGTCAGATAGGCGGCATCATCCTGGCCGGCCTTGGCGGAGTCGCCGGCCTGGCCGGTGGGGTTCCAGAAGCGGTTCCCCTCGCTGTCGCGGATCCCGTTGGGAAGCAGCAGAGCGAACCCGTGGGTGTTCACACGCTCGTGGAGGGGCACGTAGGTGGTCTGGTAGCCGGAATCTCCTCCATAGCCGTGCAGGGATACGATGAGCGGAGTCTCCCCGTCAACAGCCACCAGAGGCATCACCAGTACCGAGGGATCCTCCCTTCCCGGATGGACGATGAAGTGGACCTCGCCCCCGGAATCCGCCGCCAGCCGGACGGTCCTTTCCAGAGCGGTGCCCTCCAGTTGTGACAACGGTTTGTCCTCTCCTTGGGCCCACTGCTCCACGGCGAGGAGTACCCACTCCACCGTGGAGGCGAGGTCCTCGAGTTCCCGCACCCGGGCGTCCAGATCGTTCAAGCGCTCGACCGTGTGGGCCCGGTCGTCCTCCGGGATGGCTGGTTGCTTCGCCGGTTGCCCCTCCGAGTCTGTGATCCCTTCCTCCTGCTCCCCTGCAGACCCGGTGGCCTCCCGCCCCTCCCCGGAACCGGCCTGTTCGGCGAGGATCGCAACTTCGTTCCTCAGTTCGGCGTTCTCGCTCGCAAGGGCTTCGAGTGTCGCCTCCAGCGAACGCGTCTTTGCCTCCAGCGCGACCAGCCGCTCGTCCCCGGCGGGAGCTTCGCCCGCACCGGCACAGGCGAACGAGATGGCGGCCCCCAGGAGGCAGACCGCCGACCTACCGAGAAATCGCAGCGAGCCCACCTGAGTCTCAGGACACCGGCGATGTGGGAGCGCCACGGGACGAGCCACCGGGTTCTCGTCCCGGGGAGAACACCTCGATGATCTCGTCGTAGTTCTCCGTGATCGGGAGCAGCGCCGGGTAGATGTTGGGCCGGACCGAGTAGGCGGCTGCCTGCTCGATGCACTGCTCCGGAGTGCCGGCCGCGGTGAGGGATCGGACCACCGGTACCGGTACCAGGGGCATCGCGGTCTCGACTCCTCCGTCCCTTGGTGGCCAGCCTCCCATGGCGTGCCGGACACGGTCCAGAAGGTCCTGGTCGACGCCGCTGGCCAGGGCGATGTGGGGCTGCTGGCCCAGGTACATGGTCGTCATCCTGGTGGCCACGTCCAGCGCCTTCTCCTCGTCCTCGTCCATGGCGATCACGATGGTCTGGGGGAGGTCGAGGTCGTCCACCCGCCGGCCGCTCCGCCGAGCGCCCCGTTCGATGTGCCGGAGAGCGTCCGCCAGGTAGGTGAGGGACGTGAAACCGTTGAGCATCACACCGTCGGCCAACTCACCGGACACCGCCAGCATCTGCGGGCCTGTGGCACCGATGTATATAGGTACTCGCTTCGGCGCGCGGGCCACACCATGTCCCAGGTCCAGGCGGAGGTCGCGCACCGCCACCAGCTCGCCTTCGTAGGTCACCGTTTCGAGCGCCAGCAGCCGGCGGGTGACCTCGACGTACTCGCGCATCTGCTTGACAGGCTTGCGCCGGTCGATCCCCTGCTTCCACGCCAGGGGGTCCCAGTAGGCGCCGATCCCCAGCAGCATCCGGCCGGGGGCCAGTTCGTCAAGGGTGGCGAAGGTGAGCGCCATCAGAGAGGCCGGGCGGGTCCACGAGTTGACCACTCCGGTTCCGAGCTTGATGGTGCTGGTCGTGTGGGCGATGGCGCCCAGTACCGAGATCGCATCGCGGGCGGTGCGTGTCTCGCACACCCACACCGAGTCGTATCCCAGTTCCTCCATCCGTAGGGTAAGCGCCACCTGCCGGCGCGGATCGGGCCGGTCCAGAAAACACATGCCCACCCGCCTACCGGTCATAGATGATCATCCTTCCTGAGCAGAGACAACCGACCGACACTTTACCGAGGCTTGCCTCCGATGCTGTTCTGGTGCCGCACGGATACCCGCCGGTCGCTCTATCGTTAGTGAGCTTCCGAGCACCTGGAGGAGAAATGACCGCGATGGATATCGACGCTGCTCTTCGCCGGGTCAGCGAGGAGTACCTGGCTCGGAATCCCCGATCGATGCAGGTCGCCCACAGGGCCGCCCGGGTCCTTCCCGGAGGCACCACCCGGACCACCACGTTCTTCGCACCCTTCCCCCCGGTCCTAGTGGCGGGGGAGGGATCGGAGATCGTGGACGCGGACGGCAACCGTCGGGTGGACTACCTCAACAACTACACGTCGCTGGTACTGGGCCATGCCCATCCCGGAGTGCTGTCCCGAGCGATGGCGGCGGCCGGTCGGGGGACCGCCTTCTCGTCGCCCACCGAATACGAGGTGAGGCTGGCCGAGGTGCTGGTCCAACGGGTCGCCTCCGTGGATCAGGTCCGTCTCACCAACTCCGGAACCGAGGCCACGATGGCCGCCATGCGACTGGCCAGAGCCTTCACCGGCCGACCCAGGGTGGCCCGCTTCGAAGGCAGCTACCACGGCACGCACGACTACACGGCCACGCCGGGGGCGGGGATACCGGGCCCGGTCGGCGACCTGATGGTCACCCTCCCTTTCAACGACATCCCCGGTTGCGAGAGAGCGATCGAGCAGGCGGGCGACTCCCTGGCGGCCGTGATCATCGAACCCGTACTGGGCGCGGGCGGGGTGATAGCCACGGATCAGGAGTTCCTCGACTTCTTGAGGCGGGCGACCGTACACGCCGGCGCGCTGCTCATCTTCGATGAGATCATCACGTTTCGCCTGCATGCGGGAGGCGCCCAGGCCACCTACGGCATCAGGCCAGACCTGACCACCTTCGGCAAGATCATCGGCGGAGGTTTCCCGATTGGCGGTTTCGGGGGCCGGGAGGATGTCATGGCGCTGCTCCACCCCACGCGGGGGAGCATCCAGTGGGGCGGCACCTTCAACGGCAACCCGGTAAGCGCCGCGGCCGGTATCGCCACGCTGGAGGCGCTCACTCCTCCCGTGATAGACGAGCTGAACCGGGCCGGAGAGGAGCTTGTGGAACGTCTCGACAAGGCACTGGGGGCCTCCGGGCTGCCGGCCGGGGTCACCGGTGTCGGATCCCTTTTCAACCTCCACGCCACCGGCGAGGAGATCACCGACAGCCGGGCCGTGGGACGCGCCGATCCCGGACTGACCGAACTCCTCCACCTAGGCCTCATGAACCGCGGCTACTTCCTCGCCCCCCGCGGCATGGGCTGCCTGTCCACTGCCATGACCACGGAGGAACTGGATGGTTTGGTGAATGCCGTCGAGGACCTGGTCCACAATCTGTGACGGTTTACGGCACCCGCTGCGACAGATTCTGCCCAATCTGTGTTGTGTCGCACAGGTTTGGCTAGATGCTGATCTGTTACCTGGACGAAGCAGGAAACACAGGTCGCCGACTGGATGATCCCGATCAGCCGCGTCACTTCGTTGTCGCGGTAATGGTCCGTGAGGACCGAGTACGTGAAATGACCGACCGGCTCGACGAACTCGCGGCACGAGTGCCGTTGCGTGTGCCGTTGGTGGAATACCATGGCTATGACTTGTTCCATGGTGAAGGAGTCTGGGAGGGCCTTTATCCGCGTCAACGGATAGATGAGTACGAAAAGGCCATTTCGGTATTAGGTGAGGTGCGCGCAGACATTGCCTACGCATCGATCAACAAGCCGGCGTTGGCCGAGAAGAGCTATGCCAATCCGAATCCGCACACGTTCGCTCTCCAGTTTCTTGTAGAAAAGATCGAGCGATGGCTCAGGGGCCGGCCGGATGAACTCAGCCAAAGGGCACTGCTGGTGGCGGATCAGAATCACGAACAGGAACAGTATTCGTTCGATCTTATCCGCGAGATGCAGGCCACTGGTGGACCGGTCGGTGCTGGATACGGGCTGAACCTCACGCTTGACCACATTGTTGACAATGTCTACTTCGATCGCTCGGACCGGAACCGAGGTATCCAACTGGCCGATCTGGTGGCGTTTCTCCTTCATCGCGCGGCCAAGACTCGGCGCCAGCCCGGGGATCCACGGTCAGACGACGCGATACGAAAGTTGCGCCAGCAGTTGTGTCCTCATTGCGCCACCTGGAAGGAACCCTGGCCGCCGGGCTAAGCCTTGGGCGTCAACCGGGGCCCATACAGGGCCCCGGCGATGGTCAGACCGTTGCGCCTCGGCAGTCCAAAGCGACTGACAGCCTGACACCTACTGTACAACAGCGCTGTGACAATTTCTACAGGTTTGAACCAACCGGTCGCCCCGACTGTCCCCGACTGTGTTGTCAAGCCGCCCACCCTTCCAGGACCTTGGCCAGGTCTTCCAGGCCTTCGATGCTGTGGCCTGCGATGAGTTCGTCAACGAAGGGCAGGGCCGCCACGAGCCCGCGGGCCAGGGGTTGGAATTTGGGGTCTCCGGCCAGCGGGTTTACCCAAATGACGCGGTGTGCCTGGCGTGACAGGCGTTGCATGGCCCACGCCAGCCGGTCGGGTTCGCCTCGCTCCAGGCCGTCCGAGCAGATGATCACGACCGCCCCCCGGTTGAAGCGGTACTTGCCCCACCTTGCCACGTAGGTGGCGAGAGACTCGCCGATCCTGGTACCCCCGTCCCAGTCCACTACCAACTCGGTCGCTTCGGCCAGGGCGGCGTCGGCATCCCGGACCCGCATCGCATTGGTGAGGCGGGTGAGCCGGGTCCCGAAGCAGAACACCTCCACTCGCTGGGAGGCGCGGCTCATCCCGTACGAGAACTGGACGAGGGCGCGCGAGAAGCCGGCCATGGATCCGGAGACGTCGACGATCAGGACGATCGGTCGGGGCCGCTCCACCCGGAGCCGCCGGCGGAGATGGAAGAGGTCGCCTCCGTGGCGGAGCGAGTGGCGCACGCTCCGGCGCAGGTCGATCCGCGGGCCTCTCGTTGCAGGACGGGTGCGGCGGCTCAGCTTGCGGGGAAGGCGGAGACCGGGGAGAAGGCGCGCCATCTGGTGGAACTCCTCGTCGGTCCAGCGGTCGAAGTGCTTGGTGCGAAGTATCTCGGCGCTCGACGCCCTCGGTCCTCCCGCAGCCGGGAGCTCCTCGTCGCCGGCCTCCAGGATCTCCATCTCGTGCTGATCGGTTCCGAAGGACACGGATGCGGGTTCCCCACCGTCGCCGTCCGCCGTGGCCAGCGGCAGCATGGGGGCCGGTGACTCGCCTTCCGAACCTACGAAGAACGCATCGAAGGCGGCGTTGTAGGCGGCCAGATCGGGGTGCCGGTTGATGAGGGTTATCCGTCCGGCCCAGTACAGGTCGTCTATGCCCGCCGGATCCAGGTCCGCTACGGCCCTCGTGTATGACAGCACCTGTCCAGCGCCGACGTTGACGCCGTGGGTCCGGAGCAACCGTCCGAAACGGACCAACTCCGTGGTCGGGCCGGGCTCAGGTCCCATCCAGGATCTCGGCTGCCCGGCCCCGCACCGTGGCCAGGTCGTCGTGGTCCTTGATGACCGATCCCAGGCTGAGGTCGAGGTTCTGTGCGGTCACTCCATCTTCGCCGAGCTGGTTCAGCGCGCGAGCCCAATTGATGGTCTCGGCCACGCCCGGCCGCTTGACCAGTTCCAGGCCTCGTAGCCTCGACACCACCCGGCTGGTGCTCCGGGCGAGGCGCGCCGGTACTTCCGGGGCGCGGGCTGCCACGATGTCGACTTCCCTCTCCAGGCTCGGGAAGTCGATCCAGTGATACAGGCAGCGGCGCTTCAGCGCGTCGTGGAGTTCCCGGGTCCGGTTGGATGTGATGATCACCGTTGGGGGGAGCGGGGCATGCACGGTACCGATCTCGGGAATGGTGATCTGGAACTCGGACAGGATCTCCAGGAGGAAGGCTTCGAACTCGTCGTCGGCCCGGTCGATCTCGTCGATGAGCAGCACGCAACCGGCCCCGCTCCTGATCGCCTTCAGCAGGGGCCGCTCGACCAGGAAGCGCTCGGCGAAGAGCTCGTCCGGCCCTGAATCGTCGGCCCGCGCCTCGGCGGCCTGCCTCAAATAGAGCAGCTGGCGCGGGTAGTCCCACTCGTAGAGCGCCTGGTTGGCGTCGATGCCCTCGTAGCACTGGAGCCGGACGAGATCGACGCCTAGCCCGCCTGCCAGGGCCTTCGCCACCTCCGTCTTGCCGACACCCGCCTCGCCCTCCAGCAGGAGCGGTTGCGGCAGGGTCAGGGAGAGGTAAATGGCGGTCGAGAGCCCCCGGTCGGCCAGGTAGGTCTGGCCCGCGAGCATCCCCGTGACACCGGCTATGTCGCCGGTGTACATACCGTCTAAGACGGTCAAGGGCGCTCGAAGATCGCCGCCATGCCCTGGCCACCGCCGATGCACATGGTCACGATTCCGCGCCGGCCTCCGGTCCTCTCCAGGCCGTGCATGAGCTTGATGGTGAGGATCGTCCCGGTGGCCCCGACCGGGTGGCCCAGCGCAATCGCGCCCCCTGTGACGTTGGTCTTGTCGGGATCGAGGCCCGCGTCCCGTATCACGGCGACAGCCTGGGCGGCGAACGCCTCGTTGAGTTCGATCAGGTCGATGTCGTCGAGGGTGAGGCTGGCCTTGCCGAGCGCTTTGGGGATGGCGAGCGCCGGCGCGTAGCCCATCACTTCCGGATCAATGCCGCTGACCGCCCATGCCACCAGGCGAAGGCGGGGTTCGCTACCCCGGGCCTCGGCCACCTTCTCGCTCATGAGCACCACCGAGGCGGCGCCGTCGTTGATCCCCGAGGAATTCCCCGGCGTGACCGTTCCGTCCTTTACGAACACCGGACGGAGCCGGGCCAGGCTTTCGGTGGTGGTGTTCGGCCTGGGGTGCTCGTCGACGAGGAACGGGTCGTCCTTGGGCAGGTCGACCCCGACGATCTGATCATCGAACTGGCCCTCCTTGATGGCGACGGCGGCCCGGTACTGGCTCTCGGCGGCGAACCGGTCCTGCTCCTGGCGGCTGACGTTGTAGCGTTCGGCCACCCTCTCGGCGGTCACGCCCATCGGGTACCCGCCGAAGGGGTCCGACACCAGCGACAGGGTGCCGTCGATGGACTTCCGCGGCCCCAGTCTCCAGCCGTCGCGGGCCTGGTAGTCGAGGAAGGGCTGGCTGCTCATGTTCTCGTTGCCCCCGGCGACAACGATGTCCGCCTCCCCCAGGATGATCTGCTGGGCGCCGGTGATGACCGCCTGCAGACCTGACGAGCAGAGCCGGTTGACGTTCATGGCAGTAGTGGATGTTGGAAGGCCCGCTTCGAGGGCACACCGCCGGGCGTTGTAGGCGTCCGGGCCCACCTGACCGATCTGGCCCATGACCACCTCGTCGACCTCTCCGGCCTCGACGCCCGCTCGATTCAACGACTCCTTGATCGTTATGGCACCGAGCTTGTAGGCGTCGATCTTGGCAAGCGAGCCTCCATACGTTCCGATGGCGGTCCGAGCTGCCCCGACTACTACCGCGTGATCCGTATCAACCATGCCCGCTCCTTTGGACGACCGCGAACACCCACCACGGGCGAGAGTTTCAGGCCGGTAGACCGGCCGGGATACCGGGTGAATGGACAGTCAATGATCCTAGACCACTAGCCCCACGTAGGGGCCGGGGATCGGGTGGCACGGTCGGTTGGTGAGGCTAACGGCTCTGGCTCATCAGGTGGTCGGCGATGGCGTCCAACCGTTCGGCAACCGCGGCGTACCCGTCGGCGGCCGCCCGCCGGTCGGCGCCGTCGTCCGGTTGGGGGACGCGAAGGCCCACCAGTACGTCCTCGGCCATAGCAGCCAGCTCACCGGCCAGCTCGACCGGGCCGCCCGGTCCGCTGTGAAGGTCGGCCAGTTCGTCCGGCGGAGTCAGGTTCCGGAGCGTGGCCTCGAGTGCTCGGGTCCTGTCGAGGATGTCGAGGAGGGTGGCCTCGGTCTGGCGGTAGGAAGCACCGATAGCCCGCTGCTCCTCCCAGGCCTGGTTGGCATCGTTGAGGTCGTCGAGGAGCCGGGTGGCTGTGCCGGCCAGGCTCGACAGTTCTTCCAGATAGAGAGCCGCGTCCTCCGTCAACCCGTCCGATTTCGCCTCCGCGGTGGCGACCCCCAGGTTTTCGGCATCGTCCCGGACCCGGTCGATCAACCTGTTGATAGCGATGTTGAACTCCTCGGAGGCGGTGTTGTAGTCGGCGAGGGCGGCCCTACGGGCGGAGCCGTCCTCCGGGAAGGGGAGCCGGAGGCCGGCCAGGACCGCCTCGGCCAGGGGGACCAGGCGGGCGGCCTGCTCGACGGGGCCTCCCGATTCGCTATGGAGGTGCGCCAGGGCAGGCGGAACCTGGAGCCCGGCGGTCTGTCCCGCCAGTGCCTGGACACCAGCGATAACGGTAGAGATGGCGTCAGCAGTCATCCCGAGGTCCGGTCCGGTCGTAAAGCGGTTGTCGAAGACCCGGTTGGTCGCCTCCATTTCCTCGGCCAGGAGCCCGAGGGTCCGGCGCGCCTCCGCCAGTCCGGTGGCGTATTCCGGACTCTCGGTATCGGCGAGGGTGGCGGTCGTCGCCGCGGCGGTTGTGGCCGTGGCCGCGGTGGTGTCGACTGACGCTGCGGTTGTGGTGGGCGTGGTTGTGGTGGAAGTTGCCGTGGTCGGCGGGGTGGTGGTGTCCTCGGAGGCGGCGGTCCCGGCCGTCCCGGCCGTTGTAACGGTGGATGCGATGGTCGTGCCGGACTCGAGGTCGTCACCTCTGTCCCGGTTGGTGATGACGAATACCAGAACCGCCACGAGTACCAGCCCCAGGATGACCTGGCCCAGCGCCCGACTCCTCATACTCGACCTCTCCGATCAGCAATCCGACCCCGTGGTTGACCGTTCAAGCGCTCGGTGCCCGCTTTCGGACGCCTCCGGGATCCGGAGGCCGATCCTATTCGCGAAACCGTGCCGGATGGTGCCAATCATCAATATCCCGCCCCGCCGCCGCCTCGGGCCGGGCGCTTTGATAGATTCGGCAGTGAGTTGCCGGGAGCCTGGAGGTGCGTGGTGATCAAACTCATAGGGACGGCCTACAAGCGGGACGACTTCACGAAGGAGCAGTTCTTCGACTACTGGTTCGATGTCCACGCTCCGATCTCCGCCCAGCTTCCGGGACTGCGTGGTTACGTGGTGTCCGAGGTGGTGAGAAAGATTGGCGGCGAGTTGGAGACCGAAGCGTTCGTGGAGCAGTGGTATGACGATGACGCGGCGTGGGACCGGGCCTCGGCGACCGAGCAGGCCGCCGCCGCATGGGAGGACGTCGGCCGCTACGCCAAGACCACCGGCACCTTCTGGGTGGTGAAGGAGCATGTCATCGTGCCACCGCCGGACCGTGGGCCCGGATTGGCCTCGACTTGGGAGGAGGGCTCGTGAGGAGGTTCGAGGGCAAGAACGTTTTCGTCACCGGCGCAGGCAGCGGGTTCGGGCGGCGCACGGCTCAACGGTTTGCCGAAGAAGGCGCCAACCATGTCTACCTGGTGGACTACAACCAGAGACGGCTGGACGCTACGGCCCCGTCCATCGAGGCCCATGGAGCGGTGCCCCACAAGATCTGTCTGGACATGTCGGACATGGACAATTGCTCAGACGCCGTGGCACAGGCGCTGGCCGTCGATCCCAAGCTCGATGTGATGGTGTCGAACGCCGCCACCTGGGCGGACGCGCCGTTCATCGAGATGTCGACCGAGGAGTGGCGACGGATCATGGCCGTCAACCTCGACGCCTACTTCGTCCTGGCGCGGGAGGCGGCCAGGGCCATGCGGAACACCGGAGGCGGCGTCATCCTGTTCACCGCCTCGATCGTCTCGCTCGGCCACGGGCGTGGCTTTACCGCCTATTGCGTGTCGAAGGCAGGGCTCGTTTCGCTGGCCAGGGCCATCGCGGTGGAGTGCGCCGCGTACGGGATCAGGGCGAACTGCGTCAGCCCAGGACCGGCCGACACCCAGCAGTCGGTGGACCTGGTGGGCGAGGAGTTGATGGACAAGTGGCGACGGGAAGGCTTCCCGGCCGTACCTGCCAACCGCCTGGCCGACGACATAGACATCGCCGAGGCCTTCCTCTATCTGGCCTCCGACGCGGCCAAGTATGTCAGCGGTGTCAATCTGATCGTCGACGGCGCCCTGACCGCCCAGACCTACGACGTCCCGGACAACTGAAACCGCCCCCCGCTGATCGATCTGGCCGGGCGGCCGTTTGCCAGTCCGTGGTCTGTCTGTGAAGTAGCCCAGTTGTTTGGCAGACGGACCACTCACAGGTCGCCTGGACGGACTCCGGTCCATAAGGTGTAGCCGGGCCGTCGGGCGAGGATTCGGGGGGCGGATCAACCACTAGGAGGGTGCTGAAAAGACGGGGATGGCTTGGCCGACCACAGATCGATCTGGGCTTAACCCCGATCATTCATGGTCGGGGTTTGCAGGAGAGAAGGCAATGGCACTTCGGGTCGCCTGACCGGGGGTTATAACCATTGGAGAGCCTCACTTCTTCCTGAGGTGGCTTCACCGCCAAGGTGAGGGTGTCCTCTTAGCAATGACGTGGTTGAAGTGGCCTGATGCGGATCGGTGTGCTGGGGACATGAATAATCAGGGTTCATTGCCGGCTATCGGGCCAACTGGACTTTTTTGAGTACCCTCCTACCCTCCCCACCGGAATGAGAACCGGAGCCGCGCTACGCACGATCGCGATCGCGGGTGCGTGGATGGCGCTGTTGGTGGGTCTCGCGGGATGTTCCGCTGAGCAACCCGCACCTCCGATCGAACCGGACAGTACGTCCTCTACGATCACTCTCCCCCCGGCGACCACCACGTCGACCATCCCGCCCACCTCGTCCACGACCACCGCCACGGTCCCCACGACGACCACCACGCTGGCTCCGTGGGAGGTTCCCGCCAACCAGGTTGCTTATATCGAAGGATTGGTCGCCACCGTGGAAGCGCTCAGGGGCCGGTCCTTCGAGGAGAGACCCAGGGTGGCGACCATCACCGCCGTGGAGTACCCGGCCCGGCACCTGGCCGCCGGCGGCGCCGGATTCGGCCCGGGCGGGATAAATCATCTGTCGGCCTTCTTCGAGCTGCTGGGGATGGTTTCCCCTGGCACCGACCTGGCGGCCTTCTACGCGCGGCACGAGAACGCGCCGCCGAGTCCTTTCTACGACCCGGTCGAGATGGAGGTGTTGATCCCTGAACATCTGCTCCCGCTGGATGATTACCAGAGCCTGGTACTGGTCGGAGAACTGACCAAGGCCCTGTCCCACCAGCGCCATCCGTCCCTGGTGGAAGCTCTTATCGCCGCGGACGGGAGCAACGTGGATCGCTCGGCTGCCCACCGCGCCTTGCTGGAGGGCGAGGCGATCTTGGTCCAGACGTTGTATGTCGAGTCGTTGTCACAGGAGCGGCGAGCACTCATCGCTGACCAGGCGCGCCGGGCCGCGGAAGTCGAAGACTCGGGGGAAGGTTCGGGATCCTCTCCGGAGGAGATCCCTCGGCTCATTGTGGAAACGGCTCGCTTCCCCACCCGGGCCGGTGCGTCCCTGGTCATCGACCTGTACCGGCAAGGGGGTTTCACCGCCCTCGATCAGGCTCTCGACCATCCGCCCGAGACCACCGAGCAGGTTCTCCACCCGGATCGCTACAAGGCCCTAGAGCCCGCGGTGGAACTGGATCCGTTCGGGCTGGTGGTCAGCGGGTACGAGGTGGTCGATGAAGGGACCTGGGGCGAGCTGCGCTGGCGCGGCCTGCTGGCTCATCACGGCGATCCGGTCAACGCCGCCCGAGCTGCCGAGGGATGGGGCGGGGATCGCTACCAGCTGCTGTGGGCGCCGGCCTCCGGGAAACTGGCTTTCGCCGTCCGGCTGGCGGCCGACTCGTTCGTGGACGAGTCGGAAGTGAACGCTGCCGTCCGGGCCCTGATCAGGACGGGCATGGATGTGGGCGCCTCCCGGGTGGTGGACACCGCTACCGAGTGGGAAGGCGCCGACTATGCAATGATCTCCTGGGACGTGGGTGTGATCACCTGGGTGGTTGCTTCCGACACGGAGGTGGGGCGCCAGATCTCCGCCCAGCTCGGGGTCAACCTGGCATGAGGGGCGGTCAATGACCGGCCGGCTGGTCCTGTGCGCGACACCGATCGGCCATCTCGGTGACGCCTCTCCGAGGCTGGCGGATGCATTGGCTGAGGCCGACGTCATCCTGTCGGAGGACACCCGCCGGGCCCGGGTCCTGCTGGACCACCTGGGAGTCGGAACCCGTCCCGAGTCATACCACGCCGGCAACGAGGCCGACAGGTCCGCCCGGCTGGCGCAGCTCCTCGAAGAAGGCGCTTCGGTGGCGCTTATCTCGGACGCCGGAACCCCGGCAGTCGCCGACCCCGGCCTCTCCGCGGTTCGGGTCGCCCGCCGGGTGGGGGCTGAGGTGTCCGTCATCCCGGGTCCGAGCGCGGTGGTGGCCGCGTTGGCCGTTTCCGGGCTCCCGTCAGAACGGTTCGTGTTCGAAGGGTTCCTGCCTCGGAGAGGCAAGGAGCGCTCCGCACGCCTATCCGCGCTGGTGGCCGAGATCCGTACCATCGTGCTGTTCTCCGCTAAGGCCCGCGTGGTGCAGGACCTGTCCGCCCTCGCCGGAGCATTGGGCGACGACCGTCGCATCACGATATCCCGGGAACTGACCAAGGCGCACGAAGAAGTGTGGTCGGGCACGCTCGGAGAGGCGGTGGAGGAGTGGAGCCGCAGGCGGCCCCTCGGCGAGTTCACGCTGGTGGTGCAGGGAAGCCCCGGCCGGGCCACCCCCATCGAGAGGGCAGTTGGTGAGATCAACGCCCGGATCGAAGGGGGAGAGCCCATGTCGGAGGCGGTTCGTCGGGTAGCGGACGGGCTGGGGATGTCCCGGCGGACTCTCTACGAGGCGGTGCTCCGGCAGGAGTGATCCGGCTTGGCTCAGTCGGCCCTCGTGGAGGAACTGTGGCGCGGACGACTTGGGGTGTTGAGGTCGTCACCGTGTCGCGTCGCTCGCGACCCCCGCCCAGGCAACTGCGCCTGAATCTCGCTCTCTGCGCCGTCTCAGTACGGTGACGGCCGTCGAATCGGTATGACTCAGTGGCGGTGATCCCGGCCGCACTGCCGACAGCCTGAGCCGCACGGCGGCGGTCCGGCGGCAATGGCGGCGCCGGGCAGCGTGACGCAGTGACCACACGACGGTTCACTTCGACCGTACGGCGCCGCATGCTGGCGTTCCAGGGCATCGGGTGACCTCCGGCTCGTAGCTACCCTCGCGCCATGGTCGAATGGGTTGACACGCACTGCCATCTCCAGATGGATACCCGTGACCCCGCCATCCTCCTCAACCGGGCCGGACATGTGCGACACGTGGTGGTGCCCGGGGTGGACCTGGCCTCCAGCGTCGCTGCCCGTGAGATCGCTCAAATGGCACCCGGGCGGGCCTTCTACGCGGCCGGGTTGCACCCGCACGAAGCGGATCGGTGGAACACTGAGAGGGACGGGCTCCTGCCGCTAATGGAGGGGGCGGTAGCCATCGGGGAGACCGGCCTGGATTTCTACCGCAACCTCTCACCCGCCGAGGCGCAGATGGAGAGCTTTGTGGATCATCACCGGATGGCGGTGGAGATGGCCAAGCCGTTGATCGTTCACTGCAGGGACGCGTTTAGACAGATCTACGAGGTCCTCGAGGAGCACGGGGCCGGTCCGTGGGTAGTACTTCATTGCTGGACCGGTGGGCCGAAGTGGTCCAAACGGTTCCTAGAGATGGGCGTCACCTTCTCGTTTGCCGGACCGGTCACCTACCACACGGGCGATACGATCCGGCGGGGCGCCGCGGTCATCCCTCCTGAACGGGTAGTGGTCGAGACCGACGCGCCTTACCTGGCCCCGGAGCCCCACCGGCGAGGCCCGAACGAGCCCCGCTACGTCAACTTTACAGGCGAAGCCCTGGCGCGGATATGGGGGATGGAGGCAACGGAGGTGGCCCGGCTGACCAGCGAGCGCGCGATCGGCGTCTTCGACCTGTGAGCCAGACCCGTTCCGAGATCGAAGCTCTGTTGCGACGGTATGCGGTAACGCCTCGCAGGGGGTTAGGACAGCACTTTCTGGCCGATCGCAACCTGGTAGCCAAGATGGTGGACCAGGCAGGTGATCCGGCGCGGTCCAGAGCGCTCGAGATCGGACCCGGTTCCGGCACCATCACACGGGCGCTTATAGAAGCAGGATT
>JAGWAN010000017.1 GCA_021296345.1 Acidimicrobiia bacterium | reverse complement strand
AGCACCAGTAGGGCAGGAACGAGGCCCACCACGCCCATGATCACCTCCACCATCACCCCGAACGGAGACCCGACCCAGATGGCCAAGACAGGGACGGTCACCGGTAGCGTCAGGAACAAGAGTGCCACCACCCCCCGAACCACCGTCCCGGTGAGGTGGCTGCGCAGGCGCTCGGTGCAGGTATCGAGCCATTCCGGCCGGAAGCGGATCGCCAGCAACCCCATGGCGAGGAACAGCAGCAGGAACACCAGACCTCCGAGGAGGCGTCCCGCCCTCAGCCAGATGTCGGGCGACAGGGGCGTTCGGCGCACCAGAGTGCCTCCGATGGTCGCTCCGGGATCGATCTCGGCATCGTCGGCGCTTCGATAACCCAGGTCTCCGGCGATCACAGCGCTTGGCCCGACCCGAAGATGGTCGACAGTCATCTCCACGTCCCGGCCCACCAGGCCGTCGATAGTGGCCCAGACGGTCCGGCCTCCCACGTCGCGACCCAGCCCGCCGTCGGTCAGCAACCTCACCGCCCACACCAGCGCATCGCCACCGACCTCGCCCCCCACCACCGCTTCGCGAGCCAGGACTGCCACCTCATCCCCCACTTCGGCCGACACCTTGATGTCGACACCGGCCAGCCGGACCGACCCTTCCACCGCGCCCTCGATCGACGCTGTCCGGGCAAAACCGACCACGTCCCCCTTCACCGAGCCCGTGACCTGGAGATGGCTGGTGGCCAGGACCACCAGGTCACCCTCGATGGTCCCGTGGACCCGGACCACCGAGGCCGAGACGTACAGGTTCTCCCCCACCACCTCCTCCTCCGGGACGAGATAGATGTTCCCGTTCACCGTTTGGAGGGCCTCCGGGGCGGCGGCAGCCGTCAGCAGCAGTGCCGCCACACCCAACCCGAGAAGTTTTGCGGCCCGATACGTGGGAGGGCGCGCCCTCCTATCCACCGGCCCGGTTCAATACGTCAAGCAGAGGGCTGGGGAAGACCCCAAGCACCACGGATGCTCCCGCCGATACGACCAGCACCCACCGGATGCTCGGGGCGACGACGAGGGTCGTTCCATCGCCCTCTTCCCCACCGAAGTACATCACCACCACCAGGCGGAGGTAGAAGAAGAAGGCCGCCACCGATGCCAGAAGGCCGGTGATCACCAGCCATTCGTACCCGCTCTCCCAAGCAGACGTGAACACTTGGAACTTGCCGATGAAACCGGTGGTGAGGGGCATGCCGGACATGGCGATCATCAGCGTGGCCAGAACCGCCGCCACCACGGGCGACCGCCTGGCCAGACCTCGGTACTCCTCGAAGGAACTACCCGTGTTGGTTTGGCCGCTGACAGCCGTCACCGCCGCGAACGCCCCCACCACCATGACCGAATAGGTAGCCAGATAGAACAAGACCCCGGAGCTGCCAACCAGTCCCGCCGCCAGCCCGGTCAGGATGAAGCCGGCGTGGGCCACTCCGGAATACGCCAGCATCCTTCGCACGTCGGATTGCTGGATCGCCAGCAGGGTCCCCAGTACCACGGATACCGCCGCGACGAGCGCCAGGCCATCCCCCCACGCCCCGGAGTAGCGCTCGAATCCGCCGGTCAGGATGTTGATCAGGGCGGCAAAGCCTCCGATCTTGGCCACGGCCGCCATGAACCCCACCACTCCGGACGGAGCTCCCTGGTAGACATCCGGCGCCCAGGAGTGGAATGGCGCCGCAGTGACCTTGAAACCCAGTCCTACCACGATCAGGCCGACCCCGATGAGCAGAACTGCCGGACGGGCCACGTGAACCGCCGACAGGTGGGCCGCTATCTCGTTGACGTTGGTGCTACCCGTGGCCGCGTAGACCAGGGCCCCGCCGTAGATGAAGATGGCGGAGGCGAACGCACCCAGCAAGAAGTACTTCATGGCAGCCTCGTCGCCGGCCGGGGAGCTACGCATGATTCCGGCCAGCACGTAGAGGGCGATCGAGCCCACCTCCAGCGCCACGAAGGTCATCACCAGATCAGCCGAGGCGCCCATCAGCATGAAGCCGACGGTCGCCACCATTATCAGCGCGAGCCCCTCGGCGGCGCGGCGGCGAAGCCCGACCAGCATCCGCCAGGCGGCAGCCGTCCCCAGCACGGCCGCCACCAGCAGGATGGCCCGTACCGTCACCGACAGATGGTTCAGGAGGAGCGTCCCCCCGAAGGACACGCCCGTCCCGTCGATACCGACCCGACGCCATTGGAACCCGATCGCGATCGCAACGAGCGCGTAGGTGGCCGAGACCAGCCACCCGTGCACCCGGGACGAGGGCCGAGCGAACACATCCACCATCAGGACCACCACTGCCCCGGCGGTGAGGATGATCTCCGGTGCTACCGCCAGGTAGGAGACGCCGGTCATTCCCCGCTCCCCGACGCCACGACATTGGTACCGCCCGGTTCGGGCGCCGCGTACCCGGTGGCCGCTTCCACGCGTTCCAGGACCGCATCCGTGGAGGGACCGATCACGTCCAGCGCCACCTTCGGGTAGACGCCCAGCACGATTATGAGCGCCACCAGCGGTACGAAGACCAGGGTCTCCCCGATCGACAAGTCGGAGACCTGCCGGTTGGCCTGAGTGGTGATCTCGCCGGTGAAGACCCGCTCGTACGCCCACAGCAGGTAGACCGCGGCCAGGATGACACCGGTGGCGGCCAGCACCGTGTACACCGGCAGGGTCGGGTAGCTCCCCACGAGAATCAGGAACTCTCCTACGAAACCGTTCAGGCCCGGCAGCCCGATCGAGGCGAAGGCGATGAACAGGAACAGGCCTGCGAAGACGGGCATAGACGAGGCGAGACCCCCGAAGTCGGCTATCGCCTTGGTATGGCGGCGCTCGTAGAGGATGCCGACCAGCAGGAACAGCGCCCCGGTCGTGAGGCCGTGGTTGATCATCTGGACCACGCTTCCCTCCAGGCTCTGGGAAGTGAGGGCGAAGGTGCCGAGGACAATGAAGCCCAAGTGGCTGACCGAGGAGTAGGCCACCAGCTTCTTCAGGTCGGGTTGGACGATGGCCACCACAGCCCCGTAGATCACCCCCACCACCGCCAGTGTGGCCATCAGGGGCACGAAGTCGAGGGTGGCTTCGGGGAACAGGGGCAGGTTGAACCGGAGGAGCCCGTAGGTGCCGAGCTTGAGCAGGACCCCGGCCAGCAGCACAGAGCCCGCGGTGGGGGCCTCCACGTGGGCATCGGGAAGCCAGGTATGGAACGGGAACACCGGTACCTTGATGGCGAAGGCGACCACGAATGCCCCGAACAACCACCGCTGGGTCTCGAGGCCGAGATTGAGGTCCAGCATCCCGAGATACGAGAAGCTGAGCTCGCCCAGTTGCTCCCGGTGGATGAGCGCCAGGGCGATGATGCCGGCCAGCATCAGGGCGGAGCCCAGCGCCGTGTAGAGGAAGAACTTGACCGCCGCGTAGATACGGTTGTCACTCCCCCAGATGCCGATGATGAACGCCATCGGGACCAGGATCGCCTCGAAGAAGACGAAGAAGAGGAACAGGTCGAGCGACAGGAACACCCCGATAAGGCCCGCCTCGAGCAGCAGGTTCATGGCGACGAACAGCCGTACCCGGTGATTGATGCCGCCGGACGCGGCCAGGGCGACCGGAACCAGGACGGTCGTCAGGAGGACCAGGAGCAGCGAGATACCGTCTACGCCCAGATGCCAGCCGACCCCCAGGCGATCGATCCAGACGGACCGCTCTACCAACTGGAATCCCGCCTCGCCCCGCTCGAACGCCAGGAACAGCCCACCGGCGAGTGGGACCGGAAGCCGGCTGAGCACCACCCCGAGGGGCCGCACCAGCTCCCGGCGCCGTTCCGGGATGAGCATCACGACTCTGGCGGCGACCACCGGCACCAGGCTGCGCGCTGTGAGGGTGGAGACCCCGCTCATGGCAGATACCCCTCACCACGATCCAGCCGACCACCAGGAGGGCGCCCCCCGCCAGCAGCGCGCCGTAGGTGCGCACGAACCCCGACTGGAGAGGCTGGAGACGGGCGCCGAGCCGGCGCACCGCAACCCCCACCCCGTTGACCAGCCCGTCGATGGCGCGCTGGTCCAGGGCGCCCGCGCTCCACTCGGCGATCCGCGATCCTGGTTTGACGATCAGCTTCCCGTACACATCATCGATCCAGTAGCCGTGCTCCCAGGCCATAAGAGGCCGGCGCACCCTGCCGAGCAGGCGCTCCCGGACCTCCTCCGAGGCCCGCCCGTAGATCAGGAAGGCGATGAGGATGCCCACCAGCCCGGCGGCCACCGAGACCAATGCCAGCGCGGCCAGTAGGAAGCCGTCCTCGGGGGCGTGCGACACCGGTACCGAGTGGAACACCGGATCCAGGAAGTGCTCGAAGCTCAGCCGGAAAGGGGTGTTCACGAAACCGATCACCAGCGTGAGGGCACCCAGGATCACCAGCGGGATGGTCATGACCCGGGGCGACTCATGCGGTTCCACCCCGGCGTCCCAGCGGCTTTCTCCGGCGAAGACCATGAAGTATTGGCGCGCCATGTAGAAGGCGGTCAGCAGGGCGGTCACCAGACCCACCGCCCACAGCACGGTGTAGTACCCGCCCGCATAGAACATCACCGCCAGGATCTCGTCCTTCGACCAGAAGCCGGCCAGCGGTGGGATGCCGGCGATCGACAGGGTGGCGATGAGCATGGTGGCGTGGGTGAGCGGCAGCTTCCGGCGCAGACCACCCATCCTGTTCATGTCCTGCTGATCGGCCATGGCATGGATGACCGATCCGGCCCCGAGGAACAGCAGCGCCTTGAACACCGCATGCGTGACGAGATGGAACAGGCCCGCCACGTATCCGGCCACACCGACCGCCATGAACATGTAGCCCAGCTGGCTGATGGTCGAGTAGGCCAGCACCCGCTTGATATCGCGCTGGGCGATGGCGATGGTGGCCGCCAGCAGGGCCGTGAGCGCCCCCACGGTGGCCACTACCCCACCGGCCACATCCGATAGACCGAAGATGGCCGCGCACCGGGCCACCATGTAGACGCCCGCCGTGACCATGGTGGCGGCATGGATCAGGGCCGACACGGGAGTGGGGCCTTCCATAGCGTCGGGCAGCCAGACGTGAAGGGGTAGCTGGGCCGACTTACCGGCCGCTCCCACCAGCAACAGCAGTCCGATGGCGGTGGCGGTGCCGACGCCGATCACCGTTCCAGGATCGTGGAGCACCTCCGTGTAGGAGAGGGTGCCGAACGAGAGGAAGATGACCATCAGGGCCACCATGAAGCCGAAGTCCCCGATCCGGTTCACCACGAACGCCTTCTTGCCGGCCGCGGCGGCCGAGGGGCGGGTGTACCAGAAGGAGATCAACAGGTAGGAGCACAGGCCCACCAACTCCCACCCCACGAACAGGAGGGCGAAGTTGTTGGCCAGCACGAGGATCAGCATCGAGGCGATGAAGAGGTTCAGGTAGGTGAAGAAGCGGCCGAACCGGGGATCGCCGTGCATGTACCCCACCGAATAGATATGGATGAGGGCGCCCACGCCGGTAACGACCAGGGTCATGGTGGCCGAGAGGGGATCCCACAGCAGCTCGGCCCTGGCGCCCAGGCCCGGTATCCAGTCGAACAGGTGCACCACCGCCACCGCCTCCTCCGAGGCGTCGGCAGAGATGAAGAAGTCCCGGGCCGCCACGGCTGCGAAACCGAACGATCCCAGCACCGCCAGGATGGCCGGGCCGGCTGCACGGGTCTCCCCGATCCGACGGCCAAAAAGGTGGTTGAACAGAGCGCCGGCCAGCGGCAGGGCGATGATGATCCAGAGGTAGCCGGTCACGGCGCCACTCGCACAGACCGCGGCGCCAGGGCCCGGGCGCAGCCGGCCGGACCAACCTCCCCGCGGGCGCGGCTCATCCCGACAGCTCCGATAGCTCGTCCACCGAGGCGGTACGGCGGGATCGGAAGATCGAAACGATAATGGCCAGGCCGACAGCCACCTCGGCCGCCGCTACCACCAGCACGAACAGCACTGCCATCTGCCCGCCGATGTCGCCGTGGGCGCGGGCGGCGGCCACGAAGGTCAGGTTGACGGCGTTGAGCATCAGCTCCACGGACATGAACATGACGAGGGCGTTCCGTCGCAGCAGGAGACCGCCCGCTCCGATGAGGAACAGGATGGCGGCCAGCGTCATGTACCAGCCGGCGGTGACGATCATGGACCAGATCCTGACGCGGGGCCGGTGTCCGGGCCGGCTGGCGGCTCGTCCTTGCGGCGCGGGCGGTAGAAGGCCAGCGCGATCGCCCCCACCGCCGCAACGATCAGGAGCAAGGACGTGGCTTCGAATGGCAACAGCCACCTGGAGGCCTGGCGACCGGACGGCGGGCCGACCGAGATGAGGTTCTCACCGATCTCCTCGATGGTCCCCCGCACCACCTGAGGCTCGCCGGAGGTGATCACCCAGTCGAAGCGGCCGGTGACCACCAGCACGCCGGCCGCCACCACGACCCCCACCAGGATGATCAGCACCACCGGTCGTTGCACTGCCAGCTTCTCGGTGAGATCCTCGGCCCGGTCCACGCCCACGAACATGATCACGAAGAGGAACAGGGTGATGACCGCCCCGGCGTACACGATCACCTGCACCACCGCCACGAAATGCGCCAGGTGGACCACGTAGAAGACCGCCAGAGCGAAAAGGGTGGCCATCAAGCCCATCGCTCCGTAGACAGGGTTGCGAGCCCGGACGACTCCGATTGCGCCTACCAGGGCTACCGCCCCCATGAGCACGAAGATGACCAACTCCACCATCAGGCGTCATCGCCTTCTGAATCCGCAGCGGACTCGTCGGGAAGCTCGGACTGGCCGCGCTCCGGTGGGCGGACACCCACGCCGGCGGATCCGGACCAGGCCACCTGGCCCTCGTACGCGGCCCGGCCCTGGGACGACGTGGCCCGCATCCATCCGTCCGCCTTGGAGAGCTCGCCCAGGTCGGCGAACCGGTCCGAGTCGAACATGTGGTTGGGTTGGCCGTCTCCGTCCACCAGCAGCTCGGTCTTGGTGTATATGGCGTCGGATCGGTTGGTGGTCGACATCTCGAACAGTTGGGTGTGGGTGATGGCCTCGGTAGGGCAGGCCTCCACGCAGAGGCCGCAGAAGATGCAGCGCAGCATGTTGATCTCGTACACGAACCCGTAGCGCTCCCCGGGGCTTACCGGGTCATCCGCCGGGTTGTCGGCTCCCCGGACGTAGATGCAGCGGGCCGGACAGGCGCCGGCGCACAGCTCGCAACCGATGCACTTCTCCATCCCGTCCTCGTAGCGGTTGAGGACATGCCGACCGTGGAAACGCTGCGGTTTCTCCCTCATCACCTTCGGGTATCGGGTAGTGACCAGACCCTTGCCCGTGATGGTGGCGATGAACTGGCGGCCGGTCACCGCCATTCCTCGGATGAACGCCTCTACCGGTCCCATATCACCCCCATGGAAGCCCGAACTGCCTGACAGCCATCGCCCCTCCGATGAAGAACAGCCACACCAGCGAGGCCGGTATGAGCCGTTTCCAGCCGAGGGTCATCAGTTGGTCGTATCGGAGGCGAGGGAGCGTCGCCCTCAGCCACACGAACATGAACAGGAACACCACCACCTTCAGCAGGAACCACACGGTCGGGAGGACGGCGCTCACCACCAGCGGCAACGTACCGTCCCAGGTGGGACCGGACCACCCTCCCAGGAACAGGGTCACGGCCAGGCCCGACATGGTGAAGATGTTGATGTACTCGGCCAGAAAGAACAGCGCGAAGCGCAACCCGGAGTACTCGGTGTGGAACCCGCCCACGATCTCCTGCTCCGCCTCGACCAAGTCAAAGGGCGCCCGGTTGGTCTCTGCCACCGCGGCGATGAAGAAGATCAGGAACGAGGGGGCGAGAACGAACACGTTCCAGGCCGGGATGGAGAGCGCCCTGCCGAAGAAGGTCAGGCTCCCCGACTGGGCGGCCACTATCTCGGAGAGTCTGAGCGAACCGGTGAAGAGAACCACCGGCACCAGCGACAGGCCCATGGCGGCTTCATAGGAGATGGCCTGGGCGGTGGCTCGCACCCCGCCGAGCAACGGGTACTTGGAGCCCGAGGACCAGCCGGCCAGTACCACCGCGTAGACAGCCACCGACGACATGGCGAGCACGTAGAGCAGACCGATGTTGAGGTCGGCGCCCTGGATGGGGATCAGCCGGTCCTCGCCGCCCAGGTTGATCCGGACGGGACGTCCGAAGGGCACCACCATGAACATCAGGAAGGCAGGGACGGCGGCCAGCATGGGTGCGGCCAGGTAGAGGCCGAGCTCGACCTTGCGGGGCGTTACCTGCTCCTTGAAGAACAGCTTCAAACCGTCGGCCACGGTCTGGAGTATCCCCCAGGGACCGGCCCGCTCAGGGCCGATCCGGTTCTGCATGTCGGCCACGACCTTGCGCTCGAACCAGATGAGCAGGATGGTCACGACCTGGAGCAGCCCGAAGATCACCACCACCCGGAGCGCCACCAGGCCCAGATCGATCCAGTCCATCAGGACGGCTCCCTCACGGAGACGATGACGTCGAGCGAGTTACCCACAGCGCCCATGCCGGGCTGGTTGAAGGGAATGTACACCGACCCCTCGGACAGACTCTGATCGATCCGGGCCGGCAACCGCACCGTCCGGCCGCCGACCCGGACCACCACCTCATCGCCCTCCGCAACCGCCAGCGAAGCGGCATGGGCCGGAGTCAGGTAGGCGCTTGCTCCCTGCGCCATCGGCGCCAGGGAGGGGCAGTGACGGAGCATCACACCGTCGTCGTAGAGGGTCCGGGCCAGATGGAGGGTGTGGTCGCCCAGCCGGCCGTTGAGATCCTGATGGCAGGGCTCGTGGATGAACGGCTGGTCGGCGGGGTCGACCGGGGCCACCTCGCCCTCCCGCGCATCCCATTCGAGGTGATCCCAGGTGATACCGGCGTAGGCAGGCGCCAGCCGGGAGATCTCGTCGGCGATATCCCGCTCGGAACCCAGGTCGAGAGGGCGGCCGAGGCGATCTGCAAGATCGTCCAGGACCGACCAGTCGGCCCGCGCCTGTCCGGGTCCGGGCACCAGCCGGTTCACCATCTGGACCCGGCCCTCCAGGTTGGTCACCGCGCCCTTCTTCTCCCCGAATCCGAGGGCCGGGAGCACCACATCGGCCTGGCGGGAGGAGTCGGTGAGGAAGAGGTCCATCGCCACCACGAAGCCGGCTCCCGACAGGGCGGTGGATCCGTCGAAGCCCACCAGGTCGCGGACCGGATCGGCGCCGCACAGGATGAGCACCTCGATCTCCCCCGCGCCGCATGCGGCGGCGATCCCGACCGCGTCGAGGCCCGGGCCCGGCGGCACGGCGCCCCAGGCGTCGACCAGGCGTCCCGATGCGCCCTCGACCGGCAGGCGGCCGGGGAGCAGGTCGGGCGCCACCCCCATGTCGAGCGCTCCGAACGTGTTGCCGCGGTGGACAAGCGGGAGCAGGGACGCGTCGAGCGACCGGGCGAAGGCAGCTACCGACTCGGCGAGGCGGGGGTCCTCGGCCAGTCCGGGACGCCCCACCAGAGCTACCAGGGGGCCCCGGCCCAGCGCCTCGCGCACCGCCTGGTATTCCCCGGCGCCGGCCTTGAGCCGCTCCAGGAGCTGCGGACCCTCCCCTGGCCGGTAGGTCAGCTTGTGGGCGGCCCGGTCGTCCAGCCCGGTCCGGCGGGGATGGACCACGATCAGCGTCGCACCGAGTTCCTGAGCGGCTCGCCTGACCCGCAGGTAGAGGATGGGGTGGGTCTCCTTGAGGTCGGGGCCCCACAGCAGGATGGTGCGAGCGGTCTCGAGGTCATCGATCCGGCCGCGACCCGCCAATCCGGTAAGGAACCTGGCGGGGAGGCCGTCGCCGAGCCCGGCGTCGAGGTGGTTGGACCCCACCGCCACCCGCATGAACTTGGACAGGGCATAGGCATCCTCGTTGGTACCCCGAGCCCCGCCCAGCGCCGCCACCGACGCACCGCCACGGGTCGTGATCGCCACCCGGAGGCGTTCCGCCACCAGGTCGAGGGCTTCACCCCATCCGGCCTCGCGAAAGCCGTCGCCGTCCTTGATCAGCGGGGTACGGAGCCGCTCGGGAGAAGCGATGAACTCGAAGCCGAACCGTTCCTTATCGGAGAGCCACCCCTGGTTGGTGGCCCCGATGTCGAGACCCAGGAAGCGGAGCACGCGGTTCTGGGAGACGTGCACCGAGATGCCGGCGCCCTCGGTATGCACGATCCCGGTACTCTCGCCGATGGTGAGGTCCCAGGGTCGAGCCCGGAAACGGTATGGAACGGCGGTCAGCGCGCCGACCGGACAGATCTGCACGGTGTTGCCCGAGAAATAGGAATTGAACGGATCGTCCGGGAAGGTAAGTACCTGGGTGTGGCCGCTCCGGCCCTGGAACTCGATCAGAGGATCTCCCGAGATCTCATCCGCGAACCTGGTGCAACGGGCACAGAGGATGCAGCGTTCCCGGTCTAGCAGAACCAGATCGCTGATCGGCACCGGCTTGGCGAAATGGCGCTTCTCCTCCACGAAGCGGCTCTCTCCCGGGCCGTAGGACATGGTCTGGTCCTGGAGCGGGCACTCACCGCCCTTGTCGCATACCGGACAGTCGAGAGGATGGTTCGCCAGGAGGAACTCGAGCACCCCTTCCTGCGCCTTTTTGGCAGGCGCCGATTCGGTGTGCGCCACCATCCCGTCGTTGACCGGCTGCACGCAGGAGGGGACGAGGATCCTGCCCCGGGGGGTCTCGATCTCGACCAGGCACATCCGGCACATTCCAACCGGGTTCATCCGCGGATGCCAGCAGAAGCGCGGGATGTAGACGCCGTTGTCCTCGGCCGCCTTGATCAGCAACTCTCCGGCGGGAACCTCCACCTCAACGCCGTCAATCGTCACGCTGACCATCGTCCGGTCTCCTCCGCTCATCTCACCCCACCGATCGACACGGGCACCAGGTTGGCCTGCTCCAGCAGGTCGGCCTGCTCCAGGTAGCTATCCACCTCGTCGCGAAAGTACCGGAGGAGCGACACCACCGGAGAGACCGCCGAGGGCCCGAGCGGGCAGATGGTGGTCATGGCCGGAGGCCACCGAAGCCCGGGCGAGATGTTGTCGGACACATCCAGTAACAGGTCGGCATCCACCGGCCGGCCCTGGCGGTCCATTATGCGCCTCAGGATCAGGTCGATCCAGACGGTCCCTTCGCGGCACGGGGTGCATTGCCCGCAGGACTCGTGGGCGAAGAACCGCACCAGGCGTTCGGCGGCCGCCACCATATCGGTGGTGTGGTCCATCACGATGACCGCTCCGGAGCCGGTCATCGATCCGTTTCCGTCGATCGCCTCCTTGGTCACCTCGGTGTCGAGGTGAAGCTCGGGGACGAACCAGGGTGCGGAGGCCCCGCCCGGCACCCAGGCCTTGAGCCGGTTCCCGTCACGGATGCCTCCCGCCAGATCGAAGATCAGCTCCCGCCAGGTCAGACCCTCCACGATCTCGTAGTTACCCGGACGGTTGACGTGACCGGAGATGGAGCACATTCGCTTGCCGGGCGAACCTTCGGGGCCGATGGCGGCATAGGCCGCCCCGCCCGCCATGATGATCCAGGGGACGTTGGACAGGGTCTCCACGTTGTTCACGATGGTGGGCATCATGTAGAGCCCCTTGGCGGCAGGGAAGTAGGGCGGCTTCAGCCGAGGCTCGCCCCGCCTGCCCTCCAAGCTGTTGAGTAAGGCGGTCTCCTCCCCGCAGATGTAGGCGCCGGCGCCCAGATGGACGGTCATTTCCAGGTCGTAACCCGATCCGAGAATGTCCCGGCCGAGAAATCCGGCCCGGTACGCCTCCTCGACCGCGGCCTCGACCCGCCGGGCCGCCTTCGGGTACTCGCCCCGCACATAGACGAAGGCGTGGTTCACCTCGGTCGCGTAGGAGGCGATCACGATGCCCTCGATCATCTGGTGCGGATCCCGCTCCATGAGTTGGCGGTCCTTGAAGGTGCCGGGCTCCGACTCGTCGGCGTTGACCACCAGGTAGGACGGGCGGGCCGGCGCCAGGAAACCCCACTTGACACCGGCCGGGAACCCCGCCCCGCCACGGCCCCGCAACATGGAGGCCTTGATGTCCTCCGTGATCTCGGTCGGGGTGATACCGGGGTCACCGAGCACCCTGCGGAGCGCGGAGTAACCCCCGGTTGCCTCGTACGTGGCCAGTGCGTGGCTGTTCACCGGATGGTGGTTCATGCGGTCGGTCAGGATCATCGGGAGGTCGCCGTTCCCCACGGTCATCGAGGTGTCCGGGTTCGAAACCCGGCCGTTGGACGGAACCGCCGTACCCAGAGACGCGCAGGCCGGGACCGGCCCGGCGACACCCGCCGGTTCGGGTATGGCCCAGGGGAACGCCGTCCGTCCGCCGAACCTGTCCTGGAGATCGTCACCGGTCACGTGATTGGGCTCCTCGGAGCGGAGCCAGCGCACCATCTCCCTCGCCCTGCCGGGCGTGACTCCCTCTACGAACTCGTAGTTGACCTGGACCGCGGGAGCCCCCCCGCAGGCGCCGATGCACTCCACGTGCTCGGGAGTGATCGTCCCGTCGCGGTCGGTGTGGCCGGATGGAACCCCGGCCTCGGCCTCGACCGCACGGAGAACATCGTCGGCGCCGTCAAGCCAGCACGAGAGGGACGTGCACACCGACACCAGGTACTTACCGACCCGGTCCCGCTTGTACATCGTGTAGAAGCTGGCCACCGCCACCACCTGGGCCGGGGTAACGCCCACCAGGTCCGCCACCCGGCGCATGCCGTCCTCGGTGAGCCGGTCCGCGCCCCGGCCCAGATCCTCCTTCATCGCAATGTAGAGGAGAGGCATCATGGCGGAACGGGGCTGGGGATACCGGGAGATGATCTGCCGGGCCCGTTCCTCGGCGGCTTCCGACCAGGTGTACGTCATCTCCGCCTACCGATCCACATCGCCCATCACCGGATCCAGCGACGCGATGCAAGCCACCGTGTCGGCCACCAGCGAGTCCGCCATCATGATCGGAAGAGCCTGGAGGTTGGAAAAGGAAGGCGCCCTGGTATGCATGCGCAACGGCGCGCCGCTCCCGTCGGACACCAGGTAGCACCCCAACTCCCCCCTCGGCCCTTCGATCGCCAAATAGGTCTCTCCGGCTGGGACCTTGAACCCTTCGGTGTAGATCTTGAAGTGATGGATGAGGGCCTCCATCGACTCGTCGATACGCTGCCTGGGAGGGGGTGACACCTTGCGGTCGCCGGTCTTGTAGTCACCTCGGGGCATGGCGCCGGCCGCCTGTTCGATGATGCGCAACGACTGGTGTATCTCGCCGATTCGGACGCGGTAGCGGTCGTAGACATCACCCCGGCTACCGGTCACCACGTCGAATTCGTACGCTTCGATGCCCGAATAGGGCTGTGCCTTGCGCAGATCCCACGGCACTCCGGCCGCCCGCAGGGTCGGGCCGGTGACGCCATAGGCCAAGCACTCGTCCGCGGTGATGATGCCGACTCCCCGGGTACGGCCCAACCAGATGGGGTTCTCCTTCAGCAGATCCTCGTAGTCCCGCAATGCCCGAGGGATCCGCTCCAGGATCTCGGCCACGTCCTCCTCCCACCCGTCCGGCAGGTCGGCCGCCACACCGCCCGGACGGATGTAGTTGTGGTTCATCCGCAATCCGGTGGTCTTCTCGAAGAAGGCCAGGACCAACTCCCGTTCCCGGAAGCCGTACATCATCATCGACAGCGCGCCGATGTCCATCCCGTTGGTGGCGGTCGCGACCAGGTGTGAGGACACCCGGTTCAGCTCCGTCATCAGGACCCGGATGGCCTGGGCGCGCGGCGGGATCTCCACCCCCAACAACTTCTCCACCGCCAGCGAGTAGCAGAGTTCGTTGTGGAGAGGCGCCAGATAGTCCATGCGGGTGACGTTGGTGCCGCCCTGGAGAAAGGTCAGGGTTTCGGCGGTCTTCTCCATGCCGGTGTGGAGGTAGCCGATGATCGGCTTTACGCGGCGGACGATTTCGCCTTCCAACTCGATATTGAGCCTTAGCACCCCATGGGTGGAAGGATGCTGGGGCCCCATGTTGACGATCATCCGCTCCTCGTCGTCGACGGTGTCGTCGACCACCCAGTCGTCGACCACGCGGGACCCGCGCTGCTCGACGCTCCTCTCGGTCGTCTCGTGGCGCTCCATCTCCTGAGCGCCCTCGTCGGTCCCGGACACCATCCACTCCGATACCTCCGGGGCCTCGGTGCCGGACACCCAGATATCGGTGGTGGAGGTCGGCTCGGCCATCATCTCACCTGGGGGGCGTCTTTGACCTGGACGGGTACGGCGCCCACATCGAAGTCTCGGCGGAGGGGATGGCCCGCCCAGTCGTCGGGCATCAGGATGCGGGTGAGATCGGGATGACCGGCGAAGCGGATGCCGAACATGTCGTATGCCTCGCGCTCCAGGAAGTTGGCGCCGGGGTAGACCGGTACCAGGGAGGGCACTTCGGGGTCGCCCTCCGGAACCGGCACCAGTACGCGGAGCCGGCGGTTGTGCTGCAGGGAAAGGAGGTTGACCACCACCTCGAACCGGACCCTCCGCTTACCCAGGTAATCGACGACGGTGAGGTCCGAGCACATCTCGAAGCCGAGGGCGCGGGCCGCCCCGGCCACCCTGGCCAGATCCCGGGCCGGAACCCGGATGACACGATCGCCCACGGAGCGGCCGGCCTCGACGGAGGGAACCGCTTCCATGAGGTTCGCCAGCACCTCGTCGGCGCCGGCCACTTGACCGGGCGAGCTGTCGCCGGACATCAACGAGCCAACTCCCCCGACACCACCTTGTCCTGAAGGGTGAGTATCCCGTGCATCAGCGACTGCGGTCCCGGCGGGCATCCCGGAACGTAGACGTCGACCGGGACGATCTGATCGACGCCCTGAACCAGGGCGTAGTTGTTGAACATGCCACCGGTCGAGGCGCAGGCGCCCATCGAGATGACCCATTTGGGATCAGCCATCTGGTCGTACACCTGGCGCAGGACCGGGGCCATCTTCTGGGACACACGACCGGCCACCACCATCAGATCGGCCTGGCGGGGAGACGCCCGGAACACTTCCATACCGAATCGGGCCAGGTCGTTGTGGGCGGTGCCGGTGGCCATCATCTCGATGGCGCAGCAGGCCAGGCCGAAGGTGGCGGGCCACATGGACTGCTGCTGGGCCCACCGCATGGCCTTCCCGAGCGTGGTGGTCAGGAGTTGCGGAGGAGCAGTCAGGTGAGCCATCAGGCCGCCGGCTCGCCGGCCGGAGCATCCGCGGTCGATCGATACCGGGCGCGCCGTGACACGTTCCAGTCCAGGGCGCCGCGCTTCCACACGTAGCCGAGGGTCTCGACGATCAGCAGCGTGAAGATGGCGATAGCGGCTACCCCACCCCAGCCCAGCGTCCCGAACACCGACGCCCAGGCGAACAGGAAGACGATCTCGACGTCGAAGATGACGAAAAGGATGGCGACCAGGTAGAACTTCACCGGGAAGCGCTGGATCGGCTCGGCCTCCGTGACGATTCCGCATTCGTAGGGCTCCAGCTTCTCGGCCGTGGGACGCTTGTACGAGACCAGGTAGGAAACGGTGAGCGAGACGCCGGCGAACAATACAGCCAGCACCAGCATGAGCGCTATGGGGAGATATTCGGAAAGATCCACGCCACCTCCGCGAGGACGCCAATCCTACGAACAGGCGCGACTATCGCCAAAACGGGGCCGCTGCACGGCCCTCTTCCCTGTATGGCGAAATACCCGAATCTGTCCCAGGCTCATGGCACGATAGTGTCGATGTGCCGGACCCATGACACCACCGCCGTGATCCGTAACGGCGTGGCGGTCGTCACCTGCGAGCAATGCGGGATGGTCGCCTTCCGCAACCGAGACTCCTTCGGGGGTATAGCGGCGCTATTCGCCGACTACAGCTTGGTCGGCCGGGTGGAGGCGATCGGCGCCCCTGCCGGCGAGGTCATGGCCTTCCGGCCCGCCAACCCCTCCGACCGCTCCACGATGGACGCGATACCGCCGCACCGTTGGTTCAGGGCCAATCAGCACCTGTGGGTGTGCCATGACGGCTCGGTCCTGCTTCTCGCTCACCGTTTCCCTCTGGTGTCGCGAATGCTGGGGTCCTGACCCGATCGATCGAGCCCTTCTTGCGGAACTGGGTGCGGTACATCCGGGCGTAGAGACCATCCGTCTCCAGCAGGGCGTCGTGGCTGCCCTGCTCGACCAGACGGCCCCCGTCGAGCACCAGGATCCGGTCGGCAGCCTGGATCGTCGACAGGCGGTGGGCGATGACCAGCGAGGTGCGGCCCACCATCACCCGCTCCAGAGCCTCTTGGATCAGGGCTTCGGACTCCGAATCGAGATGGGCGGTGGCCTCATCGAGGATGAGGATGCGCGGGTCCTCGAGGATCACCCTCGCCAGGGCGATCCGTTGCTTCTCCCCGCCGGAGAGGCGGTAGCCGCGCTCTCCTACGACCGTCTCGTAGCCATCTGCCAAAGAGGCGACGAATTCGTGGATGTTGGCGGCGCGGGCTGCCGCTTCGAGCTCTTCCTCCGTGGCGTCCGGCTTGGCATACCGCAGGTTGGCGGCGATCGAGTCGTGAAACAGGAAAACCTCCTGGGTAACCATGCCGACCGAGCGCTCAAGTGACTCGGTGGTGGCGTCCCGAACGTCTACCCCGTCGATCCGCACCGAGCCCCGGCTCGCGTCGTACAGCCGGGGGATGAGGTAGCTCACCGTGGTCTTTCCGGCCCCCGACGGCCCGACCAGGGCCGCCACCTCACCCGCCTCGATCCGGAAGGCGACACTCTCCAGCGCCCATCGCCGGGTGGGCGACTGCCGGGACGGGGGGGCCTCGCCCGGCCCGCCGGATCTGGCTATCGCCGTCAACCCGGCCGGTTCCGGCTGCTGGTACCGGAAGTACACCTCGTCGAACTCCACCGATCCGCTCACGGGTCGGATGTCGGTGGCATCCCGACGCTCCACAATCTCCTGCCGGAGGTCCAGCACCTCGAAGACCCGCTCGAACGAGACCAGGGAGGTGGCGAACTCCACCCGGGCGTTGGACATGGCCGACAGGGGCCCATACAGCTGCACCAGGAGGGTGGAGAACATGATGACCGTACCCAGGCTCATGGTCCCCTGGATCACCAGGTACCCGCCCACCCAGAACACGGCGGCGGTACCGATTGCGCCCACCAGCCCGAGGGCGGCGAAGAACCATCTCCCCACCACCGCGGCCCGGACGCCGAGGTCGCGGACCATCCCGGCCTCGGCCGAGAAGCGGGAGGCCTCCTCGTTCCGGCGCCCGAACAGCTTGACCAGCAGGGCCCCGCTCACATTGAAGGTCTCGTTGAGGATGGCAGCCATCGCCCCGTTGTGCCGCATCTGGCGCCGGGTGATGGCGCGGAGCATCTGCCCGACCCGCCGGGCCGGATAGACGAACATCGGCAGTGCCGCGACGGCCAGAAGGGTTAGGCGCCACTCGGCCTGGACCATCACCACCAGGATTGCCACCACGGAGACCACGTTCGACACGATGGTGACGAAGGTGCCGGTGATGGCGGTCTGGGCGCCGACCACGTCGTTGTCGAGACGGGATACCAACTCACCGGTCTTGGTCTCGGTGAAGAACTGCAGCGACATGCCCTGGAGGTGGGTGTACAGGGCCCGCCGCAGGTCGTAGATGATCCCCTCCCCGGCCTTGGCGCTCATCCAGCGCTGGACCGCACCCACCGACACGCTGATGAGAGGGACCACCACCATGGCTACACCCAGCAAGGTCAGCCGCCCCACGTCGGCGGCCGGAATGGCGTTGTCGACCAGGTCGCGGATCAGGAGCGGCGGCACCACCGTCAGGCCCGATACCACGAAGATCGTGACCAGTGTGCCCGCCAGCAACATCCGGTAGGGCACACCGTAGGCGAATACCCGTCGTAGCAGCGCCCGATCGATCTCGGGACCGCGCTGGTTCCGGTCGTGGCGCACGTAAGACCACCATCCCCCACCGAAGTCGTGAAAGATAGAGACCTCCTGCTGGACAGGTCGATCTTAAGGGCAACGCCGATCTAACGGGTAAGTCCCTCACTCCCCTTTCCCCAGCCGCAGCCAAGCCCACCTACCCGCGCAATCCGGCCGGCCGCTTGCCGGGTTAGCTCGATTCGGCAGGGCGGCGGGCAGTCAACCGGCAGGTTTCAGGGGGCAGGGTTCCCTGGCCGGTAGGAATCCAGGAAGACCTCCCTGCCCAGCCGGGAGGAGTCGTAAATAGCCATGATGATGGCCAGCGACACCCGGGCGTCCTCGCCCGTGAGCGCCGGATCACGATCCTCGCGGATGGCGTCGACCATGTCCTGGAGCTGAACCCGGTGGCGAGTCTGCGGATAGGCCCACGGATCGTCGATATCGGTCAACTCGAAGCCCGGGGCCACCTCCACCCGACCCTTATCACCCTCCACATCCCACACAAGGAACTTGTCGTGCTGGGCATTGGCGACCACGGTTCCCGACTCGCCGTGCAGCTCGAGCCGGGATTTGAGAGCGGTCCGGACCGAGGAAGTACTCTCGATAATCCCCATCGCGCCGTTGGTGAAACTAACCACCGCGGTAGCGGTGTCCTCCACCTCGATGTCGTGGAACTGGGTAGCCACCCGTCCCATCACCGAGCGCACCGGTCCCATCAGATACTGCAGCAGGTCAATGATGTGAATGGACTGGGTCATCAGACAACCCCCACCCTCGAGCGCCTTGGTTCCCCGCCAATCAGCAGAGGCGTAATAAGCAGCCGTCCGGCTCGATTTGTCAACCGCGTCGCTCAAGAAGACCCGCCCCAGACGACCCGAATCAACCGCCTCTTTGAGAGTACGAGCCACCACACCAAAACGCATCTGAAAGATCACCCCCAGCTTGGTGTTGTTCGCCCGGCAAGCGCCGATCATCCGATCAGCCCTCTCCAGAGTCGTGTCAAGGGGCTTTTCCACCAAGGCATGCTTGCCGGCGTTCGAAGCGGCGATCGTCACCTCGGCATGCATACCGGTGGGAACCGATACAACCACCACATCTACATCATCATGTTCCACCAACCGCCGATAGTCGGTAAACCAGTGTCTGGCATCGTGGGTTTGCGCGAACCCGCGAACGTTGGATTCGTCCCGGCTGCACACCGCCACCAACTCGCCGCCATCGACGAATCTGAGCTCCTTGGCCATGAAGCCACCCGACATACCGGTTCCGACCAGGCCGAAGCCGACGTTCCCGTCTCTTACTGCCATCGCCCTCCCAACCTGAGTCTATCGGCCTGGGTGAACCGCTCCCCGGGTTATCGGAGGGCGAGGTGGGGCCATCGGATTCCAGTGGGGAGTGACCGTCGCGAGTAGCTCCCAGTCCGATTTCGCGCCGTAGAGGGAGCGCCGGTTCGGAAGATCTCTCGGAGATCTCCGATCTCGTCGTTACCATCGCACGATGGCTGTCTCACGTCACGCGTCTTGGACCCTGACAGAGGCCACCCGCCGGTCCATGCTTACCAACCGCAGCCGGAACCCGCGCCCGGAACCGCCCACGACATCTTCCTGTCCCCTCGGTTGGACGTGACATGTTCGCGGATCAGCAGGACAACCAGGCGGAGGAATCCCCGCCGGTAGTGCCGAGCTTGAGCCGATTGCTGCGTGTGGCGGCACCGGCCATGCTGGTCATGGCGCCCCTGATCGGCCTCGCCCTCCACTCGGATCAGAGCATCGCGATATACCAGTTCGCCTCGGACTACGGAACGAACCCGATCCGGATCCTCGAAGCGAGTCTGGGGGAGATCGGCGAGTTCATCTCGAAAGGCAACTTCCGACCGTTGGGCCGTTTCATCTTCTACCTGGAAGAGGCCGCCCGCTTCGATGTGGCAGCCGCGCTCGGGGTCCCACCCCACATCGTCCAGGGCGCCATAAGGGTTGCGATGGTCGGGGTCCTCGCCTGGGCGGCTACCTGCGTGGTGAGGGCGCTCGCCCGTTCGGCGACCGGGCACGCCGGATCCTCTCTCACGGACGAGCGGCAGGCGATAGACCGCCTGATAGACGTATTTCCTCTGGTCTTCGCATCCGTGCTGATCGTCACGGGTCCGCTCCACCCCCTGTCCTTCTTCCCCTTCTTCCTCATCACCCTTGCAGTCGCGATCCTTCTGGTTCCGCTGTACGTCGCCTCCGACGAGGCGATGAACAGCACGGATCTTGTCCCCCGGCTGGCGCTGCCCGCCTTGATCGGCCTGCTCGCGGCCATGACCTTCGAATTGATGTACCTGCTGCCGGTGACCTGCATCCTCATGATCCTCCTGCGGGCCAGGCTGTCGGGCTTGACCTTGCGTCAGATCCCCTCGACTGCGGCATTCCATAGATGGCTGGCATTGTGCCTCGGCTTTCTCACCGTCTTCATCCCGAGTCGGATCACTATCGCGATGGCGTGCTCCGCGAACGACTGCTATGGCAACACCAACCCGGTGCCGTCCGGGTTCTCGGCAGGACAATGGCTGGGCCGGTTCATGTCCGGGCTGCCGGTGGAGGGCTGGTTCTCGATGTCACCGGGGACCATCGATCCAGGAGCCTTGGACCAGGCATGGTCGGGCATCTCCACCAACGTATGGCTCGTCCTGGCTGCCGTCGCGCTGGCGGTGGCGGCCGTCCGGGCCGGCGCCCGCCTCCTGAAGCACTCCGATCACGAGCCATCACCCCGCGCCTACCGCCAACTAGGTACCGTTCTAGTGGTCTTCGGGACGGTGCTGGCCTTGTCGCCGGCGTTCCTGGTCAGCCTCTCGGAGGGCCTGCAGGGATGGAACTACCGGGGCTGGGGCCTGCATGATTGGCGCGACACCCTTCTGGTGCAGGTCGGCTGGGCCTTCATCCTCTACGGAACGCTGGTCATGGTGTGGTCGCTCGCCGCCCACCACGGACGGAAGGGGAAGAGCCCGTCCCGCATGCTCACGCCTCTCCTCGTTGCCGGCCTAGCCCTGTGCCTGTCGTTGCCCGCGGTCCTCGCCCTGGGGGCCAACACCCGGTATGCCGAATCCCGGCGGGACCGGCCTCTGACCAGCATCGTTAACCTCATATCGGCGTCTAGCGTCGACTTCGACAGGACCGCCGCGGGTGAGGCTCGACGCTGCGCTCTGCTGGCCGACTATGGGGAGCTGGTGTGCGAGAGCTGCTGGCACAGCGGACCTCGACTGGCGGAGCAGCTCAACAACCTGTCCATGTCGCGTTACGGCGCCGCGTTCTGCGCCACGCCCCGCTGAGGGCCGGATTCCTGGTTGTCTAGTTGATGCCACTGACCACCATGTTTGATTCCACCCGGCTGCCCGGCCCCCCTACGCTCTGGGAACCATGCGAATCCTCCTACTGAACGGTCCCAACCTCAACCTCCTGGGCAGGCGAGCCCCGGAGGTCTACGGCTCGGCCACGCTCGACGACGTAGCCGAGCAGTGCCGAGCGCGCGCGGCACTGCTCGGCCACCGGCTCGAATCCCTCCAGTCCAATCACGAGGGGGAACTGATCGACGCCATCCACGCTGCGCGGGACACCACCGACGGCATCGTGTTCAACCCCGGCGCGTTCTCCCACACCAGCTACGCCCTCCACGACGCCATCGAGGCGGTTGAGATCCCCACTGTCGAGATCCATATCTCCAACGTCCGGGAGCGCGAGCCATGGCGGCGCATCTCTGTGACGGAGCCGGCCTGCGCGCATCAGATCTTCGGCCGTGGTGTCACCGGCTACCTGGATGCCATCTCCCACCTTCACTACCTAAGGGCTCATCCGCCTCTCACCCTGCCTTACGGACCGCACCCCGACCAAGTGGCCGATCTGCGGCTCCCCGACGCTCCAGGACCGCACCCCGTGGCCGTCCTCGTCCACGGTGGCGGGTGGACCGACCCTTACACCCGTGATCTGATGGACGGGGCCGCGGTCGACCTGACCGGGAGGGGGACCGCTACCTGGAATATCGAGTACAGGCGGATCCCACCAGTAGGCGGATGGAGGGATTCCATTGCCGACGTTACCGCCGCGGTCGACGCCCTGTCCTCCATCTCCGGCGACCACTGCCTCGACCTGGACCGGGTGACGGTGATCGGACACTCGGCCGGCGCCCAGCTGGCGTTCTTCGCCGCCAAGGCGGCTTCCGTACGGCCGGCCGGCTTCGTCTCGCTGGCAGGGATGCTCGACCTGGGGAACATCGGTTCCGGTTTCGACCAACTCATCTCGACCTTCCTGGGTGACGAGCACATTCACCTTCCGATGGTCGACCCCATCCGCGCCCTTCCTGGCGGGGTCCCGACCGTCGCCCTGCACGGCCGCCGAGACCGATCCGTGCCGCCGGATCAGAGCCGTCGGTTCGTCGAGGCAGCCCGCGCGGCCGGCGAACGATCCTGCCTGGTCGAGTTGACGGATGCCGACCACATGGATGTGATATCTCCCCGCGCTGCCGGATGGGAGGACGTGGCTCGCGCCTGCTTGGGCTGCTAGCCGGTTCTAGGGACCGAGCTCCGTGATAGGCGTCACCTGGACGTTGTCTGACCGGCGGTAGGCGGGGCCGGTGGAGGTGACCACCATCAGGGCCGCCAGGTTCTCGACCCGGTTCCTGGCTACCTTGTCGCGTAGGCGCAGTAGCGACTTGGCGGCCTCGTCTACGACGTCTGGGGCAGAGCTCAGCTTGACCTCGACCGCTATCCATCTGCCGTCGTCTCGCTCGATTACGGCGTCGACCTCGAGACCGGTGTCATCGCGGTAGTGGAACACTTCGCCACGATCAGGCTGGCTGTAGATACGGAGGTCGCGTACGACCAGCGACTCGAACAGCAGACCGAAAGTCCTAGGATCAGCCAGCAGCCGCTCGGGAGAAGCACGCAGCATGGAGGCAGCTAGCGAAGGGTCCACAAAGTGGCGCTTGGGCGCCCTTCTCAAAGTAGCCCGTGAACGGAGGCCTACCGACCAAGCGGGCTGGTTCTCCACCAGGAATACGCGCTCCAGAGCCTCCAGGTAGGCGTTGACAGTGGAACGGGCGAGAACACTTCCACCGCCAACGTCCGAGACGAGCGTGGTCGTCTTCGCTTCGGTGGCGACGTGGCGAGCCAGCGATCGCATCAGCCTTCTCACCGCCGCCGGCCGGTGCCTGACACCGCTCGCCGTAGGGACATCCAGCCGGACGACCTCGCTTACGTAGTCGGCCACCGCCAAGCGAGCATCGACTTCCTCCAGCGCCAGGCTTCCGGGCCATCCTCCGACGCAAACGGCAGACGCCACGTCGCGCAGCCCGGCGCCCGACGGCAGGACGGAGATAGCCTCACCCTCGAACAGGCGCCCTAGTGACAAGGCACCGGTGGAATCACCCGACTCGTAGAGCGACATCGGCCGCATTAACACCCGGGCAATGCGACCCACTCCGGTATGACGGGTGATGTCGTCGTGAGGAGCTGCGGAGCCGGTAAGGACGAACTGCCCTAACCGCGCCCGGTCGTCGCACTCCCGCCGCACTCTGTTCCATAGGCGGGGCGCGTTCTGCCACTCGTCGAGCAACCTGGGTGTGACGCCTTGCAACAGGGCCACCGGGTCCGCCTCAGCTATCAGCAGTGTCGCTTCATCGTCAAGGCGAGCCTCGCTGCGGGCGACATTGCGCGCCGCCCAGGTCTTGCCACACGCTCGGCAACCCTCGACTAGTACGGCCCCACGCCGCCGGAGTGCGCTCCCGATCTCTTTGTCGGCAAGACGCGGAAGATACCCGGGCATGGTGAGCGTAGGCGATGTGCCTTCCTCAGGTCCCATAGACTCAGGGGGCCTCCGCGACAGCTTCTGTCTTACGATCGTGCGCCGGGTTGGCGTGGATCATACGTTCTGGGAGTTTTCTATACTACATTCTGGGAACTAATCGCGCTACATTTCGGGAACCGCCATGCAACAGGAGTTCGGACGATCAGGATCCCACCGGAGCGCCTCACCCCCGCGCGTGGCCTCAAGCCAGCGCCGCCTCGCCGAATATGCCCCTGACCTCGGCGTAGAGCGATGAAGACAATTCCACCTTCTCGTCCAGCCGGAAGACCTTCCGGCTCTCCCCCGCGGAGAGGTCGATGAAGACCGGCGCCGGCCCCGGATGGTTGGACACCACCTGTCTGAACTCGCGCAGCGACTCCAAGAAGGAATCCTGATCCGTGAGCGCCCGGTAGGGCTCCAGGCGTAACCGGAGGTCGCTGTCGGGAACGAGCTTGGGCCTCGTGATCTTGAAGGCCCGCATCTTCACCTCATCCCCGGTGTTGTTCAACCTGCCCTCCACCACAATGATGGCGTCCTCCTCCAGCATCTCCCCGGCAGCGGAAAGGGTCTTCGGGAAGGCCACCACCTCGACCGAGTTGTCGAGATCCTCGATGTTGAAGTAGGCCATCTGCTCCCCCGAGTTGGTGTAGCGACGGGTGATGCCGCTGACGATCCCGCCGATCCTCACCCGCTCCCCGTCCGCCAACTGCGACAGCCCGGACACGGTCGTGCTGGTGTGCTCCGCCAAGGCTCGCTCCAGGCCGTACAGCGGATGGTCCGAGACGTAGAGGCCCAGCATGTCCTTCTCGTGGGCCAGCAGGACGCGCTTGTTCCATTCATCTCCGGGAATCACCACCTCGTCGAACTCCGGAACCTCGGCTTCCCCGCCGAACAGGCTGAACTGGCCCGCTTCCTCGTGCCGCCTCCGGGCCAGGGTGCGCTCGATCAGCAGCTCCGCCACCTCCTGCAGGCCCCTACGGGGATGTCCCAGGTCCTCGAACGCGCCCGCCCTGATCAGCGAGGCCACCACTCGCTTGTTGAGTGCCGTGCCCTCCACCCGGTTGGCGAAGTCCTGGAAGTCCGCGAAGGCGCCCCCGGCGTGGCGGGCCTCGATGATCTTGTCCACCACCGCCGACCCGACGTTGCGCACACCCGAGAGCCCGAACACGATCCTGCCGTCCCGGACGGTGAAGTCGCTATCGGAAGCGTTGACCGACGGAGCCGACACTTTCAGCCCCATCGTTCTGCATTCGCTCAGATACATCCGGGTGCGGTCCTTGTCGCGGCGCGACGAGGTGAGCAGGGCGGCCATGTACTCGGCAGGGAAGTGAACCTTGAGGTAGGCGGTCTGGTAGGCCAGCAGGCCGTAGGCGGCACTGTGCGATTTGTTGAAGCCGTAACCCGCAAAGCCCTCGATCGAGTCGAACAACTCGCCCCCGAACTCCGGCGTGTTGCCGCCTTCCACCACTCCGGCCACGAACTTGTCTCGTTCCTGCGCCATGATGGCGGGTATCTTCTTGCCCATCGCCTTGCGCAGGGCGTCGGCGTCGACCATCGAATAACCCGCTATGTCTCGGGCGATCTGCATGACCTGCTCCTGGTAGATCATGAGGCCGTAGGTCTCGCTCAGCACGCCCTCGGTCGCCGGATGGGGATAGTCCACCGCGCTGCGCCCGTTCTTGCGGTTGGCGTAGGCGTTGTGCCAGTCATTGGACATCGGCCCGGGCCGGTACAGGGCCACGAGGGCGATCATGTCCTCGAAACGGTCCGGCCGCAGGCTCCTGATCAGCGAGCGCATAGCGGTGCCTTCCAGCTGGAAGACCCCGATGGTGTCGCCCCGGCACAACATGGCGTACGTGTCAGAATCGTCTAGAGCGATCCGGTCGATGTCTGGACGGGCGCCGGTACTCCGCCCGATCAGATCCAGCGTCCGATCGATGGTCGACAGGGTGCGCAGACCCAGAATGTCCATCTTGAGCAGTCCCAGCTTCTCGATGGCATGCATCTCGTACTGGGTGACCACCTCGGCGTCCTCACCCTTGCGCTGGACCGGCACCAGGTCGGTAATCGGACGGGGAGCGATAACCACCGCCGCAGCGTGGATCGAATCCTGCCGGCGAAGCCCTTCCAGACCCCGTGCGGTGTCCAGAACCAGGCGGGCGTCTTCCTCGTTCTGGTATTCCTCTCGTAGGCCGGCGGCGTGGGCAAACCACTCCTTGGTGATCCCATCGGCATCCGGGGCCGGGGGGTTGAAGCAGATGTCGAGCGAAGCCTCCCGTCCCAGGACCGGCGCCGGCATCAGCTTGGCCAGTCGGTCCCCCATCGCGTACGGGAAACCCTGGACCCGGGCCGAGTCACGAATCGCCTGCTTCCCCTTGATGGTGGAGAAGGTGACGATCTGCGCCACGTGATCGGATCCGTACTTGTCCGCCGCGTACCGGATGATGTCGCCGCGGAACCGTTCGTCGAAGTCCATGTCGATATCGGGCATCTCGCGCCGTCCGGGGTTCAGGAAGCGCTCGAAGATCAGGCCGTACCCGATCGGGTCCAGATCGGTGATGCCCAACGAGTACGCGACGATCGATCCGGCCGCCGAACCCCGTCCCGGGCCGACCCGGATCCGGCGCGACTTCGCATAGCGCACCAGGTCCCATACGATCAGGAAATAGTCGGGGAAGCCCATGTCCTCGATGATCCGCATCTCGTGCTCTATGCGCTCCCCGACCTCGCCGCCGGCCTCCCCCTTGTAGCGGTGGCGAGCGCCCTCGCTCACCAGCTCCCGCAGGTAGGACATCGCCGTGTGACCATCCGGCACCGGGAAGTGGGGCAGGAGCAGTTGATCGAAGTCCAGGTCCACATTCACGCGCTCGGCTATCCGGAGAGTGTTGTCGCATGCCTCGGGATACGTGTCCTCCGGGAACCGGTCCCGCATCTGCCCGGGAGTCTTCAGGTAGAACTCCTCACCCTCGAAACGGAGGCTTCGCTCCGGGTCGTCAACGGTCGATCCGGTCTGGATGCAGAGCAGAACATCGTGGGCGGCCGCCTCGTCCTGGCGGGTGTAGTGAGCGTCGTTGGTGGCCAGAAGGGGAGCGCCGACTCGCTGGGAGATCTCCACCAGGTCGGGGAGGATGCGCTTCTGGCTGTCCAGGCCCAGGTCATGGAGTTCGATGAAGAAACGGTCCCGGCCGAAGATGTCCTGGTAGAGGCCGGCTGCCTCCACGGCCTTCTCCATGTCCCTCCGGCCGCCGCCGTACCCGCCTTCCCGCGGCGCGTCCGGGGCCAACAGGGTGGGCACGTGACCCGACAGGCAGCCGCTGGTGGCGATGATCCCCTCGGCATACTCGGCCAGCAGCTCGTGGTCCATCCGGGGCTTGTAGTAGTAACCCTCCAGGAAGGCCCGGCTGACCAGCTTGACCAGGTTGGCGTAGCCGGTCTGGGTCTCCGCCAGAAGGGTGATGTGATGACGAACGTTGTCAGGGCCGGTGGGCCTATCGAAGCGGGAGCCGGTCGTCAGGTAACCCTCCACGCCGAGAATCGGCTTGATACCCGCACCGGTAGCGGCCCGGTAGAAATCGACCGCGCCGTAGAGCACTCCGTGATCCGTCAGACCCAGCGCCGGTTGGCCGTCGGATACGACCGCCTGCACGGCGTCGTCGATCCGCGCCGCGCCGTCCAGCATCGAGAACTCGCTGTGCACGTGGAGGTGAACGAAACCGTTACTCGCCATGCCCATCCTTGACCGCTACTCGTCGGCCGGTCAGGGGCACCCAGCGATCCGGAACACTAGCGAACTCCGGTCGGTCGAACTCGCCCCCCAATCCCTATCAATAGAGGAATCGGGGTCATTCCGGGGACACATCCCCCGTACCGGGCCTGCCGATGACATCGAGGCTCGCTCGGAGATCCGGTGGAAGGGGCACCTCCACATCGAGGTCCTGGCGGGTAACCGGATGGATGAGGCCGAGCCGGTGGGCATGGAGCCAGACGCGGCCCGGATCGACTCCGGCCCGGGCAGGCCGCCCGTAGACCCGATCCCCCACCACCGGCCGGTTGATCGAGCCCAGGTGCACCCGGATCTGGTGGGTACGCCCGGTCTCAAGAGTCACTTCGAGCAGGCTCAGCACGGGACGGTCCCATGTCGCCAGCCACCGGTAGTGCGTGATGGCGGGCTTGCCGCCGGGACCTACGAACCGCCTCGCCCGCCGCCGATCGATCGGCGCATCGATCGTCCCGGAGGCGACGTCGAAGCCACCGTGGGTAAGGGTGAGGTAGCGCCGGCGTACCTCTCGGGCGGCCATCGCCTCGGTCAGGCGACGATGAGCAAGCGGATGCCGGGCGATGAGGATCGCGCCCGAGGTGTCCATGTCGAGGCGGTGGACGATTCCCCAGCGCGGGTACTCGCCCACCCCCTCCACCTCGGGCCACCGATGGAGAAGCGCCGAGACCAGGGTTGCCTCGGCGTGACCGGGCCCAGGGTGGGTCACCATCCCCGAGGGCTTGCCGATCACGGCCAGGTAGCGGTCTTCGTAGCGGACGTCGAGTTCGACCGGAAACGGCCGCAAAGCGGCGGTCTCGTGAGGCACGAACCAGAGGCCGTCACCGGCCGCAAGCCGGGTGCCGGGCCGGCTTCTCGCATCCGGCCTGGTAGCGATCAGCCCGGCTCCGCCGGCCTCGATCATCCGCCTCGCCCCTGCCCTACTCACCCCGGCCAGCCGGGCCAGGATCAGGTCGAAGCGGGCACCGTCCAGCGATTCGGGGACGGTCAGGTGCGTCTGGCCGCCCATAAGAGGATCACTACGCCCACCGTGATGGCGGAGTCGGCCAGGTTGAAGGTGGGCCAGAAGCTGAAATCGATGAAGTCCGTGACCGCTCCGGACATCCAGGGTCCGTGCAGGAGCCGATCACCGAGGTTTCCTATCGCCCCGCCAAGTACCAGACCCAGCCCCACCAACTCGGTGGTGCTCCGGGTGCGTTCCACCACTACCAGGATCAGGAAAGCGACAAGGACGGCCGCCAACCCCAACCAGGAACCGTAACCCTGGAACAGCGAGAAAGCCGCCCCCGAATTCTCCGTGACCGCTAGCCGGAACCAGCCGGGAATTATCACGACGTCGTGGTCGGCCAGCGCCGTTCGCGCCCACAGCTTGCTGATCTGATCGGCTACCAGAACGGCCCCGCCGAGGAGGCCGGCGTTGATGCGTCGGCTGGTCAGCGCCGGCGCGATGCGCACTTCACGCACAGGCTGGTCTGCGGGAGGGCGCGCAGGCGCGCCACCGGAATGGGAACTCCACAAACGCGACAATCACCGTACGTGCCGTCCTCGAGTGACTGCAACGCACTGCGGACCTGGCCGAGCAGGTCACGGCTGTTGCGGTCCACCGACAACTCCTTCTCGAACTCGAAGGCCATCGAGCCGCCATCGGCCGAGTCCGGATCAGGTCTGCGCTCGGCGGCAGTCTCAGCCATCCTGACCTCGCTCCGCTCGGCTTCGTGGTCGGCGATAACCGAGACAAGGCTCTGCTCCTTCTCCTTGAGGAGCCTTCTAAAACGTGCGAGTGTGGACTCGGCCAGCTTGCGGCGAGACGCCATACCGCTCTTCCTCCGGGCGCGACTGTGGGGGCCGACTGAAGGTAGCAGGTCCGAAACGCGGCCGCAGACATCGGTCAGCGGCGACCGGCCGGTTCCGGTACCACCCACCGCTACGGGTACGATGGCGCCCGCCAGCCACTCCCAGGATCATGCCAGGTAGCCAACCAGACTCCCCGCCGGTCTCCGACTTCACCCGGGTACCTCCCGGACTCGACCTCCCGGCCCTCGATGCGCGCATCCTGGAACGGTGGGATGAGACCGGCGCCTTCCAAGCCTCGGTCGAGATGCGACCCCGCAAGCACGAATACACGTTCTACGACGGCCCCCCGTTCGCCTCCGGGAGCCCCCATTACGGCCACATCCTGGCCGGGATCATCAAGGACATCGTCCCCCGCTACTGGACCATGCGAGGGCACCGGGTGGAGCGCCGCTTCGGCTGGGACACCCACGGCCTGCCGGTCGAGATGGAGGTCGAGCAGCAGCTCGGAATCTCCGGGCCCCGCCAGATAGAGGATCTCGGCGTGACCGTTTTCAACGATGCCTGCCGCCGGATGGTCGAGGTCACCACCGCCGACTGGGAGGGCATAACCCGCCGCATAGGCCGCTGGGTCGACTTCAGAAACGACTACAAGACCATGGACCCCGAGTTCATGGAGAGCGTCTGGTGGGTGTTCCGAGCCCTGTGGGACAAGGGCCTGGTCTACCGGGCCTTCAAGGTACTTCCCTATTCGTGGGCCGCCGGTACCACCCTGTCCAACTTCGAGGTGAGCCTGGGCGGCTATCGCGACCGCCCGGACCCCGCCATCACGGTCCGCCTTGAGGTCCTCGAGACCCCCGACCCGAGCGGGCCGGCCCGGCCCGGCGACTACCTGACCATCTGGACCACCACTCCCTGGACGCTCCCGGGAAACCTGGCGGTCGCGGTCGGACCGGACATCGATTACGTAGCCGTAGAGGACGGGGGTAGGCGCCATTGGGTGGCTGCCCGGCAGGTGGAAGATGTCTTCGGCGAGGCCCGGCAACCGGCTGCGCTCGCCTCCGGCAGCGAGCTGCTGGGAGTGCGCTACCGCCCGCCATTCTCCTACTTCGAGGATCGGTACATCCAGGGAGCCTTCCGCGTGATTCCCAGCCCATCGGTGACCACCGATGAGGGGACCGGCCTGGTCCATATGGCGCCCGCCTACGGCGAGGAGGATCTCTACGCGCTGGCGGACGCGGGCCTGGACGTGATCGTCGATCCCGTAGACCTCGAGGCGAGGTTCACCAAGGCCACCCCCGACCTGGCCGGGCTGCATGTGTTCGAAGCGGCCGACACGATCATCGGCCTGCTACAGGAGTCGGGAACGCTGCTTCGCAACGAGCGCATCGTCCACTCCTACCCGTATTGCTACCGCACCGATCAGCCGCTCATCTACAAGGCCATCCCGACCTGGTTCGTTCGGGTCGAGTCGATCCGCGACCGGATGGTGGAGCTGAACGGATCCATCCACTGGGTTCCGGGACCGGTGGGGGCCAACCGGTTCGGGAACTGGCTGGAGGACGCCCGGGACTGGGCGGTCTCCCGCAACCGGTTCTGGGGGAGCTGTATCCCGGTCTGGGAGTGCGATACCTGTGGCTACCAGGAGTGCATGGGTAGCCGGGCGGACCTGGCCGCGCGGGCCGACGTCTGGCTGGAAGACCTCCACAAGCACGTGGTGGACGAGGTGACCTATCAGTGCCCTTCGTGCTCGAGTGGTTCGGGCATCATGGCTCGCGTGCCCGAGGTGCTGGACTGCTGGTTCGAGTCCGGGTCGATGCCCTACGCCCAGTATCACTATCCGTTCGAGAACGAGGAGCGCTTCCCGCGGACGTTCCCTGCCGATTTCATCGCCGAGGGCCTCGACCAGACCCGGGGATGGTTCTACACCCTCCACGTGCTGGCCGCCGCCCTGTTCGACGAGGTCGCTTTCCGCAACTGCGTTGTCAACGGCATGATCCTGGCGGAGGACGGGCGCAAGATGTCCAAGCGCCTCAAGAACTACCCCGAGCCCTCCGCCGTTCTGGACCGGTATGGGGGGGACGCGGTCCGGGCCTACCTGATCGACTCGCCCGTGCTCCGGGCCGAACCCCTCCGCTTCTCCGAAGCGGGGGTGCGCGAGGTGGTCCGGACGGTGATCCTGCCGTTCTGGAACGCTTATTCCTTCTTCACCACCTATGCAGAGGCGGACGGCATCCGGTTCGACGACCTCGGGTCGGCGCCCGCCCCCGCCGACCGGCCCGAGATCGATCGTTGGATGCTGAGCGTCCTGCAGTCGCTGATCCGGCGGACCAACGAAATGATGGAGGGCTACTACCTGTATGCCGTGGTGGGCCCGGCTCTCGGCTTCGTCAACGACCTGACCAACTGGTACGTAAGAAGATCCAGGCGCCGCTTCTGGAGGGCTCGGGAGGGCAACGAGGCCGACAAGCAAGCTGCCTTCGCCACCCTCTACGAGGTGCTGGTGACCTTCAGCCGCCTGCTGGCGCCGGTCCTGCCCTTCATCACCGAGGAGATCCACGCCGGCCTGGTCCCGGGTGCCTCCAGCGTCCATCACACCGACTACCCGGTGGTGGACGAGGACACGATCGACGAAGGCCTCGAACGGTCGATGGATGTGGCGCGCACGGTGGTGACACTCGGCCGGTCGCTCCGGTCGGATCATTCGATCGGTGTTCGCCAGCCCCTGGCGCGGCTGGCGGTGATCACCCGCGATCCGGAGGTGGCGGCAGCGGTTCAACGCCACAGCGCGGTGATCGCCGAAGAACTGAATGTGAAGGAGATCGGCACCCGCGACGACGAGCTGTCGGTGGTCGAGTTGGCGGCCAAACCCAATTACAAGCGCCTCGGTCCCCGCCTCGGCGCAGCGGTCCGGGAAGTCGCCGCCGCGCTGGCCGGCCTGCGGTCGGAACAGGTGGCGTCCCTGGTCGAGGCGGGCGGGATGACCATCGCCGGCCACGAGTTGAGCGCCGACGACGTAGTCATCACCAGGAACCCCCGTCCGGGTATGGCGGTGGCATCGGATGGTTCGCTCTCGGTGGCGCTCGACACGGCGCTGACCGACGTGCTCAGGAGCGAGGGCCGGGCCCGCGAGGTGGTCTCACGGATCCAGCGTGCCCGGCGCGACCTCGGGCTCAAGGTCACCGACCGGATCCGGCTCAGGTATGACACCGACGACGACTTACTCTACAAGGCCATCGACACCCATGCCGACTTCATCGCCGGCGAGGTGCTGGCGGTTGCGATCCTTTCCGGCCCCATGCAAGGTGGCATGGCATTCGAGATCGGCGGGAGCACCCTGTCGGTGCGTCTCGAGAAGGCCGCAGGGGCCGAGGGCAACTCCACAACCTGATCCACAGAGTTGGCGACGGCCGGCGCAATCGCGCGCCTCCTGCTGCGGATCGGGCAGAACCCTACGGGAAACGGCGGGGTGAGACCGGATCCAACTCGAGGTCGGTGGGTCGGTCGCAGACGATCTGGGCGACCAGGCGGCCGGTTACCGGCCCGAGCGACAGACCGAGCTTGCCGTGCCCGACGGCGTAGGTGACGTTCCGCCAGCCGGGTGACCGACCGATTATGGGGAGTCCGTCGGGTGTTACCGGTCGCAGACCCGCCCATCTTTCCAGCACGGTGAGCTCGGGATCGAGCCGCACGCGGGATCGGACGTTGGCCTCGATCTGGGCCAGTCGTCGGAGCGACGGCCGGGTATCGAGACGCCCCAGTTCGAGCCAGCCGCTCATCCTCAGCAGGTCACCCATCGGGTTAACCGCCACCCATCTGTCTCCTATCAGGAGGTTGTTGCGAGGACCGTGGCGAGGGGCCGCCACCGTCATGCTGTATCCCTTACCGGCCTGTATGGGAACCGACTCGCCGAGCAGGGCAGCCACCCCAGGAGTCCATGCACCGGTGGCTATCACAACCTCGTCGGCCACCAGGTCGCCCCGGGAGGTCACCAGACGGTCCACCCCGCCGCCGGAGGTCCGGAAGTCCAGCAGCCCCGTATGCGGAACGAACGCGACCCCGCGTCCCGACAACACCGACACGATTCCCGACATGAAGCGGGCGGGATCGAGACCGGCATCATCCACAGACCGGAACCCCCCGATGACCCCCTCGTCCAGCGCCGGTTCCAGTTCACGGAGCTCAGCGGCGCCGTATCTCTCGATGGTCACGCCGTGGCTCTCCATCGTGTCGGCCTCGTGCCGGGCGGCGGCCAAAGCCGCCGGGTCTCCGTAGACGTAGAGAAGTCCGAGCTTCCGGTAGCCGCAATCGATCCCTTCCCGCCCGATCCACTCCGCCGCCAGATCGGCACTCAAGAATCCGAGTGCGCGTAGGGCGACGGCGCCGGCATGTGCCGCCCGGGAAGTGCAGTTGCGGGCGAACCGGACCATCCAGCGCAGGTACGCAGGATCGATCGACGGCCGCACGGTCACCGGCCCGGTGCGCCGTATCATCCCGCGCACCACACCGGACAGCACGCCCGGGGCGGCAATGGGGATCAGATGGCTCGGGGTGATCAACCCGGCGTTGCCCGCGGCGCTACCGCGTGCGATCGGTCCCCGGTCGATCACGACCACCTGGCGGCCATGCGCCGCCAACTCGTATGCGGCACACAACCCGACAACCCCACCCCCGATCACCGCCACGTCGGCGCGGCGGGGAAGGGATGTCACGGGAGGCGAACCCTCGAACGACAAGTACGACATCTGGAACCCCTCAGCGGACAGCTATCCGGGTCAACGCCGGCCGGGACCGTCCTGGCTCTCTCCGGATGTCATCGCAGCGCGGAATTGGTCCAGCAGGTGTTCGCCCGCCTCCAGCACGTTCTCGACCATCTGCTCCGAGGTCCGGGCGGCCTCGTCGATCATGTCCCGAACCCGGGCCACCGCCTCATCGGCCTGAACGGTCACCACGGTCTGGGCTTGGGCAGGACCCGCGGCGATCCGAGTCTCCCGGCATTCGTCGAGCGCCTCCCGCAACCGTTTGACCTCGCTCTGTAACCGGTCGTGGATCCCCTCGTACTCGGCGATCGTTTTGACCACGATCTCGAGAAAGGTGTCCACCTCGTCGATGGCGTACCCGCGAAAGGTGACCGAGAACTTGACCGCCTGGACCTCGTTCGAAGTTATCCGCATACGGTTCTCGCTACCTGCATATGATCCTTGCCACGATTGTTACCGCCACGATCAGAATGATCGGCGACAGATCCAACCTAACGCCTCCTACAGGGATGGCGGGAAGGGCCCGCCGCAGCGGCCGGAGTGGTGGATCCACGATCCGCGAAAGCAGCGCGACAGCCCGGCCAACGGGATGACCACCCGGAACTTCGATCCAGCTCAGGACGGCCCGGGCGACGATCGCAACCACGTAGAGCTGCAGCAGATTGCAGATCAGCCGGATCAAGCCAGCCTCAGACGTCGAGGTCGTACAGGCCCAGGGAAGCCAGGCGCTGTAACTCCTGCCGGGTGATCGTGACCCTTGGAGGGCGCACCAGCAAGACTCCGGTGGCCGGTTTCTGGATCGTCCCCTCCAACGCATACACCAGGCCGCACAGGAAGTCGACCAACCTCCGTACCGTAGGAGGATCGAGATTCTTCAGGTTCACCACCACCGGAACCTGCTCCCGGAGCACATCGGCCACCCTCCTCACATCATCGAAGCCATGTGGCTCGAGGATCTCCGTGTAGCTAGCCGAGATGACGGCCGCCTCCGGGCCCCGCACGATGACGCCAGCGTCCCCTCGTGCGGCAACTACCGCGGGTCGCTGGTAGGGAGGGGCCGGCTCGGCGATCCGAGAACCCCTATCGGATGGTGTCTGGGGCTGGTCGTCCACTATGCGAAACTGGCTCCGCGGCGGAGGCCGGCGGCTGGTCATGTCGGTCCGGGTTCCATAACCAGGGTTCATGGTGGGCTCGCCCTCGTCCACCAGACCCATCCAGGTCAGCAGTTTGTTCATGACGCTCATTTCTGTACCGCTATGGCTCCGTGCCCAAAGATAGCCCGTCCGACGCGAACGATGGTGGATCCTTCCTCGATCGCGACCTCGAAATCGTCCGTCATACCCATGCTAAGAGCCATAGGGCGATCCAACCGAGCGGCCAACTCGTCCCCGATCTCCCGCATCCGGACGAAGTAGGGCCGGGAATCCTCGGGTCTGGCGCCCATCGGAGGTATCGCCATCACTCCCTCCAGAGGGACCCCCTCTGCTTCCCACCGCTCGAAGGTCTCGACTACGAGATCGGGTTGGACCCCCGACTTCTGGGGCTCCCGCCCGATGTTGACCTGGAGAAGGGTTGGAGGGGGCCGGCCCGCACCGCGCAGCCATGGCTTCACCAGCCGGTCCCGGTCGAAGGAGTGAAGCAGCGCCACCCGGGGCCGGACAATCCGTACCTTGTTGGTCTGGAGCGGACCCACGAAGTGCCATTCGAGGTCGCTCGGGAGCCGGCCGGCTTTCGACACCAACTCCTGCCCGCGGTTCTCTCCGAACACCCGATGTCCGGCAGCGATCGCCTCTTCCAGAACGGCGGGCGGGCAGCCCTTGCCGATCGCCACAATCTTCACGTCTTCGCGGTCCCGGCCCGAACGGCGGGCAGCCTCCTCGACGCGCCGCACGACCTCGCCCAGGCGGGTGGCCACGCTCACGGAATCCATCCCAAGGCTGCCAGACGATGTTCGGAACCGTCGGCCCTGAACGAGAACCAACCGTCCTCGCAGCGAGTACACGCTTCGACCGACCACCACTCGGCCTGGGGGACCTGGTCCCGGACGGCGGTGGCCAGATCCACCGTCGTCATGCCGCCGGTGGACTTGACGTGCCTGTCGTGGAACAACCCGGCGACCTCCGGCCCGACCTCGAAACAACAGGGCCCTATCAGGGGACCCGTGGCCGCCCTCAATACGGGACCGGATCGCCTGCCCAGACCCTCCAGATGACGAGCTGTCGCAGCTACCACGCCGGCCACCACCCCCCTCCATCCGGCATGCGCCACACCCACGGCATCCTCGGTCTCCAGCACGACGCCGACGCAGTCGGCGGTCATCACCGCCAGCGGAAGATCCCTAGCGCCCGTAACCAGCGCATCGGCCGGCCCGGCCCGGCCGGGTCCCGTGGCTGTTACCACATCCGCTCCATGAATCTGGCGAAGCGAAGCCCATTCCGCCCGGATCCCGAGCGTCCCTGACACTTCCTCCCGATCACCGGACAGCATGTCGCCGGCCGCGGCCGTCGTGAAAGCAGCGCCGCGGAACCCGGGAGGCCGGATCAGCATGGTCAACCGGCCTGGTATCCCCTCAAACCTCTACTCCTGGAGCCAGCCGGGAATGTCCAGCGGATCATCCTCGGCCGACCGGAAAATGCTCTCGGATCGGTCGGAGTACCGGGGACGCCCGGATGTGCCCGATCCCGACGGACCACCGGAAGGCGACCCCACCCCCGCAGCGATAACGGTCACACGTACCTCCTCGCCGACCGATTCGTCTGACGTGGCCCCAAAAATGATCTGGGCATCGGATTCGGCATGCTCCTGAACGGCCAGGGCTGCCTCGCTCACCTCTGCCAGTGTCATGTCGGGTGGGCCGCTGATCGAGAGCAGGACACCCGTGGCCCCGTCCATCGTGGTTTCGAGCAGGGGGCTGGACATCGCCTGCTGGGCTGCCTGAAGCGCTCGGCTCTCGCCCGATGCGCGTCCGATGCCGAGCACGGCCGCACCTGCTCCGCCGAGCACCGTCCTCACATCTGCGAAGTCTACGTTGATGAGACCTGGGGTGGTGATTATCTGGGCGATGCCGTTCACCCCGTCCGTCAATACCTGGTCGGCCATCGCGAAAGCCTCCATCATCGTGGTGGATCGATCGGCCTCCGCCAGCAAGTTGTCGTTCGGTATGACGATCATGGCGTCGACCGCCTCCCGGAGCGCGGCTATGCCCTGTTCGGCCAGCTTCGAGCGGCGATGGCCCTCGAATCCGAAGGGCCTAGTGACGACCGCGACGGTCAAGGCATCGAGGTTGCGGGCGATATCCGCCACCACGGGAGCGGCACCCGTTCCGGTTCCTCCACCCTCGCCGGCGGTCACGAAAACCAGATCCGAGCCGGCCAGCGCCTCTTCGATCTGTTCCCTGTTGTCCTCGGCGGCAGTCCTCCCCACCGACGGATCAGCGCCGGCGCCGAGTCCCTTCGTGAGCTCTCCGCCGATGTTGAGCTTGACATCGGCCTCCGACATGAGCAGTGCCTGGGCGTCCGTGTTGACGGCTAGGAACTCCACTCCCCGGATCCCGGCCTCGATCATGCGGTTGACGGCATTCGTGCCGCCGCCACCTACTCCGACCACCTTGATGACAGCCACGTAGCTACGGAGGGGGCTTTCGTTCATAACGGTCATGAGGTGTGTCGTTCCTTCCATTCACCGCTTCGGCATTGACAGTCCGCTCCGGACCCGCCCATTCTACAAGCAAAGCTTCGCGTTCTAGTGGAGACTTGGGAAGCATACGCCATCCACTTCCTTAAGGTTCTAGATAAATCTCTGCTTCTAGTTGAGACTGAAGGTATTCGAGGCCAGGTAGGGTATTGCCGACCGAATTCCAGGGCCGCACCGCAGGACGGCTGGGGGCCGTGACATCGATGAGGCCCACCGGGGCGCTGTCGAGGATCGTCAAGAGTGAGGTCGCCTTCGCCGCCATGTCGCTCGGTAGGCCGAGCCGGGCTATCCGATTACCCACCCAGACCCAGAGCTCGCCGTTGCTGGCCTCGAAGAGGCTTCGCTCGGCCAGGTGATCCGGCAGGGCGGCGATGAAATCCAGCGCACCGCCAATCTCCGGGGCCTCGATCCGGGCACCCAGCCCGGGATCATCGATGATCACGCGGATCTGCGGGAGCCGGGTGGTCGGCGTGGGCGCGTAAGCCAGCACCACTCCGTCGTCGGCCAGCACCCCCCACCTGTCCCCCAAGTCGATCCAGGCGGTATCCACCCGCTCCCTGACCACCACCTCGACCCGGGTGGGGAACACCAGTTTGACGGAGGCGGCTGCGATCCTGGGATCCGCCATGAGGTCCGTTTCCACGGAGCCGGCCCGGATGTTGACGAGCGGCCTACCTTCGACCACCCGGCTCCGGCGGAGTATCTCGTCGACCGGCACGCGAACCGCGCCCCTGACGACCACC
>JAGWAN010000082.1 GCA_021296345.1 Acidimicrobiia bacterium | reverse complement strand
CGGGCCACTTCGGCCAGCTGCGCGGCGTCGAGACGGCCACTCGATCCGAAGAGCCACCCCACAACCAGGTCGGCGGCCACCGCCGCCACGACGGTCAGGGCGATGATGAGCACCGCTACCGGCCCCAGGACCGCGTTGAAGGCGGCCCGGGCGCCCTCGCCGTCCCCTCTGGCCCGATACCTGCTGAGGATGGGGATGAACGTGATCGCCAGGAAGCCCCCGGCCAGCAGGTAGTTGAGGAAGTCGGGGACGATGAAGGCGGCCTCGTAGGCATCGGCGGCCGGGCTGTCACCCAACCGGTTGGCCAGCACCACGTTGCGGGCGAAGCCCAGGATGCGGGATACCAGGATGCCGATAGCGACCACCGAGGCGGCCCGGGCGATCCCACCGGTCGGTCGGCGCATGGCTTCAGCTATCCCTGGCGGCCCGCAGATCCTCCAGGACCCGGTCGGGAACCACCAGATCGCCCCGTCCGCCCCCCACATGCTGCCCGGGTTTGTAGGACCCATGGAAGTCCGACCCGCCTGACGGAAGGAGGCCGAACGACCGGACCGTCTCCTCGAACTGCCGGCGGACCTCGGTGGGGTACTCGCCGTAGAAGCACTCCACGCCCACCAGGCCGTATCCGGCCAGACGCCGGAAGGCGACCGCATACTCTTCGGCCGTGTTCAATCCCAACGTATGGGGATGCGCTACCACGGGCACCCCGCCGGAGCGGCGCGCCAGCCGGATGGCTTCCTCGGGAGGGAGCAGCGGACGGGTGGCATAGGCCGCGCCCGTCCACCCGAGGTATTCGCGGAAGGCGGTGGGGATGTCGGGAACGTATCCCTTGGCGACCAGGAGCGCCGCGAAGTGGGGCCGGCCCACGCTTCCGTCCCCGGCCCGGGCGAGAACCTCCTCGTAGTCGATGTCGATGCCGATCTCATCGAGACGTCGGGCTATCGCCTCGTTGCGCCGGGTCCTGCCGGCCCGGAACTCCGCGAGGCGATCCTGGAGTGGACCAGGCCCCGGTTCGAGGAACAGCACCACGATGTGGAGCCCGCCGCGGTCCCATTCGCAGGCCACCTCCACCCCGGGGACGAGTTCGATTCCGGCCGGGCCCGCCTCGGCACGGGCTTCCCCGATGCCATCGAGCGTGTCGTGGTCGGTCAGGGCAACCGCGGAAAGACCGGCCTGGACGGCTAGCCGCACGACCGCAGCCGGGCTCTCGCTGCCGTCGGAGGCGGTGGAGTGAACATGAAGATCGACGGCCATCCGGAGATGAGGCTAACCCGATTCCTCGGACAGTGGTCAGAGGTCAGGGGTCAGTGGCGACTGCTACGGCGAGAGGGTGGTGTCGGTGACGGCCGGGATGGTGGTGGGCACCTCGCTGCCGCCGCTGCCGCCGGTGAGCAGGTTCCCGACCAGGAAGACCACGACCAACACGACGACCAGGATCAGCCCCGTGATGATCCGGCGCCGCCATTTGGCGCGCTGGGCGGCCCGGCGCTCCTCCTCGAGGCGGACCTGGCGGTTCTGCTTCTGCCGGGCTCTCTTCTCGCTCCCCATCGGGGCTATTGTAAGGGTCTCCGACGCGCCAAGCACGCCAGCGCGTATCGGGGCAATAGAATGCGATCCGCCCGCACCTCTCCCTGGAACTTCTCGCCATGTCTCTGGTTGTCCAAAAGTACGGCGGCACGTCAGTAGCCGATTCGGAGCGCATCGAGCGCGTCGCCCGCCGGGTGGCTCGCGCCAAGCGCTCCGGCAACGACGTCGTGGTGGTGGTCTCGGCGATGGGCCGGCAGACCGACGATCTGATCGCACTCGCTCACCAGGTGAGCCCTAGCCCACCGGCCCGGGAGATGGACATGCTCCTGACGGCGGGCGAGCGCATCTCGATGGCGTTGCTCGCCATGGCTCTCCACGACAAGGGCATCCCGGCGCTGAGCCTCACCGGTTCCCAAGCCGGGATACTCACCGACTCGGCCCACGGCGAGGCGAGGATCACCGAGGTACGCGGGACCCGGGTGCGGGAGGGTCTCGCCGCCGGGCAGGTGGTGATCGTGGCCGGATTCCAGGGGGTGAATCCCGACTCGAGGGAGATAACCACGCTGGGCCGGGGCGGTTCCGACGCCACCGCGGTGGCGCTGGCTTGTGCCCACGCCGCGGCGGTGTGCGAGATCTAC
>JAGWAN010000064.1 GCA_021296345.1 Acidimicrobiia bacterium | reverse complement strand
GAACAACATCCGCATCCTGGCATGGGAACGTCGGCAGGGGCTTGCCGCCGAAAGCCGAAACGGTCCGGAGGGAAACCAACCAGCACACACAGTGCTACCAAGACCGGCACAAACAAATATCCGACGCCCACAGGCACCCAGATATATAAGCCCCTAACCGTCAGGTCGTGAGCCCGGGTCGTCGGGTCGATCCGAAGGCTTCCGGGATCAACTTCCCCACTCCTTGACGGCGGTTGCCAGGCGGGTAACTCCTTCCAGGAGGGGGTCGGTGGCGGTGGCTAGTGACAGGCGGACGTAGGCGGTGCTTCCGGGGCCGAAGGTGTTGCCGGGGACGACCGCTACGCCTCGTTCCAGGACCAGGCGGCGGGCGAATTCCAGCCCGCTCAGGCCGCTGCCGCTGACGTCGGCCATCAGGTAGAAGGCGCCGGTGGGCCGGACGTGGGGGATTCCTTCCTGCTCGAGTAGCGCCACGACCTGGTCGCGGCGCCGGTGGTAGGCGTCTCGCATCTCGGCGACCATTCCCTGGGGACCGGTGATGGCTGCTACGGCCGCTTTCTGGGCGGGGGCGTTCACGCAGGACGAGATTGGTTCCTGGGTCTTGATCACGTTCTCGGTAAGGGACGGCGGGGTGACCAGGTAGCCGACCCGCCAGCCGGTCATCGCATAGGTCTTGGAGAAGCTGAAGAATGTCACCACCCGGCCGTCCGGGTCGAGCGGGCCGGCGGACACGTGCGGGTCATCGAACCAGATCTCGTCGTACACCTCGTCCGACAGCACCCACAGGTCGTAGGCTCGGGCGAGCTCCAACAGCTCCACCAGCGCTTCCCGGGTGGTGGTGGCACCGGACGGGTTACCGGGGGAGTTCAGCAGCAACACCTTGGAGCGGTCGGTGATGTGGGGTTCGATCCGGGCGGCGTTCGGAATGAAGCCGTCCTCGGCCGACAGCGGGAACAGCCGGGGAGTGATCCCTTGCAAGTCCATCATCAGGTGGTAGTTGGGCCAGCTCGGATCGCCGAGCAGCACCTCGGCGCCGGGGTCGGTCACCGCGGCGAGGGTGCTGTACAGGCCGACCACCGCCCCGGGCGTCACCACGATCTGGTCGGCCGAGGCTTCGATACCATTACGCTCCCGGACCTTCCTGGCCAGCACCTCCCTCAGTTCCGGGATCCCTGCGTTGGGCGTGTACCGGGTGAATCCGTCCATGGCGGCACGATGGGCGGCCTCCACGACGTGGTCGGGCGTGGCGAAGTTGGGCTCGCCGACCTCCAGGTGGATGACTTCGTCGACTGTCCAGGCCAGCTCCATGATCTCCCGGATGCCCGACCGGGCCATCGACTCGACGGCTAGGGACGGCTTGGCCATGGGGCATCCTCCTCCACGTAGCGACGTTCGATCTTTGCCAGGGCAGAGTAGACCGGCGGCACAACCTGGCCCACCCGAACGGTGCCGGCGGCGCCCAGTAGCCGGTAGGCCTCGGCCAGTGAATAGCGGCCCGTGTGGCACATCCGGCGGGCCAGATCGTCGTAGGCCGCTCGGATCAGGTCCTCCAAGTGACCCGGTCCCGGGGCCACGCTGGCCCACTCGGTGGCCGTATTCACCTGGGGCAGGCCGCAGAAGCCCGCTTCGACAGGATCGCTCCGCCCGAAGCGCAGCGTCACGTCGGCCTGGCATTCGATGGCCGAGCGATGGATCTCTGCGTCTCCCTGGGCGAGATGGGCGTCTCCCAAGGACACCATGCCTCCGTCCACCCCTGCCCTGAGGACCACGGTGGCGCCTGCCGCCACCTCGGGCAGGTCGACGTTGCCCAGGAACGCCGCGCCCTGCCGGAATGACAACACCGGGTCACCGGCGGGCGCCACCCCCAGCGTGCCGACGAATGGTCGGTAGGGAACCGTCACCGGTCCGCGAGCGGTCGGGATCTCCACCCGGTCGCCTCTGCGGTGGCAGATGACGGTCTCCGCGGCAAGGGACGGATGGAGAGTGGGAGTGGTGGTCATGTATCCGAAGCCGGTCACGGGGGCGCCGGCGACGTGTTCGATGTACACCTCGACACAATCTCCCGCCTGGACCCCTTGTATGGCGATCGGTCCGGTCACCGGGTTGGCGCCACCGATGCGGTCCATCACGTCCTCGAGCGTCTCGTAGACCACCTCGGGCCCGGTGATGGTTCCGCTGTGGGCGTCCTCGGTCTCGACCAGGATCGATTCGCCCGGCGCCACCGTGATGGCGGGCGCCAGCGAGGCATCGAAGTGGAACCGGGTCCGGTCACGGGCAAGCCGCCGGAGATCGGCGCTGCGAAAACCCGCCTCGTCCGGACCGCTCAGATGATGGCCTTCGCTTCGGCGAAGTGGCAGGCCACCAGGTGGCCGGGCGCTTCCTCCTTCAGGGGCGGCTCCTCCGCCCGGCAGATCTCCTTGTCCCGCCCGATCGGGCATCGGGTGTGGAACCGGCACCCGGACGGTGGGTTGAGCGGGCTGGGCACGTCACCCTCCAGCAGGATCCGGGAACGCTGCCGTTGGACCTTCGGGTTGGGCGTGGGCACCGCCGACAGGAGCGCCTGGGTGTAGGGATGCATAGGCGCTGCGAACAGGCGGTCGGTTGCGGCCTGCTCCACGATCTTGCCCAGATACATGACCGCGGTGTCATCACAGATGTGACGCACCACCGCCAGGTCATGGGCGATGAACAGGTAGGTCAGCCCCAGCCGGTCCTGCAGCTCCTCCAAGAGATTGAGAACCTGGGCCTGGATGGACACGTCCAGAGCCGAAACCGGCTCGTCCAGGATCAGGAAACCTGGATTGAGCGCCAGGGCCCGGGCCACGCCGATCCGCTGGCGCTGCCCGCCCGAGAACTCGTGAGGGTACCGGTCGGCCACGTTGGGGTTCATACCCACCAGCGAGAGCAACTCGCCCACCCGATCACTCCGTTCTTTCCTGGTGAGCCCGGTGTGGACGTGGAGGAGTTCTCCGATCGCAGTCCCCACCGACATGCGGGGATTGAGCGAGGCGAAAGGGTCCTGGAAGACGATCTGCATGTGGCGCCGCAATTCCCGCAGCTGCCTGCGGTCCGCCGCGATGACGTCGATCCTCTCGCTGCCTCCCCCGTCGAGCGGACGGGTGAGCATCACCTCACCGGACGTGGGCTCGATGAGGCGCAGGATGCTACGGGCGGTGGTGGACTTGCCGCATCCCGATTCGCCGACCAGACCCAGGGTGCGTCCGGCGCCGATCTCGAAGGAGACGCCGGCCACCGCCGACACCTCGCCCTTCTCGCCGCCGAAGACCCCGCCTCCCACCAGAAAGGTCTTGACCAGGTCCCGGACCGCCAGAGCTACGTCGTGGCTGCCGTTGGCAGCGGCGAACGGGGAGACGGAAGGCATTCGCGGTCATCCTAGTTTGGTACCACTCGGCGCGCCCGAGTGTGGGGACCCGTGCCAGCTCCGAGGCACGCGGATAGTATGGAGGGGCATGGTCGATGGAACGATGCCACCGACTGCCGGCGAACAGAAAGGCGACACGGAATGGCCGAGGATTTTCGGGGAAAACTGGGGGGACTGGAAGGCGAAGAATTCGATGCCTTTCTGGAAGGTAGCTACCTGGCTCGGGTGGCCTGCCTGACGCCCGATGGCGCCCCGTACGTCATTCCCCTCTGGTACCAGTGGGACGGCAGTGCGATGTGGTTCGTGGGTCGCCAGCGTGCGGTGTGGTGCGAGTACATGAAGGCCGATCCCCGGGTCTCGCTGGTGGTGGATGCCCCCCACAGCGAGCCGGACGAGATGGGCCGTAGCGTCGAGATTCCCAAGGTGATCATGCAGGGCATGGCCGAGATCGTCGAGGAACCCAACGTCGGTGGCCAATGGGTCGAGGTCGCCAAGGAGATGTCCTACCGGTACCTGGGCCCCAACGGTCCGGAATACCTGACCGGGACCATTACCCAGCCCCGCTGGCTGATCAAGGTGGTGCCCACCGAGGTCAAAAGTTGGCAGGGAGTGGGCTGGGCCCGCCGCTACTGGGTCGAGGGCACGGGCGGCGCGAGCTACGAGGAGGCGCACGGCGGGTAAGCCGCTACCGCCTCATCCGGCCTGAGGGCCGGTTCAGCCGAGGCGCTTCAGCCATCCGAGCGTGAAGTCGTTCCACTCGTCGGCCATCTCGTAGAACGCGATGTGGCTGGATGCGGGGCCGGTGAACACGTGCATGGTTGAGCCGGGGATCCGCCTCTGGACTTCGAGTCCGTAACGCGTGGGTACCTGCCAGTCCACCTCACCCGAAGTGATCAGGGTGGGCACCCGGATCCGGTGCAGCCGGTCGAGCGTGTCATGGGTCTTATCGGCGTGGAAATGCCCCAGCATCCCCTCCTTGCTGGGCGGATGAGGGTTCTCGAAGATGAACCCGCGCTCAAAGGCGGCCAAGTCATCGGGGCGTTCGTTGATGAAGTGAGGGCTGGCCACCCACAGCAGCGCCGTCCGGATATACGTGGCGTAGTCCTCGTGGAGCACGGGGAGTTCGTTGGTGTCGATCATCCTGATGAACCACTCGTCCGAGTAGCCCCACGTGCAGTGGAGCTGGACTGAGGACACCTTTAGCGGATGGTTGATGGTCAGCTCCTGAGCCGTGGCGCTCCCCAGCGAGAGCCCGGATACGTGTGCCCGCTCGATACCGAGATGGTCCAGCAGAGCGGCGGCGTCATCGCCTAACACCCGCATCGAGTACGTGGTGGGATCCGATGGGCGGGTGGTCTGGCCGGTCCCTCGGGCGTCATACGTGATCACCGTGTAGTCGTCCCGGTAAGCGGCCACCTGGCCCGCCCAGGTGGAGTGGTCGGCGGCGGTGCCCATTATCAGCAGCAACGGGTCGCCGGTGCCCTCCACCTCGTAGTACATGTCGATTCCGGTCGGTAGCGATGCGAACGGCAAGGGATCGGCCTCCTTCTCGGCGGGATCGTCAAACGTGGGTGGGTACGCCGAGGCCGGTGGACATCATGATCTTGGCATCGGCACGAACCCCCGTGGCCAGGTCTTCGAATGCCCGGGCCGTGTCCTCGAAGCTCTCCACGCTCCCGATCAGCGGGTCGAGGTCGAGCCGGCCGGCGGCGAGGTGGTCCAGGGCTTCCTCGAACACGGCGTCCGGATAGCAGAAGCTCCCCACGATCAGCCGCTCGCTGACCACCACGTCGAAGAGCGGGATGCTCACCTCGGGAAGCCCCAGCCCCACGAAGCAGGCCACCGCCGCCTTCGGGATGTTCTGGATGGCGGCGTAGGCGGTGGCGGTGATCCCCACCGCGTCGAAGGAGACATCGAACGGGCCGGCCTCCTCGACCTGGCCGGGTTCGAGGGTCCTGAAGCCACCGGCCCGGGCGAGCGCCCGGCGAGAGGCCATGGGATCCGACACGCTTACCGAGGCGGCTCCTTCCAGGCGGCAGGTCTGGGCGATGGACTGGCCGATCATCCCTCCTCCGACCACGAGAACGTCCTGGCCGGTCCGGACACCGGCCCGGCGGGTGGCCTGGAGGGCCACCGCCATAGGCTCCACGCCTGCGCCCCACAGCATGCTCAGGTCGCCCAGCTCCACCACCCGGGTGGCCGGGACCACGATGGCATCGGCGAAGGCGCCCTGGATGTCGGGCGTCACGCCGATCACCCTCAGGGCCGCGCAGTGGTTCTCGAACCCGTGGCCGCAGGCTCCGTCGCACGGCAGGCTCGGGTTGAACGTGATCGGTGTGCCTACATCCAGCCCTTCGACCCCGGGACCCGGCGCCTCGACCCATCCGCTCGCCTCGTGACCCATGATCATCCCGGGAAGCCGCCGTCCCGATTCACCGGTGTAGCCGTGCAGGTCGGATCCGCAGATACCCACGTAGGCCATCCGCAGCCGAACCTCGCCGGGTCCGGGAACCGGGCGAGGCCGGGTCTCGATATGGAACCTATGGGGTCCATCGAACACCAGGACCCGCATATCGCCGCTCACTCCACGCGGACCGGCGGCCGGTGCTCCGACCAACTCGTGGTCGCCTCGTAGGCGGCGCCGATCCGGAGGACCGTTGCCTCATCGAAGGGACGCCCGGCGATCTGGAGACCGATCGGTAGGCCATCCCGATCGAACCCGCACGGGACGGTGAGCGCCGGCTGGCCGCTCAGGTTGAAGGGGGCCGTCGTCCGCACGTAGGAGGAGGTCACATCCTCCTCCATCCCCCCGTAGTCGAACACCTCCTGGTCTGCGAGGGCGGCAGTAGCGGGCAGGGTCGGGGTTATCACCGCGTCCAGGCGGTCCCGGTTGAAGGCCCGGCGCAAGGCGTCATGGATGACCCGGCGGGCCCCGAGGCCCTTGCGGTAGTGGGTCGACGGCATGATCGTGCCGATGGTGAACAACTCACGGATACCCGGATCGATCAGCTCCGGCGACTCCCGAAGCAGGCGCCGGTGGTAGGCGGCCGCCTCGGGACCGACGATGGCGAACTCGGCATCCAGCGTGAACGCCAGTTCCGGGATTTCGAGGGGAGCCACGCTTGCTCCGAGCTCTCCGAGGTGCTCGACCACTTCGTGGAAGGCCCCTTCCACATCCTCCTGCATCGGCGAAAAGGGAGCCGTCGCCATTATGCCGAGCCGCATCCCGTCCACCCCGCGACCCAGCTTCTCGGAGTAGTCGGGTGGGGGAGAGGGCTCAGTCGGAGGATCGGCCGGATCGTGGCCCGCCAGGACCTGGAGCGTGGCCGCGCAGTCCCCCACGGTGGCGGCCAGCGGTCCGATGTGGTCCAGCGACCAGGACAGGGTTTCGACGCCGGCCCGCGACACCCTCCCGAAGGTCGGCTTCAAGCCGGCGATGCCGCAAACCGACGCGGGAATCCTGATCGATCCGCCGGTGTCGCTCCCGAGCGCCATCGGCACCATTCCGGCGGCCACGGCCGCGCCGGAACCCCCGCTGGACCCGCCCGGCACGCGACCGGTATCCCAGGGATTGGCGGCCGGAGGGCTGAAGACGCCGCAGGCCAACTCATGGGTGGTGGTCTTGCCCACCATCACGGCGCCCGCCTCCCGCAGCCTGCGGACCACCGCGGCGTCGCGGTCGCTGGGCTCGCCGGGATAGGCGGGTGATCCGCATCGGGTGGGAAGGCCATCCATGTGGATGATGTCCTTGATAGCGACCGGGACTCCGGTCAGCGCCCCGGCTCCGCTTCCCGAGCCCAGGATCCGGTCGGCGTGCTCGGCGGCCCGCATCGCTCCCTCCCGGTCCACCAGCACGAACGCGTTGAGCCGGTCGTCGATCCGGTCGATGGCATCGAGCGCGCGCCCGGTGATCTCGGCGGAGGTGGTGGCGCCCTCCCGGAGTTGCTGCGAGATCAGTGCTATGGAGCGGGGAGTCACGGGTCCCGTCACCACTTCGGGGAGAAGGAGGTCGGATCGGCGGCAGGAGCGTCGATCTCGTACCCTGACAGCAGCCGGTCCAGGGCCCGCCCTGCTTCGTCCCAACCGGCCAGCGTCTCGGCGATCGCCGCCGCGTCGAACGCCGGTCCCGTCAGGCCATGCCGGGACAGGGCCTCAGCGACGGCATCGGGGGCCGGGTCAGCCATCGGACACCACTGCGATCACATCCACCTCCATCTTGAGACCGGGCAGTCCTAGTGCTGCGGCCTGCATGGCGGTCACGGCCGGGAAGGGCCTCCCGGCGAACACTTCCTCACGGACAGGGAACTCCTCGGCGATCTCCCGGATGTCCTGCATGATGTAGGTGACCTTGACCACGTCGGCGACGGAACTGCCGGCTGCGTCCAGGATGTCCGCGATGTTCTGCCACACCTGCCTGGCCTGCTGCTCCACGGTATCGCCCACGATCTCGCCGTTCCGGTCGAATGCCACTTGGCCGGCCAGGTAGATGGTGTTTCCGGCCCGGATGGCATGGGAGTAGGGCTCGGGAGGATCGCTCAGCGCCTCGACTTCGACCGCTTCGATCCCCAGTGGACACCTCCTTGTCGCCTCTTCGGATCATATACAATCCCGCCCGACGCTAACGGGATGGGAGTGAATGCGGATAGCTCGATTCGACGCCGGTGGTTCGGAAGGTTGGGGATTCGTCTGCGGCGAGCAGGTATGTCCGGTGACGGACGGCACCGACCTGATGGACGCGCTGGGCGACCGGGAGGCGCTGGCAGGCCTGCGCGAGGCGGCCACTCCCGAGCACTCACTCTCGGACGTACGGCTGCTGGCGCCGGTCCCCAACCCGCCCCAGTTCCTGGGCATAGGCCTCAACTACCGGCTCCATGCCGAGGAAACGGGCGCTGCCATCCCCGAGTCTCCGATCTCCTTCCCGTTCTTCAACTCCTCGATCATCAACCCGGGCGATGCCATCCGGTTGCCTCCCTTCACCGACCAGGTGGACTGGGAGGTGGAGTTGGCGGTGGTGATCGGGAAGGAAGCCTGCTGCGTGTCCGAGGAGGACGCCGTGGACCACATCGCCGGATACACCATCGTCAACGACGTGTCGGCCCGGGACATCCAGATCAGCGAGGGGCAGTGGAGCCGGGCCAAGTCGTTCGACACCTTCAAGCCGATGGGTCCCTGGATCGTCACGGCCGACGAGTTGGGCGCCGCCGGCGATCTCGACGTCAAGCTGTGGGTGAACGGCGAGATCAAGCAGGACGGCGAGACGTCCGACCTGATATTCAACGTGCCCCAGCTGGTTTCCCGCATGTCCCAGCATCTCACCCTCGGGGTGGGTGCGGTGATCTCGACCGGGACGCCCAGCGGGGTGGGAATGGCTCGCAAGCCTCCCGAGTACCTGCGGGCCGGCGACGAGGTCACCCTGGAGATCGAGGGCATCGGCCGCCTCTCCAACCCGGTGGAGGGGACCTGCTGCTAGAGGCGCATCCCCGGCCTCGCTGACTTAGAGTTAGCAGCAGGAACGGCGCTCGAGGAGGTGATCGCATGGCGACGGTAAGAGTCAACGGAGTCGACCTCTGGTACGAGTTCTCGGGCGAGGGCGAGACGGTGGTACAGATCGGCGGTGCGGTGAGCGGCCACGAGGGATACGCCACCATCACCCCCGGTGTCTCCGAGCACTACCGTGTGCTGGACTACGACCATCGTGGTTACGGCCTCAGCAGCCGCCCCAAGCAGCGCTACACGCTCGAGACCTGGAGCGCCGACCTGGCTGCCCTCATGGACGCTCTGGAGGTCGAGAAAGCCCATATCCACGGCGGATCGATGGGGAGTTTCATCGCCCTCGACTTCGCCGCCCGCTATCCGGAGAAGACCGACAAGCTATTGATGGGAGCGGGTGCGGTGGCCAAGTGCGACGCCATGAGCATCCACATGTTCCGCGTTTGGCAGGACATCGCCTCGGCGTACGGCGCCGTGTCCGAGGAACTGGCGAGGGAGTTGCTCACCAAGGCCTTCTCGAGGGGTTTCCTGGACGAGATGGGCGACGGCATCCTCGGGGAGACCCTGGCGGTGCTGGAGCGCAATACCGACACGGACGTGTTCATCGACGCCTGCCAGGCGATGATCGATACCGACGTGCGGGATGTGATCCCCCGCGTAACCGCGCCCGCCCTGGTGATGTGCGGTGTTCATGACATCCTGACGCCCCTGGACGCGGGGCCGGGGGGCGCCGGGGCCCGCTACGTGGCCGAGAACCTCCCGAACGGGCGCTTGGAGGTGTTCGAGAACAGCGGCCATTCTCATTACGTGGAGGAGATTGAACGGTCGGTCAAAGTCATCCTCGACTTCCTGGCCGCCTGATCCCACCGGTCCGAACGGGACCCACACGCCGGTGGGTTTCTGTTTCCCAAACGTCGTTGTAACGAACGGTATGGTTCCACGATGAGCGGGACGTATGTCACAACGATGGGAGATCGGGGTCGCCTAGTGGTACCGGCGGAGATCAGAGCCCGCCACGGCCTCGATCAGGGCACGTCGGTGATCTTCATGGAGTCACCTTGGGGCTTGGTCCTAACGAGCCGCGACGCTCTGCTGGTCCGTGTCCAGTCTGAACTCGAAGGCAGCAACCTGGTCGAGGAACTCCTCGACCAACGGAGACGGAGCGCCGACATCGAGGACGCTAAGTAATGGAGGCGCTCGGGCGGTCCATTCAAGGGCAACGGACGAGGAGCGCGTATGAGGCTTGAGGACAGAACGGCGGTCGTCACCGGCGCCGGCCAGGGGATCGGGGCGGCGATCGCCCGGCTCTTCGCCGCCGAGGGGGCCAGGCTCATCCTGGCTGACATGAGAAGCGGTCCTGCCACAGGGGTGGTGGAGGAGATCGCGTCGGCTGGCGGGGAGGCTGTGTTCGTGCAGGCCGATGTCACATCCGACTCCGACTGCAAGCGGATGATCGACACGGCGGTGGAACGCTACGGCTCCCTGGACATCCTGGTCAACAACGCCGGCATCGCCGGCAAGGGGACGGTGACAGAGGCAACCGAGGAGCTCTGGGATCGGGTGATGGCGGTGAACCTCAAGTCGATCTTCCTCGCATCCCGCCACGCCGTTCCCCACATGGAGCGAGCCGGGGGAGGCTCCATCGTCTGCGTCGCCTCGGTGGCGGGTATGACAGGGGAGATGGGCCAGGTGGCCTACAACACCTCGAAGCACGGGGTGATCGGCCTGGTGCGGTGCATGGCCTACGACCACGCCGCGGCGGGCATCCGGGTCAACGCCGTCTGCCCGGGCGCCATCGACACGCCCCTACTGAGCCCGCTGACCGCGGAGCGCCTCACCAGGCTGGAGGGCTTGCACATGATGCGCAGGCTCGGCAGGCCCGAGGAGATAGCCCGTGCCGTGCTCTACCTGGCCGGGGATGAGTCCTCGTTCACGACCGGTGCCGCACACGTGGTGGACGGCGGCTACACGGCTTTCTAGGAGGTACTGAAGAAGTGTCCGGTTGGCCCGGTTCCCGACAATGCAACCCCGGGTCAGATAATCACGGACCAACCCATCCCCGTCTTTCAGCACCCTTCTAACGCATCAGCTCGGCGGACCGGACGGAAGGGTTGAATGTGTCACACCCCCGATATATGTTGAGTATCGCCAAGCACCTACACCGGCTGATGGCGTCTTGCCGATCGGTTCGGCCGGCCCGGAGGGAACATACAAGGCATCATGGAGCGAACCGCCGAGTCCCGGAATACCCGGGGCATGGCGGACCACGCTCCGAACCAAGGCAGGTGGTGGCGGGGGAAGGGCCCGGGGGGCGGAGCGCGCTGGATGCGATTTTCGCGTTCTTCGACCCGCTCAGGACGGTTGAGATCGTAATGCCGCCAGTGCTTCGGAACCCACAGGAGGTCGCATCATGAAGGTCGGTTTCATAGGTCTGGGCAACGTCGGCTCCAAGCTGTCGAAGAGCCTGTTGAGAAACGGGTTCGAGATGGTGGTCCGGGACCTGGATCGGGCGGTGGCGCAGCCGTTGCTGGACGGCGGGGCCATGTGGGCGGCTACGAACCGGGAACTCGCCGAGGCTTGCGATCTGGTCATCACCTGCCTGCCCTCTCCCGCCGCGGTGAGGTCGGTGATGGAAGGCCGGGATGGGGTGTTGGAGGGTCTGGGCGACGGCAAGATCTGGCTCGAGATGAGCACCACCGATGAGGCCGAGGTGCGGCGTCTCGGCGCGCTGGTCGTGGGCAGGGGCGCCCGCCCCATGGACGGGCCGGTGTCGGGCGGATGCCACCGGGCCGCGACCGGCAACATCTCCATCTTTGTGGGCGCCGATCGGGAGGACTTCGAGCGGGCCCTACCGGTTCTCACCACCATGGGCCGGCGGGTACTCCACGTGGGGGAACTCGGCTCGGCTTCGATACTCAAGGTGGTGACCAACTACCTGGCCTCGGTGCACCTGGTGGCTCTGGGCGAGGCGCTGATGGTGGCCCGCCGGTCCGGTATGGACCTGAACACCGCCTACGAGGCGATCCGGATCAGCTCGGGCAACTCCTTTGTCCACGAGACCGAATCCCAGGTGATCCTGAACGGGAGCTACAACATCAACTTCACGATGG
>JAGWAN010000016.1 GCA_021296345.1 Acidimicrobiia bacterium | reverse complement strand
AAAAAGCCGTGCAGGTCCCCGCTGCATTGATCCTGGCCCTGAACGGTTTGGTGGTGGTCTTCGTCGTAGGAAGCATCCAAGCCCGGGTCCGTTTGGCACAAGCAGCTGCCCGGATATCCGAGCGGGCGGATGAGTCCGGTGCCGCGGCGGCGGAGAGTGACTCAGCGCTCAAAAGGGCAGATCCTCCGTGACCGAGTTCCTGACCGTCTCGGTCCTGCTGGCGACCGTTGCCTCCGCGATCCGGCTTGCCACGCCGTTCCTGCTGGCAGCCTTGGGCGAGACCCTCGGCCAGCGCAGCGGGGTGCTCAACCTGGGGGTGGAGGGAGTCATGCTCCTCGGCGCCTACGGCGCCTACTACGCAACCCTTCGCACGGACAGCGTCGTGCTCGGGATCCTGGTCAGCTTGGTAGTGGGCGGCGTGATGGGGATCGTGTACGGGGTGGTGACGATTGCCCTCAAAGCGGAGCAGGGCATCAGCGGCATCGGCATCTTCATCTTCGGTCTGGGTCTGAGCGACCTCCTGTTCCAGAAGCAGGTCGGAACACCCACGCCCATCGACGGTCTCGGGGATGTGGCCGTGCCTCTACTGGGAGATCTTCCATTGGTGGGGGAGGTCCTTTTCCATCAGAACATCCTTGTCTACACGGCCTTCCTGCTGGTTCCGGCGCTCTGGTTCGTCATGAACCGGACCCCGTTCGGACTGAACGTCAGGGCGGTGGGGGAGACGCCGGAGGCTGCCGACAGCCTGGGGGTCAGCGTCGACCGGACCCGCTACGTCACGATCTTCGTGGGCAACGCCATGGCAGGTCTCGCCGGCGGTGCCCTGGCCCTCGAGTTGGGGATCTTCCAGCAGAACCTCACCAACGGGCATGGGTTCATCGCCATCGCACTGGTCTACTTCGGCGCATGGCGGCCCGTTGGCGTGATGGCCGGCGCGATGGTGTTCGGCTTGGTATCTGCCACCGTCCTGCAGTGGAAGACGCTAGGAATCGTGGTAGGCACCACCGCGAGCATCGTCGGAATGTTCCCGGCGGTGCTCACCATTCTGGTTCTGGTGCTGGTCTCTCGCCGTACCGGACAGCCATCCGCGCTCACGCGGCCCTTCCAAAGGGGCCATTAGGCCTGATTATTCATGTTCCCAGCACACCGATCCGCATCAGGCCACTTCAACCTCGTCATTGCCAAGCGTGCCCACCTCACCTTGGCAGTGAAGCCGCCTCAGGAAGAAAGGGGGGTTCTCCAATGGTTATGACCCCAGGCCGGGCGACTCGAAGCGCCGCGCCTGATCCCCTTCAAACCCCGACCATGAATGATCGGGGCTAGTCATGGAACCGACCGCAGGTGTTGCGCCGCTCCTCGAGATGGAGGGAATCACCAAACGCTTTCCGGGCGTGGTGGCCAACGATCGGGTTGACTTCGATGTGCGCCCGGGCGAGGTTCACACACTGCTGGGTGAGAACGGTGCCGGCAAGAGCACCCTGATGAATGTCCTGTATGGCCTCTACCAAGCCGACGAGGGGGAGATACGCCTGCAAGGGAAGCCGGTGGCCATCGGTTCCCCCTCGGACGCCATCGACCACGGGATCGGCATGATCCACCAGCACTTCATGCTGGTACCGACGCTAACGGTCGCCGAGAACGTGGCCTTAGGCCTCCCGTCCGCACGGCGTCTCCTGCAGGATCTCGGTCCGGTCCACCAACGGATCCGGGAGCTGTCCGAGACGTACGGGCTCCAGATCGACCCGGAGGCCTATATCTGGCAGCTCGCGGTGGGGGAACGCCAGCGGGTGGAGATCATGAAGGCCATCTACCGGGACGTCTCGCTGCTGATCCTCGACGAGCCGACTTCGGTGCTCACACCCTCCGAGGTCGAGGACCTGTTCTTGACGTTGCGCCAGATGACCAAGGGCGGTCGTGGCCTGGTGTTCATCTCCCACAAGCTGCACGAGGTCATGAGCCTCTCGGACCGGATAACGGTCCTGCGGGGCGGTCAGGTGACCGGACGGACGGTTCCCTCCAGCACGAGCCGGGAACAGCTGGCCCATATGATGGTCGGACGGGAGGTCCGGTTGGCTCCGGCGCGGGGCGAATCGGAGGCCGGCCATCCCCGCATCTCCATCAGCGGCCTGGAAGTGCTCGGCGACCGCGGCGCGCCTGCGGTCAGGGACTTCGATCTTGAGGTCCGCAGCGGCGAGGTGGTCGGGATCGCCGGCGTATCCGGCAACGGTCAGCGTGAGTTGGCTGAAGCCATGGCCGGTCTGCGTCCGGTGGTTGCGGGCAACATCGTGATGAACGGCGCCGACACCACTCGCAAGACCGCGAAGGAGATACGCCGCCTGGGGGTCGCCTACATTCCCGAGGAGCGCATGAGGGACGGCACCATCGGCGAGTTCAGCGTGGCCGAGAACCTCATCCTTACCAACCACGACACCCCGCCGACCAGCCGGCGAGGCTTCCTGAACTTCAAGGCGATCGAGTCCAGATGCTCGGATCTGGTGCGGCGCTTCACCGTCAAGACCCCATCGCTGGACGAGCCCACCGCCAACCTGTCGGGCGGCAACATCCAGAAGCTGATCATCGCCCGGGAACTTTCCGGCGATCCCGACGTTCTGATCGCTTCCCAGCCCACGCGAGGGGTCGACATCGGGGCAGCCGAGTACATCCACTCGGTCCTGATGGACCAGCGCGCCAACGGGACCGCCATCCTGCTGATCTCGGAGGATCTGGACGAGGTGATCGGCCTCTCGGACCGGATAGCCGTGATGTTCGAGGGCCGGATCATGGGAACCCTGGCTCAGGAGGAAGCGACGGTCCAGCGTCTGGGCCTTCTGATGGCCGGCGTCTCGGAGGGCTAGCGAACCGGCGTCGTTCCTCCTGCGCTGGTCAGGAGCGCCTAAGCGGTGGGTAGAGGACTCCGCTCCCGGGGCACGAGAACTCCGGGGTTGAGGATTCCATTCGGGTCCAAATGTGTCTTGGCGCGAGCCAGCACGTCGCCGAACAGAGGAGGTCGCTGCCGCTCGTACCACGGCTGGTGATCCCGGCCGACGGCGTGGTGGTGGGTGATGGTGCCGCCGTTGTCGATCACCGCGTCGGAGACGGCGCGCTTGATCTCCCACCACTGCTCCAGCATCGAGCCCGGATCCGCGGCGCAGTGGAAGGCGAAGTAGGGGGCGGGACCGTCCGGATAGGCGTGGCTGAACCGGCACGACACGGCGCCCTCCCGGCCGGTCGCCTCGCGGATGGCATCGTGGGTGGCTCTCCGGACATTGTGGTAGAACGCCTCGAAGCGGTCCCAGGTGATCGCCGACTCGAAGGTGTCCGAGATGATGCCCAGCGGCGTGAGTACCTCCCGGTTGTAGGGCATTCTGATGAATGCCTCACGCCATGCGCCCGCCGCGCCCGCCAAGTGGGCGTTCGGGTTGGTGCGCCAGTCGGCATCCGGACCGCCACCGTGGCTCAGGGCGCATTCCTCGGCTAGGTCCATCCACGTGTCGACGGGACGGTCGGCCGACTCGAAGGAGACCACCATCAGGGTGAACGAACCGTCCCCGGCCCCGTTCACAGCCAGTTCCACCCCGTCCACGATCCTCACGTTGGCGGGGAACAGGCCGGCCTGAGCGATCGCCCGCACGGCCCCTGCGGCTTGGACGAATTCGGGGAAGCGGAAGCCGGCCGTCGCCTTGAACCTCACCCGCCCCTGGACCCTCACCCAGGCTTCGGTGATTATCCCGAGCGATCCCTCGGATCCGATTAGCAGCCGGTCGGGGCTCGGACCGGCCCCCGACCCGGGCAGCCGCAGCGACTCCATCCGCCCTGCAGGTGTGACCATGCTGACGTTCTCGACTAAGTCGTCGATGTGGGTGTACAGGGTTGCGAAGTGGCCTCCCGACCGGGTGGCGATCCAACCACCCAAGGTGGAGTGCTGGAAGGACTGGGGGAAGTGCCGGAGCGTCACCCCGTGCGGTTTGAGGGCGGCCTCGAGTTCGGGTCCGCGCGCCCCACCCTGGATGCGGGCCGCTCGTGACAGCGTGTCCACCTCGAGAACCCGGTTCATACGGCTCATGTCCAGCGTGACGACTCCGGCGAAACCGTCGGCCACGTCCGGTGTCACCCCGCCCACCACAGACGAACCACCTCCGAACGGGATGAGAGCAGCCCCCTCCGACTCCGCCCAGTCCAGCAAGGCCGCCACGTCGGCCTCGTTCCGAGGGTATGCGACCACATCGGGAGCATGGGCAAAGTCCCGGGAGAAGATCCTGATCGAGTCGGGCTGGGACTGCCCGAAGCTATGCAGCGCCCGCTCGTACGGTTCCTGCGTGCAAAGTGGAGCGAGGCCGGCGGGCGGCGCCAGGCGGGGCGGGGGGAGCGATATGTCGTCGAGCCCGGGTATCGCCCCTTCGCCGGATCCGGTTATCCCGTATTCGCCGGCGAATGTTGCGAGCAGCGCATCCCGGTCGGACGCCGAGAGGCCATCCCCCTCGTAGCCCCACCCCCAGTACTTAAGCCGTTTCACCATCCGACTAGCCGACTCCCATCGTGCAAGATGAAGACCGTCACACTACCCAACGTATCCCTGAACCCTGTTCTCCGGATGCGCGACGGTCAGTGAAGGAGCAGGCGCGCGTGTTCCGGCCCGGGTCGGGAATAGGGGTGGCGCGGGATGTGTCACAGGGTCTGGGTATGTTCCATCCCGGAGGAGATCGCATGGAAGAGAGGCGCGCAGGAGTTCGACGGGTGCAGGAACATCCCGGAGTCATGCGCGAGATACGTTTGGCGGGCTACGACCGCCGGACCTCATACGAGACGGTCCGATGAGGACCCTCGGAACGTTGATCGTTGTCTACGGCCTGGTCCTGGCGAGCATCGGCGCGAACCCCGCTGCGGGGTTCACCTTCGCCTTCGTAGGCTGGGTCATCCGCCGGTACAACAGGTAGGGCAGAGACGCGTTCCGGCTCTGATTGAAGAGCGCAACCGCAGTGGGGCAACCAGCAGGGAGTGATTCGAGGTGAAGGCAACAAAGTTGACCGAACTCATCCACCGTGCGACGTGGAGGGAGGCTGTCACGTACCGGGACACCTGGCCTCACGAGTACGTGCTTTCCGAGAAGGACAGCCGGCAGGAGTTACTGGAGGCGGTCTGCGAGCGGTTCCGGGCGGGGGAGGGCGTATCCGGCCGTTTCTTTCGTATGAAGAACACCTATCTGTTCCTCGGTGACCACAAGTACTGGCTGATGACCCACTGGGACGCCATCCAACCGGGAGTCAACTATGTGCTCAACCGTGCCCGCCTCTACCGCGATCGTCGGGACTTCGTGATCCAGCCGAAAGACACGGGGAAACCCGAGGACTATCCCGCAAGCCCCGCGCTTCGAGGCTGAGGGTCCTAGTCCCGCCCTACTAGGTCGATAGGCGCGGGGCCCGCTCCGGATCCGGCAGTTCCCCCACCATGCAGGAGATCCGGGAAGCCGGAGCGGGTCCGCCGCGACGATCGTTTCTCAGGCCAGTTCGATGTTCAGCGGTACCGGGTTGCTGAGCGTGTGACCGACAGGCGAGCTGCTGACGACCTTGTCGTGGAGGGCTGCAAGTTGCTCCTCCGTGGCGTCGGAGTCCAGGTGGACTTTCACCGACAGGCCTCCGTAGCCGGCGTGGCCGGGCTTGAGGCCCAGGAAGGTCTGCAAGTCTAGATCCCCGCTGAGTTCGATCTTGAGATCCTCGATCTCGACTCCGGCGGCACTGGCGTTGGCGGCGTACCCCACCGCCAAGCAGTTGCCCAGCGCTCCGAGCACCTGCTCTACCGGGTTGGGGGCGGTGTCGGAGCCGCCGAGCCCCGCCGGCTCATCGGACGGGATGGGGTCGAAGTCCCTGATCGAGACCTCTGAACGGAAGGCGCCGTTCCAGGTCACGGTGGCCTGCCACTCGGTCTGGCCCTGCTCCGGGTCGTCCGCCACGGCGGCGACGAGGGCGCCGACCGCTTCGAGGTTCACGTCATTGAGTTGCTGTTCGGTCTTGGTAGTCATTCGATGACCCTTTCGTTGTCGATCTGTCCGGGATCCGCGTAGCGGTTCCCGATCGGGCTGGTTGCTGACGCCGTTCCTCGCTCTCGGGCGGTGGCGATCAGCGAGACAAGCCGGGTCGTCTCGCGCTACTCACCCGAGAGCACGGACACACCGGAGCGATGGGAATACGGAAGGCGCCAACCGCCGAGGCGGGGCAGTGGGTTCCATACAGGGTCATGATGGCGTTCTCCTTTGTCGGTACGCGCTCCAAGTGAGCGCCGACAGCGGAGTTCCGCCGCAGGCTGCCTCATCGATCAGGCATTGGCACCGAACGGATCGGTTGCCGCGGTTTCGCAGGGCCTGTCCCTCCACCGCTCTTGATAAGCGCGTTGTTGACGGAAATGCTTGCAGCCACCCCTGTTGATGTCAAGGTGGGAGCCGAGTCTGTTCCGGCCTCGGTGTGATGGCCGGGGTAGTTATCAGGCGCTGAGACAGCAGCACTGCCAGGAGACCAGTCGTCACACCTTCTACTCGCGACGGAGCACGAATATCCATGTGAGGAGTCCCGACAGCAGGATGAGGACCAGCGACGTGATGCCCACCTCGGCGAAGAACCCGTCTTCAGCTGCATTCCATATCCTCGTGGCCAGCGTCTCGAACCCGATCGGGGCGAGTAGCAGTGTGGCCGGCAGTTCCTTGAGGGTGGACAGTAGGACCAGGCCTCCTCCGGTTACCAGGCCGGGCATTACCAGCGGAAGGTCGATGGTTAAGAAACGGCGGCGGGCGGTCACTCCGAGAGTGCGAGCAGCGTCTTCGTAGCGCAGGGGCACGTCGCTGATCGCCGCCTGGGAAGCTCTCATCGACTGGGCGCCGAAGTGGAGCACGTAGGCCAGCACCAGCAAGGGGAACGTCTGGTATACAGCCGCCAGTGGACGGGGCGCCTGGATGGCCCAGAAGACGACCGCCAGCGCCACTACCAGCCCGGGCAGAGCGAACACGGAGGTCACCGAAGCGGCGGCTGCGTGAGACAACCAGTTCCGCCGCCTCGCGACCGCGTACGCCACGGGGAGCGTGACGGCCACTGCGCACACACCGGCGGCGACCGCCGCGACGGCCGAGTTGAGGATGGGTCCGATGAGGAAACCGAGCCCATCCCCGATGCCCGAGTAGCCGACTCCCACCGTGGTCGAGCCGCGGATCACCCAAAGCATGAATACCGCTACGGGGGCTACCAGGGCCAACCCGACCACTCCGCTCGCGAGCACTGCGGCGGGGACCGAAGACCTGCGTAACCGGTACTGCACCTGCACCCTCCCGATTCCCTTCCCGGGTCGACGGTCCGGTGTGGCTGCCCGCTCGATCAGCGCCACGATCAGTGCCAGCACGGCCAGCACCAGCCCGAGCGTCAGAGAGGTGGCGCGGTCGAACAGGCGAGAGGAGTAGATGGCCCGGGTTATGGTGTCGTAGCGCATCAGCGCCGCCGCACCGAAGTCGCTGAGTCCGTAGAGGAACACCAGCATCGTTCCGGCGGCCACAGAGTCGCGTATATGCGGTAGAACCACCCGGGTCAGCGTACGTCCGGTGTGGCTGCCCAAGAGCCGCGCCGCCTCTTCCAGCGTCGGGACCGTGGTGGAGAGCCGAGCCAGAACGGGGAGGTAGACGTAGGGATAGCTGAGGGCGGTCAGGACGATGAATGCTCCCCAGAACCCTTCGATCCTGGGGAGGAAAGGCACCAATCCCCCCTGACCGAAGGCCGACAGTAAGGCGGTTGCGCCTACGAAAGAGGGAATGACCAGCGGTAGCGGCAGCACCACTCGCCAGAACCGTCTTGCTACCAGGTCGGTCCGGGCCACGAGCCAGGCAAGGGTCGTTCCGAGGAACATGCACGCTACAGCCGTAGCGGAAGCAATCAGCAGGGAGTTAAGCAGGGGCCGCAGGGTGCGCTCGCTGGCGACGGTCGCCCAGAAGTCCCCTCCGAGGCTCAGGGTTCCCCACGCCAGGTAACCGACCGGGCATAGGAAGAGAAGGCCCAGTACGGCCACCGCGAACAGGAGACCGGGGTGGTGCTTCCGACGCCGCGCTACGGCCGAAGCCGTCGTGTCAGGAGGACTCGAGCCCGCTTTCATCGATCAGTTCCTTGGTCCGCTCCAGCCCGCCTCCGAGCCGATCGAAATCGTAGGTGGCTACACCTACGCCCGAGAGAGGTGGCAGTACGGAGGATGGTGCCACACCGGCCGCCAAGGGGTACTCGAACGTCTTCTCGCTGTAGAAACGTTGCGCCTCGCCGAGCATGAACTCGACGAGTTGATCGGCCAGTTCGGGGACGTCGCTGGTGGAGAGTACGCCGATCGCCGTGACGATCATAAGGGAGCCGATGTCACGGTCGGGGAAGTAGTAGTTCTCCGAAGCGACACCAGGATCCTCGGCCTTGGCCCTGAAGTTGTAGTAGTGGTTGACGAGGCCCATCGGTACGTCGCCCCGGCCCACGGCTTGGACGATCGAGGTGTTGCTGGCGTAGGTGCGGGCATCGTTGGCCACCAGTCCTTCAAGCCAGGCGAGGGTTGCGTTGTCGCCGTGGGTCTCCCTCATGGCGGTGACGAAGTCCTGGAACGAACCGTTCGCCGGTGCTACCGCGACCCGGTCGCGGAACCGCTCCTCGGTCAGTTCGAAGACGGATGCCGGCAACTCGGAAGGGTCCACCAGTTCCCGGTTGTAGACGATTACCCGCACCCGGCCCGATATGCCGACCCACATCCCGTTGGCGTTGCGGAATTCCCCGGGAACCAATCCGAGGACGTCTTCGCCGATGGGTCGGAGCTTGCCCTTGCCGGCTAGGAACCCTACGGCACCAGGACTCTGCGAGATGAAGATATCCGCCGGGCTCCGGTCGCCTTCCTGGTCGATGAGGAGGGCCAGGTCGGCCGACTGCCCGTAGCGGACCTCCACCTCGATTCCGGTGGCTTCGGTGAAGTCCTCGAGGATCGGCCCGATCAGGTTCTCGGTGCGACCCGAGTACACCGTTACCGTCTCGTCCCCTCCCGCGCAGGAGGCCACCACCAGACCAAGGACCACTGCCATTGCCGCGACTGCAGATCGTCTCACGTCCGTCCCTTCTGTCTTGAGAGCAGGTGACTTACCGGCCACCGACCGGGAGAGTAGGCGTCCTATAGGATAGTTGTCAAGTAGCCCGACACATATCACTTAGGGCGCCCTAACACACCTTGGGAAAACAGATGGAGGGCGCCGAACCCGAGAGTTGCTCATCCATGCGACGGATCCTTGGCACCAACGGTCTACGTCGCCGCCGGACCGTTCTGGGGTGAAGGGAGGCGCCAGATCATCTGGACGGGATCATCCTGGACAAGAAGGATCGAGATCGATGAGAGTTCCTGGATGTTTGACCAGCCGTGTCGTCTCCGACGATCAGGTGAATCGAGTTCCGGAAATTCTTGGACGCAGGCGACCGTTAGCGAAGGTCATCCTCACTGAAGCGTCGACGTGCGTGAATACCGCGGGTCCTCATGGGCCCGCCGGCCGGATCATCAGTCCTTCTCGACACGCTGGTCGAGGAGACTCAGCAACTTGGTGGTTGTCCTCCAGTTTCGGATGGTCATATTCTGATAGAGCGGGCTGCCGGCGATCCGGCTCATCCGGCTCTGCGACAACCGCTTGCTGAGGCGCGAGAAGTAGATCACCCCTTCACCTGGCCAGACTTGGTCGACACCGTCACGCGGATCTACGACTCGCATGGCTTGGCGACTCGACAGCGGCGCCTTCAGGAAGATCACGTCCGAGTGATAGCTCTCCGGCTCGGTGCCGAACCCGTCCGGCGCCCTGTTGACCACGTCGCGGTGCTGCCGATGCGAACGCACCACCACGACAACCGACAGCCCGAATCTGTCAGCGAGCATTCTCTCGATGTCGGACTCCAACGATGTCAGGGGCACGGCGGATTCGAACAGCACGTTGCCGGACTGAATGTATGTTCCGACCGCCGCGTACCCGGCGTCTTCGAAGGCGGCGCGCAAGTCAGCCATGAGGACGATATTCCTGCCGCCGACATTGATCCCCCGCAGCAACGCCACATAGCCTGCCCCCGCCATGGCCGGAACCCTAGCCATGATTCACTCTACTGAGGGTGCGCCACCTTTGATGGGAGTCGCCGTTCTACATCGAAGATCTGTTGGGTCGTGCTGTGGACGTGGTTACGACGAAGGGTCTACGGCCCGAGATGCGGCCTCATATCGAAACGGGTCGGTTAGACGGCACCAGCTATCGCAGGGCCCCGGGGACAGCCGAGTAGGGTCCGACTTGTGTTCGATGTCTTCGACTACCGGAGTACTGCCTGGCGATCCGTCCTCTCTCGAGGCGGTGCCAGGCTGGTCGGGTGCGGGTACCGCCCATGATCGGATGGGTGCTGGGGATCCTGGTGTGGTTGTACCTAGCGGTCCTGTTAGGGGTCATGGCGCTGGGCGTATGGTCGATCATCAAGAAGAGGCGCAGCAAACGAGAGGGCTGATCGCCGATCGAAGGCGGAGCGTTCGCAGCGGAATCCGCGATGGTGGCGTAGCTTCTGGCCACCCGTGCCAGGCATCGCAGGGTCGGGCTACAGTGACACGCCGAGGACCGACCGGGTGAGGGCGTGATGGGCAAGAAGATGAAGATCGTGCGGATCAACGGCTTCCGCATCCCGGGTCTCGAATACCCGAGCAAGCCGCTGGCCGACCTGCTGGAGTTGAAGAACGACGATACCGAGTTGGTGGTCCGGGACGCCCCCGACGCGTTCGTTCACTTCGTCGAGCAGAACTACGAGAACGAGATGGTGGCGGTGCTCCATGCCCGGGAGGCATGGAAGGTCGAGAGCGAGGGGGACGCCGACGCCATGATCATCCGCTGCAACGGCGAGCCGGGTGTGAAGGCGGCCCGGGAGCTGTGCGACACGCTGGTGATGGGATCGGCGTGCGCGGTCCAGCATGTCGCCTCGATGCTGGGTCGCAAGTTCTCCTACGTGATCGCCGGCAAGGAGGAGGGCGACGACGGCATCGACATCGACCACACCAAGGACACGCTGATCACTGCCGCCCAGCACTACGGCCTCGAGCACAAGCTGGCGTCCATCCGCAACGTCAACGTCCCACCCACCGGTTTCAACGAGTTGATCGCCACCGACGAGGAACTGGAGCCGGTCTTCACGGCCGCGCTGGAGGAGGCCAAGAAGGCGATCTTCGAGGACGGCGCCGACGTGATCATCGGATACGGCGGCCCTCGCCTCCACGACTACCTCGTGAAACACCTGTCTCCATACGGGGTGCCGGTGCTGAGCACGGACCACACATTGCTCAAGGTGACCGAGATGCTGGTGCAGCTAGGCCTGTCCCAGAGCAAGCGGACCTATCCGAAGCCGCGCCAGATATACGACTTCCACGTGACAGCCGAGGTGGTCGACCCCGACCTACCGGCCTAACGAAGCCTCGTGCCTCAGTCCTCGAGGACGGCGGTGATCAGTACGTGGATGATCATCCCGAAGCCGAGGTCGACGAGGTAGGTGTTCCGGGCCGGGCGGTCCCCGTCGTGCGGGAACATCTTCAGCCACTCGTCGTTGACGATTGAGCGGTAGGCGTTGTCCTTGATGTTGAAGATCACCAGGGCGATGTCGTCGGTGGAGCCGCCGGCGTTCTCGACGATGGTGCGCATGTGCTGGAAGACCAGCTCGACCTGGCGCCCCGGGTCGTCCGGGATGGTTCCGGTTTCGGGGTCCATGGCGTGGATGCCGCTCGAGAACACCATGTTGCCGACCTTGGTGGCCATGGGGATGGGCAGGTCGCCGTGGCGGACCCCCGGCACGTCGATGTTGACCCTTCTCGCCATAACGCTCCTTCCGAACCTTCGGGATCAGACCGCGACCAGGTCCCGGCTGTAGGTGTTCAGGCACTCGGCCCCTCCGGGCCGGCAGACGAACATGTCCTCCACCCGCACACCCACGGTGCCCGGCCAGAAGATCGACGGCTCGATGGTGAACGTCATGCCCTCCTCCAGGACGGTGGTGTCCTCCTCGGAGATGAAGGGCCGTTCGTGGGTGTCGAGGCCGATGCAGTGTCCGGTCCGGTGGCGGAACCAGTCGCCGTACCCGGCTCCGTCGATGACCGCCCGGGTGGCCGCGTTGACCTCCGACGCGGTCGCCCCGGGTACGGCGGCCCGGCGGCCGGCCTCCTGGGCGGCCACCACCAGGCCATAGGCTTCCCGGTAGCGGTCGTCGGGCTCGCCGATGTGGATGGTGCGCCCGAAGTCCGAGCAGTACCCGTCCACCACGGTCCCGAAGTCGAAAGACACCCCCAACCCCTCCACCAGGGGTTCGGCGGTGAGGCGGGTGGAAGCATCCCTGTCCAGGGCAGGACCCATGGCGAACACGCCCGTGTCGAATGAGGGGAACTTCCCGCCGTGCTTCCTCATCAGGTAGTCGACGCGGCTGGAGATCTCGAACTCGGTGACCCCCGCCGCCACCGAGGAGGTGATCTCTCCCATCACCAGATCGCAGATGTGTCCCGACCGGCGCATGGCGTCCAGCTCCACGGGTTCCTTGATCCGCCGCAGGGCGTTGATCTCGTCATCGAGGTCGACCAGTTCCGCCCCGCCGGTCAGTTCCACCATCCGCACCGCGGTCCGGGAGAACGTACGCGCGGACACGCCGATCCTCCGGATGCGGCCGAACCGGGCCAGGGTCCGGGCGAACACTTCCACACCGTCGTCCAGGTTGCGGACCTGCACCACGTCACCTTCCACGCCGCCCGGCAGGTTGAAGGAGGAGTAGCCCTGGGGGATCACGTAGACGGGCTCGCCCTCGGGGCGGAACAGAGCCCCCGTGGTCCACTGGTGCGCGTACTCGATGTTGCCGAACGAGGGCGCCCGGCGGGGGAAACCGGTCAGGTACTCCAGGTCACCCGAAGGGAGGACCATGGCGACATCAACTGCTAGTTCGGCGAGCCGTTCCTGGAAGCGGGCCCGCCGGGACTCGTGGTCGAAGGTGCTCACGTCGGGTCGTCGGAGGCGGTTCCCTCCCAGCGGGTGAAGACCTTCTCGGCGTTGCGGTAGAAAACGTCCTTTTTCTGGTCCTCGGTCAGGAAGTCGATGCTATCGATGACCGGGCCCAGATCGTCCATGTACTTGCCGGTCTTGCGGTCGATTCCCGACCCGATGCCGGGGGTCTCGGTGCCGAACAGGCAGTGCTCGGGGCCGACGATCTTGAACAGCAGCTCGAGCGATTCCTTGTTGTAGAGCACCGTGTCGAACCAGAGCTTCCGGAGATCCTCCTCGAAGTCCACCTTGCCCTTCTGAACCCGCTGCGCCTGCCAGCGCCCGTACTGGTAGGGGACCGAGCCACCACCGTGGGAGATGATCAGCTTGAGATCCGGGAAGTCCTCGAACACATGGGAGTCCATCAGCGACATGACCGCGATGCCCTCCTCGGTGATGAAGTGGTTGGAGTAGGACTCCCGCTGGTTCTGGCACGACGTGGCGTGGACCAGGCCGGGAACGTCGAGTTCCACCATCTTCTCCCATAGCGGGTACCACCACTCGTCGCCCAGTCCGGGGGTGGCGTAGTCCCCCTCGCCGGGATCGGGGTTGACCACGCAACCCACGAAACCGAGCTCCGTGACGCACCGTTCCAGTTCCTCCACCGCGTTGGCCGGGCTGACCCCGGCGCTCTGCGGGAGGCCGGCGACACCCACGAAGGCTTCCGGGTACTCGGCCACCTGGGCGGCGATGATGTCGTTGACCGTCTCGATGAACCAGTGCACGATGATCTCCGGCTTGCGGGAGTGCATCATCGAGTAGGGCCGCGGCGAGATGAACTGCCGGTCGATTCCGTGGCTCCGGAGGCGCTCGATGTGCCATTGACACGATTCGAGGATCTCCTCCTCGGTCGCCCGGATCTTGCCCTTGCCGTGGAACTTCCCGGCGGAGATCAATCCTGCCTGGTAGGCGTAGAGGGCTATTGGTGCTGTTACATGGCCGTGAACGTCTATATAAGGCATGGGCCGCAAGATACGACGAGCATCGCCCGACCGTCAAACCGGATTCCGAAATCGAGGAACGTCGGCTCCATGTTCTATCGGCGCAGCCGATGGATCGATTCGGAAATCATCGTTGGACACCTGCTCGCGTTTCCCGTACCTTCGGGTGACAGACCTAATAAACAGGAGCAGGCCTGCGAGCCTGGCAGTTGGCGATCAGGAGGTCGTTGAAACCGTGATCCGCACCGGCGCCCAGTACATGGAGGGTCTCGAGGCCCCCCGCGAAGCCTACGTCGACGGCGAACGCGTCGAGGACGTGACCAAGTTCCCCGCCTTCCGCCGTCCCATCGAGTCGTATGCCCGGGTCTACGACATGAAGCACAGTGACGAGTTCCAGGACCGCATGACCTACGTGGAGAACGGGGAGCGATTCGATCTCAGCTTCCTCGTTCCCAGGACCCACGACGAGCTCCGTGCCAAGGGCCTGGCCTACAAGACGTTCGCGGAGGGCTCCTACGGGTGTCTCGGTCGAGGGCCCGAGTCGATGGCGGCCCTGGTGGCGGGCCTGAGCGTCAGCGCCGACTGGTTCGACCAGTTCGAGAAGGGCGGATCACAGCGGATCACCGACTACTACAACCACGTCAAGGACAATGACCTCTTCGTCACCCACGCACTCGGGAATCCCCAGTCGGACCGCTCCAAGCCTTCCCACCAGCAGGAGAACCCCTACCTGCATCTGCGCATCAAGGAGAAGACATCGAAGGGTCTGGTGGTCAGGGGCGCCAAGCAGTTGGCCACGGCGGCGCCCTTTGCCGACGAGGTTCTCGTGTTCCCCAACGGGCGCCAGTTCGTCCCCGGCGACGAGGCCTACTGCCTGTGCTTCAGCATCCCCACCACCACCCCCGGCCTCAAGCTTCTCTGCCGGGAACCGCTGGTGAAGGATGATCGGCTCAACGTCTACGACTCGCCGCTCAGCTCGCGCTACGAGGAGATCGACGCGCTCCTGGTCTTCGATGACGTTCTGGTTCCGTGGGACCGGGTCTTCTTCCACAGCAGCAAGGAGGCGGCCAACAACATGCGGTTCATGACCGCGGTTGCCGCATTCTCGGGCCACCTGTCGATCCAGAGGGCCATCGTGCGCTCCGGCCTGACGGTGGCGGTGGCCATGGCGCTGTGCGCCTCCGTCAAGACCAACGTGTTCCCCAACGTGGGCGAGAAGCTAGGACGGATAGCCGCCATGCACAAGGCCGCCGAGGCGCTGCTGTTCAGGGCCGAGGAGGAGCCGCGGGTCGGGGACGACGGGGTCTACTACCTGAACGCCGACGCTCTCACCGCCCACGGCCTGCTCTTCCCCGACTTCTACAACACCATGCTGGAGACCATCAAGCGGACCGGGGCGGCCGGGTTGATGCTCACTCCCACGGCAGGCGAGTTCCGTGGCGAGGTGGCCGAGTTCGCCAACACCTACTTCGCGGGAGCTGACGCCATGCCCGGTGAGGAGCGGGTTCAGATCGCCAAGCTGGCCTGGGAACTGGCCGGGGGTCCGATTGGCCAGCGCCTCGCCCACTACGAGCGTTTCTACATCGGCGAGCCGATGTTCGTGGCCTCCTTCTACGCCCGGGCGGTCCAGATGGGCGACGGCCAGGCGCTGCTCGACCGCCTGATCGAGGAAGGCCGTCGCTACCTGGACGAGGGCCCTTTCCGGCTGTGAGCCTGCTGGACGGTCCATGAATCGTGCGGATCCGGCCCTGAAGACGGGCGCTCGGCTCACGGCACTGGATGCCGCGGACCCGCGCGCCTACCGCGACACGATGGGCCTGTTCGCCACCGGGGTGACGGTCATCACCATGGCGTCCGGCAATGAGTACCACGGGATGACGGCGAACGCGGTCATGTCCGTGTCGCTGACACCCCCTCTGGTGGCCGTGTCGATCGCCCTCGACAGCTTCAGTAACCGGTTCATAAGGAAGGCGCGGGGTTTCTCGGTGAACATCCTCGGGCAGGATGACGTCGGTGTGGCGCTCGGATTCGCCCGTCCGGCGGCCCGGGGCGAGGAACTGTTCGGTGAGCAAACGGTGCTCGGACCCACGGGCGACCCCGTTCTGGACGGATCCATCGGCCACGTGGGTTGCTCGCTCAGGTCGGTCTACGAGGAGGGTGACCACTCGATAGTCGTCGGTCACGTCGACGCCCTGCTCAAGGACGAGCGGTCACCTCGCCCGCTCGTGTTCTTCGGGGGCCGCTTCTCGTCGACGACCTGCCATGCGTGCGTGGTGGACGGCGACCTGACCGAAGTGCTCCACTCCCTGCACCTGGTTTGAGGTGGTGCGATGGTGACTTGTGAGACGATCGGCGCCCGGCGGTCCACCGGGTATGCACCGATAAGATCACCCGACGGCACAGCGGTTCGACAGGAGAGCTAGAGATGGCAGAACTGGTACTGGGACTCGGTGTTTCGCACACTCCCCAGATGAGCATGTCCAGCGATCACTGGGCGGAGTACGCGTCGAGGGATGCCACGGCGTTCCCCCTGATCTGGAAGCGCAAGCGGTGGGACTACCAGGACCTGGTGGCGGCGCGGGCCTCCGAGGGTGTCGCCGAGCAGGTCAACGACGAGGTCTGGGCCGAGAAGTACGAGCGGATCAACGCGGGGGTGGCTCGACTGGCGGCCGCTCTGGCCGAGGCCCGGCCCGACGTGGTGGTGATCGTGGGGGACGACCACCACGAACTCTTCTCCGAGCAGAGCATGCCCACCATCGCGGTCTACTGGGGGGAGACCATCGACGCCTTCCCGCCCGAGTGGGTCTTCCCGGCGGTGGAACCCGCCGCCTGGGCGCTGTTCGGGGAGCAGCCCGAGACCTACCCGTGCGACGCCGAGATGGGAAAGTTCCTGATCACCGATCTCAACCGCCGCGGCTTCGACGTGGCCCAGGTGAACGCGGCGCCCGAAGGGCAGTCGGCCGGCCATCCCTTCATCGCCATCCGTAACCGCCTGATGGACCGTGACCAGGATCCGATCCCTATGGTCCCGGTGGTCCTCAACACCTATTTCCCGCCCAACACGCCCACGCCGGTCCGGTGCTGGGAGCTCGGCAAGGCATTGGCGGCGTCGATCGCAGCCTACCCGGAGGACATCCGGGTGGCCGTGGTCGCCTCGGGAGGGCTGAGCCACTTCGTGATCGACGAGTCGATTGATCGCCGCATGCTCGAAGCCGTGGCGTCGGGGGACGACGGCCGGATCGCCGAGCTCGAGGCGGAGGACTTCGTGTCCGGAACGTCCGAGGGACTGTGCTGGATCGCGGTCGGCGGCGCTTGCGAGAGTCTCGAAATGGAACTGGTGGCCTACGTGCCCGGCTACCGCACCGAGGCGGGAACCGGCACCGCCATGTGCGCGACCATCTGGAGCTGATCCGTGGCCCATTCGATGCTGGTGATCAGTGCGCACGCCGCCGACTTCGTGTGGCGGGCCTCGGGGGCTGTCGCCACGCACACCGCGGCCGGTGGAAGGGCCACCGTGGTCTCCCTTTCCTACGGGGAGCGCGGGGAGTCCGGCGCCCTGTGGAGCCAGCCCGGCCAGACGCTGGAGGCGGTGCGGCGGATACGGCGCGAGGAGGCCACCGCGGCGGCGTCGGTCCTCGACGCCGACTTCGTGGCTCTCGACCTGGGCGACTACCCGCTGGTGATCGACGACCAAGCCACGCAACGCCTGGTGGACCTGTTCATCGAGACCGTTCCCGACGTCGTGCTGATCCATGCTCCGAACGATCCCTTCAATCCCGACCACCCGGTTGCCTCCCAGGCGTCGCAGCGGGTCCGGCTGCTCGCCATGGGCGCGGGCGGGGTCCCGGCCGCCTTCCCCACCATCCCCCCGCCGGCCATGTACGCGTTCGAGCCCCATCAACCCGACCTGTGCGACTTCAAACCCGACACCTTCATTGACATCACCCCCGTGTGGCCGGTCAAGGCCAAGGCCTTGGAGGCGATGGGCGCCCAGACCTACCTGCGGGACCACTACACGGAGCGGGCCCGGCAGCGGGCGTTCCAGGCTCGTTATATCGGCGCCGGCCCGGAGGTGGAGTACGTGGAGGCCTTTCAGCGACTGACGCCCGAGATGAAGGGTTCCTTGTGAGCGGACCCCTTCGCGATCCGGGCGTGCGCGTCGCCGTCGACATAGGCGGCACCTTCACCGACGCCGTCGCCACCTGGCCCGACGGCAGGACCGAGAGCGCCAAGGCCCTTTCCATTGCCGGGGCCCAGGATGCCGGCGTCATGCAGGCCGTCTCCCTCATGGAGGTATCCCTTCCCGAGGTGAGGGACTTCATCCACGGGACCACCACCGCCCTGAACGCGCTTCTCCAGCGCAACGGCGCCTCGATGGCCCTGGTGGTCACCGGCGGGTTCCGCGACGTGTACGAGATCGGTCGGGCCAGCCGGCCCGAGATGTACAACATCCACTACCGGCGCCCCGAGCTCCTTCTCCGCAGGCGGGATATCTTCGAGGTCGAGGAGCGGACCCTGGCCGACGGGACGATCCGCACGCCCCTCGACAGCACCGGGATCCGCGACCTGGCCGAGCGGCTGCGCGGGCGTTACGAATCGGTGGCGGTCTGCTTCATGCACTCGTTCCGGTGGCCCGCTCACGAGCAGGAGGCCGCCGCCATCCTGCGGGAAGCGCTTCCCGGCATCAGCGTGGTGGCCTCCCACGAGGTCACGGCCGAGTGGAGGGAGTACGAGCGCTGGTCCACCACCCTGGTCTCCGCCTACGTGACGCCCAGAATCAGGGACTACCTGGAGGCCCTGGAGATGCGCCTGGCCGAGGGCGGGCTCCGGTCACCGCTCCACGTAATGCAGTCGAACGGCGGGGTGATGACCGCCCAGACCGGGCTCCGTAGAGCCGCCCAGACCCTGTTCTCCGGGCCGGTGGGTGGGACGGTGGCCTCGGAGGCGATCGGCGGCGCCATCGAATCGAACCAGCTGATCTGCGTCGACATGGGCGGTACCTCCTTCGATGTCTCGCTGGTGGTCGACGGCCGCGCCGACATCGACAGCGAGGTGGAGATAGAGGGCCACCCCGTACTCACCCCCTCTGTAGCGATCCACTCCCTGGGCGCGGGCGGGGGATCCATAATCTGGGTCGAAGCGGGCGGTCTTCGGGTGGGACCTGCATCGGCCGGCGCCATGCCCGGCCCGGCCTGCTACGGGCACGGCGGGGTGAGCGCAACCGTCACCGACGCCAACGCGCTCCTCGGGCGGATCCCCGAGATCGCCAGGTTCGCCGGTGCGCTCGATCTGGACCTCGAGGCGGCCGAGGCCGCGCTGGAGAAGGTCGCGGCCGAGCTGGGGCTCGATGCCCGCGAACTGGCGCTGGGCGCCATAGAGGTTGTCAACGCCATGATGGCCGACGGCATCCGCGAGATCACCGTCGGGCGGGGTATCGACCCGCGGGACTTCGACCTGCTGGCCTTCGGCGGAGCAGGGCCGCTCCATGCCGCCGCTCTGGCCGATGAGATGGGCATGTCACGGGTGATCGTGCCCCACGCTCCGGGGGTCCTGTCGGCGTGGGGGATGCTCCAGGCGGACGTGCGTCACGATCTGGCGCGGTCCCTCTACGGACGTTTCGATTCTCTCGACCACGAGGCGGTCGGGTCCGCCTTCGAGGATCTGAGGGGCGAAGGCCGGACGTTGCTCGCAGAGGACGGGGTCGAGGCCTCCGACATGGACTTCCGCCCCTCTGTCGACCTCCGTTACTTCGGTCAGGAGTACACGCTGACCGTACCCATCCACGATGCTCAGGGGCTCGAAGACCCGGCTCGGGTGGCTGCCGACTTCCATGCCGCCTACCAGGCCAGATACGGGCACTCCAACCCGGGGGAAGCTGTCGAACTCGTGAGCGTGCGTATCTCGGCGGTCGGCCTGCGCCGCCCCACCGATCTTTCCGTCCTGCCCGGATCGTCTCCCGCCCGGGCCTTGATGACCCTCCCGGCCGACTTCGGTAACGGACCGGAGCCGACGGACGTGTACCGGCGGGCCGACATGGGCCGCAGCCAGGAGCTCGACGGTCCCGCCATCGTGCTGGAATCCGGTTGCACCACGCTGGTGCCGCCCGGATGGCGGGCGGCCACTTCGGATCGAGGCCACCTGGTGATGGAGAGGGGCGGTAGTTGATGGAACGCAGGACGGATCTGCTCGGCGGTCCGGCCGGCTCGCCCGACCCCGGTCTGGTCGATCCGGTGACCGTGGAGGTCATCCGCAACGCCTTCCTGTCGATCGCCCGCCAGATGAACAAGAACCTCTTCCGGTCCGCCTATACGCCGATCATCTACGAGATGAAGGACTGCTCGGTGGGCATCTTCGACCGCCGGGGCCGCCTGCTGGGCCAGTCGCCGGGCCTCCCGATGTTCCTCGGCAACCTGGAGCTCGGTATCAAGGTCACCACCGAGCTCCTCGGCGGGACGGACGGCTACGTCCCCGGCGACGTGTACATGGTCAACGACCCGTATCTGGTGGGTAGCCACACCTACGACGTCAACATCTTCTCCCCGGTGTTTCTCGGGGACACACTCATCGGTTTCGGGGCCACCAAGGCCCACTGGCTGGACATCGGGGCCAAGGAAGCGGGCCGGCCGGTGGACACCACCGAGATATACCAGGAGGGATACCGCTTCGGGCCCACAGCCGTCTACCGGGCCGGCGAGCCCGTCCGGGAGGTCATCGACTACATAACCCGGAACAGCCGCCTGCCCCGTTCGGTCTGGGGTGATCTCCATGCCCAGATCGCCGCCTGCCGCACCGGTGAGCACCAGCTGGTGGCCCTGCACGAGCGTTTCGGGACCGACACCGTGGAGCGGGCCGCCGACCAGATATTCGCCCAGTGCGAACACCTGGACCGGGAGGCGGTGCAGGCCATCCCTGACGGTCTCTACCGGGCCGCCGCCCACATGGACTCCGGCGGTCCCGGCCTACCGCAGGTCGAGGTGTGCGTTGCCGTGCGGATAGAGGGTGACCGGATGACCATCGACCTCGACGGGTCGAGCGGCCCCACGCACGGGCCGGTCAACTCGCCGATGCCCGGAACCCTCGCGGGGGCGCGCCTCGCCTACAAGTGTCTCATCAACCCGAACGTGCCGGTGACGGGTGGAACCTTCCGGAATCTGGAGGTGGTGGCGCCCGAGAACACCGTGTTCAACGTCTCCGAGCCCCACGGGACCATCTACTACTACCCGCCCCTCGGCCTGATGATCGACCTGGTCATCAGGGCGCTGGCCGACGTGCTTCCGGACGAGGTGGTGGCAGGTCAGACGGCCGACCCGATGAACGTCACCTTCGTGGGGCGCCGCGACGACGGCTCGCAGTTCGTCACCGCCGACGCCACCGCCGTCGGCTGGGGCGCGTCATCCCGGTCCGACGGCGCCAACGGGATGATCAACTACGGCGCCGGGGACCTCAAGAACATCCCCGTGGAGGTGGTGGAGACCAAGTATCCCCTGATGGTCAGGCGCTACGGCCTCAGGGAGGACTCGGGCGGCATCGGGAAGCACCGGGGAGGGCTCGGGATCGTGCGCGAGTACGAGACTCTGGCTGATGGCATGAACCTGACCCTGTGGCTCGAGCGTTCGCAGGTGCCGGCCTGGGGACTGCACGGAGGCCGCCCCGGCAAGGCGACCACGGGCACGCTGACGATCGGCGGCACATCCGAGACGATTCTCAAGACCCCCCCGCGCCGGCTTCCCGCCCATAGCGTGCTGGTGGTGGAGACCGGCGGGGGCGGGGGCTACGGGGATCCGGCCGAGCGCGATCCCGAGGCGGTGACGGACGACCTTACCGACGGCTATTACTCGACCTGGATCGATGTGCAAGAATGAGCGGGCCAAGAGGCTCAAAGCGTACGGACCCCGCCCGGATCCTTAGGAGGATCGTGTAAGCGAGAGAAGAGACACCGCCGCGGCGCTCGCGTCCGGCAATCGAACACAGGGAGGACAGAACATGAACTTAGGCAGTTATCGGCTCAGGCATTTCAAATGGGTGGCGGTCCTTGCCGTCCTCGCCATGGTCGCCACGGCATGTGGCGGCGATGACGCCGCGGACGAAGCGCCGGCGACTCAGGCGACCCAGGCGGCCGCCACCGAGGCGACCCAGGCAGCGACTACCACCACCGAAGCCATGATGGAGGAGTCCGGCGAGGAGATGACTGAGGAGGGCGACTCCGAGGAGATGACCGAGGAGGCAGTGGAGGCCACCCTCGCGACGGAGGGCACCACGACCACCGTGGCGCCGGGACTCGTGCGGCCCCAGGTCCTCGATGACATACCGTTCGTATTCTCGAACATCGCCCAGACCGCCAGCCTCGACCCGGCTGTGGCCTGGTCGTCCGACGGAATGCTGTTCGTCCGCAGCGCCTACGACACGCTGCTCGAGTACCCGCCCGGCTCCCAGCCTGCGGTCGCCCAGCCTGCGTTGGCCAGCGAGTGGTCGACCGAGGACGGTCTTACCTACACCTTCACGCTGCGCGACGATGTGAACTTCCACGACGGCAACCCCTTCGACTCGACCGACGTGGTGAAGAGCCTGGAGCGGATCCAGGCCATCGGCCAGGGTCCCGCCACCCCGCTACGGAACGTGGTGGGCTACGAGGCGACCGGACCCTACGAGGTCCAGATCACCCTCGGCCAGCCCGACACGTTCTTCACCGGTCTGCTGCCCAAGGTGCCGATCGTCTCCGCCGAGGCCATCGAGGCCAACGCCACCGCCGACGATCCGTGGGCCGAAGCCTGGTTCGCCGAGAACGAGGCGGGCTCCGGTCCGTACGTGCTCGACACGCTGGCGGCGGACATGATCACCCTCAACGGATTCACCGACTACTGGCGGCCGTTCGAGCCGGGCACGCCCACGAGGGTCACCCTCCGGACGGACCCGGACGCCTCGACGGCCGTGTTGCTCATGTGCCAGGGCGAGGTCGACTCGATCGGCGGTATCGGCCCCGATCTCGTGGACCAGGCTGTGGCCTGTGACGGGGTCAAGGCCCTGATCCAGCCCCGCTTCGGGTTGGGGACGGTGGTCTTCAACCAACTGGCGGACGGACCGATCTCAGACGTGCGGGTACGCAAGGCCATCGCGCTGGCCGTCGACTACGACGGATGGATCTCCTACCTCAACGGGCGGGCCGAGCCGACGACCGGGCCGCTGCCTCCCAACGCCGAGATCGGACCGGTACCAGACGTGATCCGCCAGGATCTCGACCAGGCCCGTGCCCTGATGGCCGAGGCCGGGTATCCGGACGGCGGTCCCGACAACATCCTGTTCACCATCAGTTACGCAGGCCTGCAGTTCCTCTCCTACGAGGCGTTCTTCGGGACGTTGATCACCGAGAACCTGAAGGAGATCGGCATTGGCGTGGATGTGCAGCTGGTCGGATGGCCGGAGCTGGTCCAGCTGACCAAGAGCCCCGAGACGACCACCGACCTGGCGTACCTGATCCTCAACATGACGTCGACGGATCCGTCCACGGTGCTCAAGTCGGCGTACGTGACCGAGGCCTGGGCTGACCAGGGCGGCTACAACTGGGCCTACTACTCCAACGAGATGGTGGACGAGTTGACCGCCGGTGTGTCCGGTATCACCGACGACGAGGAGCGAGGCTTGGTCCTGCGCCAGATACAGGACCAGATCATCGCCGATCAGGTGGCCATCTGGATGCCGCAGCCGATCATCTACCAGCCGGTCCTGGAGAAGTGGGAGCTCCTGTTCGAGCCGCTCGACTTCGTGGTCCAGACCCGGTTCTTCCACGCTCGCAACACGGAAATGGGCGGGTGACGTAAGGGCGTTACCCAGAGGAGACAGGACCGGCGCCGGGTAGGGAGGGTGCTGAAAAGATGGGGATAAATTGGCCCGCGGTACATCGACCTAGGTCATCGCCGACCATCGGGCCAGATGGCCATTATTCAGTACCCTCCTAGCTTCGGCGCCGGTCGCTTGGCGCGGTTCGTCAAGGGGGTCGTATGGCTGCTGCTAGTGGTCCTCGTGGCCGTCTCCATCACCTTCGCGCTCTCCAGAATCGTGCCCGCCGATCCGGCCCGGCTGGCGGCGGGGCTCGAAGCCGGTCCCGAACAGGTGGAGCGGGTGCGCCAGGACATGGGCCTGGACGATCCGGTGATGGTGCAATACGTGCGCTACATCGCCGGTCTGGTCAGGGGGGACTTCGGTGACTCGATCCGGACCCGGGGGCCGATCCTTGATGATGTAGTCGAGGCCCTTCCCGCCTCCATCGAGCTCATCGTGGTGTCCTTCGCGATCTTCGCCTCGCTGGGGATCCTGGCGGGAATTATCTGGGCCTACTGGCCGAGGGGGGTGCACGCCATCCTCCTGCGAGCGGTGGCTGTGGCCGGTTCCGCCGTCCCGGTGTTCTGGGTGGGTTTGCTGCTCCAGATCGTGCTGGCCGCCCGGCTCGGCTGGTTCCCCGTGGCCGGCAACCTCAACCACGCGGCAGCCGGGATCGCCGAGGTCACCGGCGCCGGCCTGCTGGACGCCCTGATCGCCCGCAGCCCGCCGGCCATGTGGGAGGCCGCTCGAGTGCTGTTCCTTCCCGTGATGACCATCGTGATCCACAACATCGCCCTCACCATCGCGCTGATGCGTTCGTCACTTGCCGACCAGCTCGACCGGGAGTACGTCCGGGCGGCGAGGGCGCGGGGGCTTTCCGAGTGGAGGGTGGTGATGGTGGACGCGCTCCGCAACGCCCTTAACCCGGTGGTCACCATGCTCGGTCTGCAGCTGGGATGGTTGCTGGGCGGGGTGGTGATCGTGGAGGTGATCTTCTCGTGGCCGGGGATCGGTCTGTACGCCTTCAGCTCCTTCCAGGCCTTCGACTACAACGCCATCATGGCTATCACGGTGCTGGCCACGGCCGGCTTCGTCCTGGTCAACGCGCTGGTCGGCCAGATCTACCCGCTGCTCGATCCCCGGATTAGAGAAGCCCGGTGAGCGTCGTCGAGCTTCCCGCCACCGCGGACACTACGTCCCGGACCCGGAAGGCGGGACGGGGCGTAGTCTGGTGGTCAGCGGCCACCGTCGTGGTCCTGGCGGCGCTGGTGTTCATCCCCGGCCTGCTTGCGCCCGGAGATCCCTACACCCTGGACATCGGGAACCGCTTCACCGGCCCCCAGTCCGGCAACCTGTTCGGCACCGACGACGCCGGCCGCGACATCCTGTCTCGGGTCATCCACGGGGCCCGCTACTCGATCGGCTCCGCCGTCCTCATCATCACCGTCGCGGTGGTGGTGGGGACGATCTACGGGTCGCTGGCCGCCTGGTACGGGGGGATCCTCGACCGCCTGCTGATGAGGACCGTGGACGTCTTCCTGGCTTTCCCCTACCTGGTGTTCGCCATGGCCGTGGCCGCCTCGCTGGGCCGGGGGCTGACCTCCACGATCGTGGCCTTATCGCTGCTCTGGTGGCCGAGCTACGCCCGGATGATCCGGGGTCAGGTCAAGTCGATCCTCAACGACTACCACATCAGAGCGGCCACCACGCTTGGTGCGAGACGCGGCCAGATACTGCGCTGGCACGTCATCCCCCACACCTACAGCCAGCTGCTGGTCCGTCTCACCCTGGATATCGGCAACGCGCTGGTGGCCCTGACCGGCTTGGCCTTCCTCGGACTGGGCGCCACCCCTCCGCTCCCCGAGTGGGGACGGATGGTGGCCGACTCCAAGCAGTTCGCCCTTACCGCCTGGTGGTACGCGGTGTTCCCCGGTGCGGTCATCTTCCTGACCGTGCTCAACTTCGTGCTGCTCGGCGAAGCGCTCAGGAAGAGGTCCACCTCGTGAGCCTGGTGATGGTGGAGGACCTTACGGTCACCTATCCGGGCGCCGGGCGGCCGGCGGTCAAGGGCGTGTCCCTCGAGATCGAGTCCGGCCGCACGCTGGCGGTGGTGGGGGAATCGGGGAGCGGGAAGACCACCCTGGCCCTGGCTCTGGCCGGGTTGCTCGACCGCCGAGCGCGGCGACGCGCCTCCCGGCTGGAGATCAACGGCGAGAACCTGCTCGCGGCGCGAAGGCGGAGGTGGAGGCAGCTGCGGCGTACCGACATCTCGTTTATCTTCCAGTCTCCGATCAACTCGTGGAATCCCACCCGGACGATGATCGCTCAGGTTCGGGACGCGATGTCGGCGGCTGGCCATGCCGGGCGGATGCCCGAGCTGCTGGACCTGCTGGGCCGCGTGGGCTTCGAAGATCCCGAGAGGCGTCTGGCGGACCTGCCCCACCAGCTCAGCGGAGGAATGCTGCAAAGGGTTTCGATCGCCGTCGCGGTCATCATCGAACCGGCCCTGCTCATAGCCGACGAGCCGACCAGCGCACTCGACAGCACCGTCCAGTCCGAGATACTCGCCATCCTTGCGGAGCTGAGGTCCGAAGCGGACCTGGCGATGCTGATCATCAGCCACGACCTCAGCGTGGTGGCCCGCGTCGCGGACGATGTGATGGTTCTCTACGGGGGAAAGGTGGTGGAGCAGGGCGCCCAGGCCGCCGTCCTCGGCTCGGCTGTCCACCCGTACACACGGGGGCTGCTGGACTCGGTACCCCGTCTCGACCGGGATCGCAAGACCCCGCTGCCGTCGATGGAGCCGGGGCATCTCCCTGCCGCCGGATGTCCCTTCGCTCCCAGGTGCCGCCTCGTCGTGGATGACTGCCGCCGGGCCGAACCCGAGTTGATACCGGTCGATGCCACCCTTGCGGCTTGCCCTCCGGCCGCGTCCTCGACGTTGATCGCGACGTGACCTCCCTACTCGAGTTGACGGGCGTGGACAAGACGTTCGTCACCGACCGCGGCCCGGTCCGCGCCGTTCGGAGGATGTCGATGGTGGTAGGTAAGGGCGAAGTGGTCGGTCTCGTAGGGGAGTCGGGTTCCGGGAAGTCCACCATCGCCAACCTGGTGCTCGGTCTGGAGCACGCCGACGCGGGCCGCATCCGCTTCCTGGGCCGCGACGTGGGGGAGTGGTTGGATAAGGAGGAGGCTCGATACCGGCAAGCCGTGCAGGCGGTCTTCCAGCATCCCTTCCAGGCGCTCGACAGCCGCAAGAGGGTGGGGTGGCTGGTTGCCGAGCCCCTGGTGATCCACCGCAGGGGGAACTCCAAGTCGCGCGCCGAGCGAGTGAGGGAGTTGATGGCCGATGTCCACCTCGATCCATCGCTGGTGGACCGCTACCCCCACCAGCTGTCGGGTGGCCAGGCGCAGCGGGTGAACATCGCCAGGGCCCTCGCGCTCGAACCCTCCCTGCTGGTCTGTGACGAACCCGTGTCGGCCCTGGACGTGTCGGTCCAGGCCCAGATACTCAACCTGCTGCTCGAGATAAACCGGGAGAGGTCGATGGCCATGTTGTTCATTAGCCATTCGCTGCCCGTGGTGCGCCACCTGTCCGACCGGATCGTGGTCATGTACGCGGGCACGGCGGTCGAGGAGGGTCCCGGCGGGGAGGTGTCCGACCGGCCCACCCATCCCTACACGCAGTTGCTCGTATCAGCGGCATCGGTGGTCACCGGCGACCACGGGCAGCCGCGTGGCACCATGCGCGAGGCGATTCCGTCCGTGGGATGCCGCTTCGTCCCCCGCTGCCCGGTGGCCATCGACCGGTGCTCGAGCGAAGAGCCTTCGCTGGATGAGCTGGCGGAAGGCCACTCGTCACGCTGCTGGGTCGCCTCGGATCCGGCTCTGCGCGCGGAAGTGGGATGAAGGGTCTGGACGGACCGCCGAGGGCCCTCCGGAAAAGCTGGAATCGATGGACCGGAAGCCTGAGCGCCGTCGCGCTGCTGCTGGCCGTCACTCTGGTGATCCCGCCCGCGGCCGCGTACGGCGCGTCTGCGGGTGGTTCGGCGCCGGTTGCCCAGGCGGAGAGGGATCGTCTGGCGAGGGAGTTCTCGGCCGTGCTCTCCCTGCGAGAGGCTTCCGACTCGATGTGCCTGTCGGTGATGCTTGACGACGAGTTGATCTTCGAGTCGCGATCCCGCACAAGCCTCATCCCGGCGTCGTTGATGAAGGTGGCCGTGGCCTCCGCCGCGCTAGAGATCATCCCCCCCGACGAGGTCTACTCCACAGAGGTGTTTGCTCGTGCCGACGCCCTGGAGGCCGTAGCCGACGGCGTCTTGAAGGGCGACGTGTACCTCATCGGGCAGGGCGATCCCGTGCTTTCAACGCCCCGTTTCGTCAGCAGCTTTCGGGAACCTGTCGCCTACACGGACATCACGAAGCTGGCTGACTACGTGTTCGCAGCTCTCTCGGCCCACGATGTCACGAGAATCGAGGGCCGGCTGGTGGGAGATGAGTCGTGGTTCCCCCACAAGCAACGCGACTACACGCAGGAGTTCCTATCCGGGGGCACGGACCCCGTGTGGAAACGCTCGTACGTGACCTCGAACAACGCCGGGCCGCTATCGGCCCTGCTCCTCAACGGCGGATACAGGTCGTATACCCCGATGCCGTCGGGCCAGGGTCCACGGGGGAATGCAAGAGCGGCTGTTCCTGCCCAGCACGCAGCCTCCGTATTCGACGACCTTCTTGAGGCACGGGGGATGGTGATTACCCGGACGCCTGTAGCGGGCATGGCTCCGGCGCCGGGCGAGCGGGCGACGCTCGGCGCTGTCGAGTCGCCGCCGATGTCCGAGATACTCGCCCGCATGCTGACCTACTCCGACAACACCATCGCGGAGATGGTGCTGAAGGAGATCGGCCGCCGCACCGGGGGCTCGGACCGCGCGTCGGCGGTGGCCGGCGTGCAGGATCTTCTCCGCAGACAGCTGGGGCCGTTGGCGGCCGGGCTGGTGATCGCCGACGGCTCAGGACTTTCCTACTCCAACCGCCTCACCTGCGCGGCAGTCGCCGGCTTGCTGACGCAGGCGGGCCCGGGCTCACCTGTGGTGGAGGGTCTGTCCGTAGCGGGTGAGGTCGGGACGCTACGTACTTGCGCGCCGGCCCGGCTTGGAGGAGGCGACGATCAGCTCAATGTGGTGAGAGCCAAGACGGGAACGTTGAACGATGTGACCGCTCTGGCGGGGACGACCGTGGCGGCCAACGGCGAAACGATCACGTTCGCGATGATCGTGAACGAACCCGCAATCATCCTCCTCGGGAGATGTAACCGCCTGCGCAGGACCCTACTTAACGCCGCCGCCAACTACACGTACGGGCCCGCCCCGGCAGGTCTTCCTGTCCATGCGGGAGATCACGCGGCGCTCGTAGCGTTATTCGACAGCACCGGAGGGGACGCCTGGTTCAACGCGTGGGGCTGGAAGACCGCCGCGCCCCTGAACCGGTGGCACGGTGTGGCCACGGACCCCGAAGGACGGGTGACGGGGATCGACCTGAGCGGACCGTTCGGTAACGGTTTGACGGGGTCGATACCCGGAGAGGTCGGTCGGCTGAGCGAGCTCGTCCGGCTCGACTTCTCCGGCAACGACTTGTGCGTGCCCCGGTCCATCGTGGAGAGCCTGCCGAGCACGGGCGTAGGGATCTGTGCCGGTTTCGTCGACACGACAGGGAGTTCTCATGCGGCAGCGCTGGAAGCCCTGGCCGGACGGGGGATCCTGGACCGCACCGAATGCGCCGCCAATCGCATCTGTCCCAACGCGGCGATCGAGCGATGGGCCATGGCGGTGTGGCTCGTGCGGGCAATCGACGGCCGAGACCCGCCCGCGGTCAGCAGGTCGTCGTTCGACGACGTGGGTGCGGATGAGTGGTGGATGCCCTATGTCGAGCGGCTTGCGGAGCTACGGATCACCAAAGGATGCGATACCGAGCCGCTACGTTTCTGCCCCGACGAGCCGGTCTCGCGGGCACAGACGGCGTCGTTCCTGGTGCGCGCACTCGACCTCGAATCCGCGGCACCGGCAGGATTCGGCGACACCGGCGGAAGCACCCACGAGGCCGCCATCGATTCCCTCGCAGCGGCCGGAGTCACCGTCGGTTGCCAGACGGATCCGCCGCTCTACTGCCCCGCCCAAGCGGTTACTCGAGCCCAGATGGCAAGGTTCCTCGCCCGGTCTCTCGGCCTCGGCTGAAGATCCGGAACCGCCTGGAGGATTGCGATCGTTCGGTACCCTCATGCCAACCGGCGCGACGAACAACTGAGGGAGGGCAGATGACCGGACTTACCGGCGACTACCGGGTCGGACGATGTCGCGGGTGACGGATATCGTGCCCGAGGGAATCATCGACGCCCGGTCCCGGCCGCCCATCAGAGCGTTCATCGAGGACCGCACGTACACCAACCTTCCCCGAACCCTGCGAAATGTGGCCGCCCGGGGTTGGACGATCACTCCGGCCATGCGGCAGGCCGACCTCGATGGCTACCTGGTTGAGGTCCGGGAGGCGGGAATCGTGCGGGCGGGGGTTCCCGCCCGGGTTCCCAACAAATGGTGGGGTGGTAAGGGCAACGATCCCGTATTCGATGCAGGGGAGCAGAACGCCGACCTCTTCTACGTGTACGCGGCGGTCGATCCGATGGAGGAGGACGCTGCCGGATCGGTTCAGACGCTGGTTGACCGGGGGGCCCAGGGCATAGTGCTCGAACCGGGGATCTGCGACACGCCTACCTACGTTGATGACCCCATCATCAACCCTGTCTACGAGGCCTGCGTCGCCGCCGGTGTGCCCGCCCTGGTCATGGGAGGAGGTGAGACCGGCCCTGACCTGAGCTTCTCGGATCCGGCGAGGATCGACCGGGTGGCCGTTCGTTTCCCCGAGTTGATCGTGGTCAACGTCCACGGAGGGTGGCCCTACGCGCAGGCGGCCCTAGGGGTGGCCTTCCGCCGCGCCAACGTCTGGATGCTTCCCGACGTGTACTTCCCGGGCCTGCCGGGTGAGGCGGACTACGTGAAGGGAATCGCCACCTTTCTACAGGACCGCTTCCTGTTCGCCACCGGATACCCGTTCTGCCCGATCCAGGAGACCATCGACCGTTATCTCGGGTTCGGGCTCTCCGACGAGGTGTTGCGCAAGGTCATGCGGAAGAACGCGCTGCGCCTGTTCCGGCTGGACGAATCGTGACCGGCATGCCTCGGGGAGTGGTGGTGGTTACGGGGGCTGCAAGCGGGATCGGGCGTGCTACGGCGGTGGCATTTCACCGCCAAGGTGCCGTGGTGGTGGCCATGGACGTGAACAGCGCCGGACTGGACGATCTGTGCTCCGAACTGGAGGATCCGACCCGATGCGTGACGGCGGTGGCCGATATGGCTGCGGGTCCCGACATCGTGTCCGCGTTCTCGCAGGTGGAGCGGATGGGAGGATGCGAGGTGCTGGTCAACGCCGCAGGCATCGGCCTTTCCCTGCCCTTGGTCGACCACGCTGACGAGGACTGGGACCGGGTCCTCAACATCAACACACGGGGCAGTTTCCTATGCCTGCGGGAGGCGGCCCGGCAGATGACGGTGCGGCGTAGGGGAGCGATCGTCAACGTCGCTTCGGTGGTGGGTCTCTACCCATCACCGATACCCGAGATCGCTTACGACACCAGCAAGGGCGCGGTCATCCAGATGACCCGGTCCGCGGCCCGGGAGTTGGCGCCCCAAGGTGTTCGGGTGAACGGCGTGGCGCCGGGGCCGGTGCCGACAAACCTCTACGGCACCCCGCCGGAGCAGCCCGAAGTGCCGATGCCGCTCGGTCATGGCACCGTCGGAGATGTGGTTGACGCCATCCTGTTCCTCGCTTCCGGGAAGGCCCGTTGGATAACCGGCCAGACGCTGGTCGTGGATGGAGGGTGGTTACTCCGGTGAGCGGGGCGGCCATCGTCTCGGGGGGAGGCCGCGGGATCGGGGCTGCCATCTGCCTACAGCTCGCCGACCGGTTCCGCGCCATCGGAGTGATCGACCGTGACCGGGGTCCGGCCGAGCGAGTCGCGGCGGACCTGCGGGCCGCGGGGAGGATTTCGGAAGTCCGGGCTGTCGATGTCACCGACGTGGAAGGGGTCCGGGACGCTGTGGACAGCCTGGTCGCCGCGATGGGGAGTCTGGACACCGTGGTGGCGGCAGCCGGGAACATGGTCGGAGCTGATCTGGAGGAGATGTCCGTGGCGGCCTGGTCCTCCGTCCTGGATGTCCACCTGACCGGATCCTTTGCCCTGGTCAGAGCCTCGCTACCCGCCCTGCGAGAGTCGTCGAACCCGAGCGTGGTGCTCATCTCCTCGATCGCCGCCCGCGGGATAGCCGGCCATGCCAACTACGGAGCGGCCAAGGCGGGCATCATGGGTCTCACCCGCTCCCTCGCTAGGGAGTTCGGGCCCGAGGGCATCCGGGTCAACGCCGTGGCGCCCGGTTTCATAGACACCCGCATGACCCGGGACGGCGCCGTACAGAGAGGTCTCGACTGGAAGGAGTTCGCAGGCCGGGCAGCGGCCGCATCGGCACTGGGACGGATCGGCCAGCCGGAGGAGGTGGCGTCGGTTGTCGACTTCCTGGCAGGTCCGGACAGCAGCTACATGTCCGGCCAGGTCGTGTACGCAACCGGTGGTCTCTGAGGCACGGAATGATCCGGTCGCCGGCAATCTCCTAAGCTCGGAACATCATCGGAAAGCGAGGGAGGCGACCCTGCCGGCCCGCATCTTGTTCATCCATCCGATGGGCACCGACATGTACAACCAGTGGACGCTCGAGGTTCTCGGCCCTGCCGCGGCTCCGGGTACCGAACTCGGTGTGCGCCATTTACCCGGTCTGCCGGAGACGCCCTTCGTCCCGGACACCGACCTGTGGCGGGACGAGTTCTTCGAGGCCGTGGTCGCGGCCGAGAAGGACGGGTTCGACGTGGTCGCCACGGCGTGTACGTCAGATCCGCTGGTCCGGGAAGCCAAGCACATGGTCGGTATCCCGGTTACGGGGCCGTTCGAGGCCCTCTCCCACACCGCCCCGGCAATGGGGCCGCTGACCATCATCGCGAGCGGGTACAAGATCGACACGTGGGCGCCCCGGGCCGCTGCTCACGGTTTCGCCCCCGGCATGGTCAACGTCCGGATGGCGGACTTCTCCCATCCGGATCCCGAGACCGCCGAGAGGCTGTTCGCCACCGACGTCGGGAAGCTCCGGGACATCGTAATGGCAGAGATGGAACGGGCGCTCATCGAGGACGGCATCGAGCAAGCCCGGCGAGCGGTGGTGGAGGATGGGGCGGCATCCGTGTTCTTTGCTTGCTCCCTGTGGTCCGGGATGCTCGGTCGGGTGGCCGAACAGGTTCCGGCCGTGGCCGTACTGGATCCCCTGGTGATGCCTCTGAAGTACGCAGAGTACCTGGCGGGGGTTCGGCTCCCGGCGAACTGAGGAGACCTCCGCTAGCCCTGAATATTCATGTCCCCAGCACACCGATCCGCATTAGGCCACTTCAACCTCGCCATTGCTAAGCGGACACCCTTCACCTTGGCGGTGAAGCCACCTAAGGAAGAGAGTGAGGCTCTCCAATGGTTATAACCCCAGGTCAGGCGACCCGAAGCGCCAAGGCCTTCTCCCCTTCAAACCCCGACCATGAGTGATAGGGGTTAATCGAAGGGCGGGTGCTGTCGCAGGAGTTCGAGGAAGCGCTCGATCAGCCCCAGGGCGGCCGAGTCGGAGCGGTAGAGGGCGATCAGCACCCTCCTCGGTATCACCGGTTCGTCGATTTCGAGCACCGCGACTCCGGCTTCCTGAGCCATCGTCACAGCTCTCGGGACGAGGCTGATCCCTAGGCCCAGTTCGACACAGCGGACGGCGGTCTCGAGCCAGCCGGTCTCGATGGTGGGTTCGACGCTGATTCCCGATCGGGCGAAGGCCTCGTCGATGACCATCCTGAGGGCGTAGGGCCTGGGGAACAGGATCAGAGGTTCGTTGCGGATCCGATCCAACGGCACGGCGTGCTGCCCGGCCAATTCGTGGTCGGTCGGAGCGAGTATCACCCAGTCCTCCTCGGCGAGGACGACCGACTCGATACCGGTCCCGAGAGCGCTGTGGAAGGAGCGGTCGAGGATGCTCAGTATGCCCAGGTCGAGCTCCCCGAGACCGATCTGGAGGAGGGCCTCGGCCGTCGGGATGTCCCTGAGCAGGACCGTCAATCCGGCCTCCTCCTTCTGGAGGGAGTGCACCACCTCGGGTAGCCGTACGAAGAGGGGTCCCATCGTGGCGCCGACCCGCAGGACGGGTCCTTTCTCCTCGCCCATGGGCGCCTGCCGCTCGATGTCGGCGGCCATCCTGAGGAGCCGCTGGGCGGGTTCGAGCAGGTGTCGGCCGGAGTCCGTCAAATATGCGCCGTAGCGGCCCCGTTCGAACAGGCGCGTGCCGAGCTCCTTCTCGAGCGCGGCGATCTGTTCGCTGATCGTGGACTGGGTGAGGCGCAGCGCGTCGGCGCCGGCCGTGAAGCTTCCCCTGGCGGCGATCTCCACGAAGGCACGGAAGTGACGGAACTCCGCCATGCCGTCCATGGTGGCGGAACCCCGGAGAGGATGCAATCGGCCCCCTCCGCCGACCCCGTGGAGGTCGAGAGATCGCTTCCGCGAGCCTTTCTCCGATCAGAGGTCTGGAACGGCGAAGATCGCTCCCCCGAACAGGATGGTGGCCACCAGCAGCGTCCAGACGATGTTGGCGCCCTGTCCGAGCAGGAAGGCGCTGGCCGGGCGGCCCCGGTCCATCGACACCAGGTCGCGGAAGCGGGTCTCGAGCCCGATGCAGGTGAAAGCGAGCGCGAACCACCAGGTGCGTATTTCTCTCATCAGCGCACCGGTCGAGTCCACCAGATCGGCGCCGAGGACGAACGAGAACAGCAGCGACGCGGCGATGAACCCCAACACGAACTTGGGGAACCTGTCCCAGATCACCCTGGCCGTCGGTCTCGTTTCGCCCTCCTCACGGCCCCGGAGCGCCCACCAGAGCGAGATGGCGAAGGCTGCCACACCAAGCAGAGCGTTCTGGGAGAACTTGACGATCACCGCCGCGTTCAGAGCCGAATCCCCCAGTATCTCTCCGGCCGCGACAACTGCTCCCGAAGTGTCGATGGTCCCACCCAGCCAGGCGCCTCCCACGATGGGAGACATTCCCAGGCGGTCCACCACCCACGGCATCAGAACCGTCATGGGAACCGCCACGATGAGCACCAGCGAGGTGACGTAGGAGAGTTTCTTGCGGTCTCCCGAAATGGCGCCGCATGTGGCGATGGCCGCAGAGACCCCGCAGATCGAAACGGCCGAGGCCAGCATGACGGCGAACTCGTCGTCCACCCGCAAGCGTTTCGATAACCAGAAGCAGAGGTACCAAACCACCAGGATGACGGCCAAGGCCTGGGTCACGCCCAGCAGGCCGGCCTGGAGGATCTCACCGAAGACGATGTTGGTGCCGAGGATCACCAGTCCCGTCTTGATGTAGTACTCGGTGCGGATCGCCTCCCGCATCCGGGTCGGAACGGCCCCCAGGTTGGAGATGACCAGCCCGATCACCAGCGCCACTATCACGTAGCTGATCCCCCACTCCTTGAGCACGGTGTTGCCTGCGATCAGGCGGGCCATCCAGGCGAGGCAGAACACCGCTCCGAAGCCGGTCAGGTAAGCCCCGGTCCTCCCGCCTATCAGACGGATCCCCGCGGCCGATATCGCCAGAAGGAGGAGGCCGGTCAGCAGAGCAGCGGTCATGTCGCCCCACGAAAGGGCCTCCAGGACTCGCCCGGCAGACCACGAGAAGTCCGGGAGGGCCGGTCTGACCCCCACTAGGACTAGGAGGACGAGGGCGCCGCCCTGCCAGACCGATACCCAATCCTCGGAAGCGAGCCTGGCGAAGCCGTCCCGGGAGTCGGTCATCGGGCCTTTCCTCTTGACTGCGCCCGACCGTCTACGTGGCCGCGCCGGAAGCAAGGCTACCCTCGTTGCTTCGATGCCCTCCTCTCCCGGCCAATCGGGCCGGCCTCCCATCTTCTCCACGGCACGGGGATCGCAGCCCGGAGCTTTCGGACCGGTTGATTGGGCCCTGCTCGCCGGTATCGCTTTCATCTGGGGATCCTCATACCTGCTCATCGATATCGGGCTCGAAGCCCTCTCTCCGGCAGTGGTCACCTGGGTGAGGGTGACGCTCGGCTTCCTGGTCATGGCCGCTCTCCCGGCCACCCGCCGCCCCGTAGACCGGGCGGATTGGCGGCGAATCACGGTTCTCGCGCTGGTGTGGACAAGCTTCCCGTTCCTGCTCAGTCCCATCTCGCAGCAACACATCGATTCTGCCCTGGCGGGGATGATCAATTCCCTCATACCGATCTTCGCCGCGACCATCGCCATGGTGTTCCTGCGGACACTGCCCGGCATCCGCCAGGTGTCGGGACTCCTGCTGGGGCTGGTGGGGGCAATCAGCCTCGGGCTTCCCGCCGCGTCGGAATCGCCGGCGGCCGCCTGGGGAGTCTCGTTGGCCGTGGTGGCTGCAGCCTTCTACGGGCTGGGACTCAACCTGGCCGTCCCTCTACAGCAGCGGTACGGGGGTCCGGCAGTGATGACACGTGTCCTCGGTATATCGTCGGTCGCTATCGCGCCCTTCGCCATCGCCGGGTTGGGAGACTCGGCCTGGGAAGCCGGGCCCGTGGCCGGGGTCACGGTGCTCGGGCTGGTGAACACCGGGGTGGGGTTCCTGGTCATGGTGATGTTCGCGGGGGGGGTGGGTCCAACCAGAGGGGGAGTTGCGATCTACTTCCTGCCGATCGTCGCCATCCTGCTGGGCACCGTTTTCCGGTCCGAGATCGTGCTCCCGATCCAGTGGATCGGTACCGCGGTGGTGCTGTTCGGCGCCTGGTTGACCAGCCGCCGCGAGTCCTGATCGGGATCGCTGCGCGGCCCGGTACCCTCGTTCCTCTCATGCCATCCCGACCTTCCCGTAGCTCCGGTCGTAGACCCGTGCTGTCCACCACCCAGGGATCGCAACTTGGCCCGTTCGGCCTTCTCGAATGGGCCTTGCTCACCGGGGTGGCTGTCATATGGGGCTCCTCCTACCTGCTCATCGAGATCGGTCTGGAGTCGCTGGCGCCGCCGACAATCACGTGGGTAAGGGTGACGCTGGGCTTCCTGGTGCTGGCGGCCCTTCCCGTAGCCCGGAAACGGGTCGAACGGAGCGATTATCCCCGGGTGGTGCTCCTCGGGTTCACCTGGGTCGCGGTGCCCTTCCTCCTGTTCCCGATAGCCCTGCAACACATAGACTCGGCCCTGGCGGGGATGCTGAACGCTCTGGTACCCATCTTCAGCACCTCCACTGCGATCGTGCTGATGCGCTCCCTTCCCCGGCTCCGTAACGCGGCCGGCATCGTGCTCGGCTTCGCCGGGGCGATCATCATCAGCATCCCTGCCATCCGCGAATCGACGGCCGGCGCTTGGGGAGTGCTGCTGGTAGTCCTGGCCACGTTCCTCTACGGCGTGTCCCTCAACCAGGCGGTCCCGCTCCAGCAGCGCTACGGGGCGCCCGCCGTGATGGTGAGGGCGATCGGTGTGGGGGCGGTCGCCACCGCTCCCTTCGGCCTGGCCGGCCTGGCCGATTCGCACTGGAGCATCGGTCCGGTCCTCGCTGTGATCGTGCTCGGAGTCCTCCACACCGGCGCGGCGTTTGTGATCATGACCGCCTTCGTGGGCAGGGTGGGCCCTACCCGCGGGGGAGTAGCCGTGTACTTCATCCCGATCGTCGCCATGGTGCTGGGCGTGACGTTCCGTTCGGAGGTCGTGCTCCCCATACAGTGGGCAGCTACGGGGGTCGTCCTGTTCGGTGCCTGGCTCACCAGCCGCCGGGAGGGTTGAAGAGGTTGCCTCGCGGTGGCGGTCTTCAGGCGCCCTGCCAACCGTCCCAGTGGGTGAACTCCTCGGCAGGAATCCTGGTGACGCGCTTGAAGTCGTCTGCGGGATATCCCAGCGGGATCAGGGCGATGATCTGGGTCTCCTCCGGCATCCCCAGCGCGATCTTGGCGTCCTCCTCGAGGATGTTGAGAGCCGTCGTGAGGCACGTGCCGATGCCGAGGCTACGGGCCGTCAGCATCAGGTTCTGGACGCAGGGCATGATCGACGTGTAGACCGCCTCGGTGCGGATGGCCTTGAGGACTCCGTACCGCGGAAGGTTGTGCTTGGCCAGGTTCATCGCCACAACGATGAGGACCGGGCTGTCTTCGAGGTGGTTGCGCAAGTAGACCGACTTCTTGATCATCACCTTCTCGAACGTGCGCTCGTCGACCTCCGTGCGACCCATGCGGAGGGGATGGTCCAGCAGGAACTGCAGGCCCTCCCGGTAGATGTCGGCGAGTCGCTTCTTGACTGCCGGGTCCTTGACGACGATGAACTCCCACGGCTGCGCATTGTGGCCGTTGGGAGCCCAGGTGGCCGCGGTCAGGATGGTGCGGATGTCATCGTCGGACACCGGGTCCGGCTTGAAGCGTTTGACGCTACGTTGCGTCCGCATCACCTCGAATACATCCACGTCAGCCTCCTCTCGACTACTCGCGCGCGGTCCCGCCAACTCTAGGAAGAGGAAGTCTGGCCGGGTGATGATCCGCCGAGGCGGCTATCGAGCCTCATCGAGAACAGCATTGAGGAATTCGTGCATCCTGTTCCGGGCGGATCTTCCGTAGGCGTTGTCGTACAGGTCGAAGGCGTGCAGGGCTCCGGGCCAGACGTCGAGCGGGGCGGGGTTTCCAGCGCTCTTCCAGCGGGCGGCCATGAACAGCGAGTCGTCCAGCAGCGGGTCTAGGGCTCCCACGGTGAACAGCGCCGGCGGCAGTCCCCGGAGGTCGGACCAGATGGGGGAGATGTCGGGGTTCTCGAGGTCCTGGCCGCCGGCGAACAGCTCCACGAACCACTCGATCGAGGACGTGTTCAGGATCATCGGCAGGTCACCGAAGGCTCTCATCGACGGTGTCCCGCGCAGGTCGAAGGCCCCGTAAGTGAGCAGCGCCGCCCGGAAGGGGGTCAGGCCGTGGCGGTCTCGCAGCCGTACGAGGGTGACGGCGGCAAGGTGCCCACCCGCAGACTCCCCGCCGATCGCGACCAGCTCGTGCCCGAAGGCGTCGATGGCGTTCCGGTGCAGCCAGAGGGCCGCGGCCTCACAGTCGTCGGGGCCGGCCGGGTAGGGGTGCTCTGGGGCCAGTCGGTAGGAGGTGGACACCGATATCAGACCTGTGGCGTCGGCGAGGGCCGTCATCTGGGGGTCGTGATGATGGGGCCCGCCCCATACCCATCCTCCCCCGTGGATGTGCAAGAAGATTCCCCGAGCCGGCCTTCCATCCGGGCGGATGACCCGCAGCCGGATGGGTCCTCCCGGCCCGTCGATGGTGCGCACCGAGGCTCGCGGCGAGAGACTAGGAGGACCGAGCAGCGACCTGCCCTCTTCCCTGGCCTGGCGGCCCGCCGCGGCGCCCACTTCCCACACCGCTGGCGCGTGGCGGGTCCGGTCGGCCACCCATTCGTTGAAGGCCAGGACCTCGACGGGCGTTTCTGAAGGTATTCCGGTCATCGGTTTCGCTCCGGCTATTTGTCACGTCCACGGATTCGAGACCGCAACGTTAGGGGCTTATATGCCTGAGTTGATGCTCTGGGCATACTGTTGTGTAGCGTCTGCCTGCGTCGCACCCATGTGGGGGTGGTCGGTCTCCTTGGCAGAAATTGTTTGTTGTGC
>JAGWAN010000063.1 GCA_021296345.1 Acidimicrobiia bacterium | reverse complement strand
GATCAACACGTTCAAGCGGTACGACGGATACGAGGGTCCCATGCCTTTGGCGGCCATGGACATCACCTATCTGGTTATCCCGGAACTGTCGGGCCGGATCGCCCAGGCCGAGGCCGGCCAGGTCCAGATCCTGGACGGCGTGTCGCCGCAGCTTTACCGGGCTATCGAGGACTCGCCGAACCTCGAGTTGGGTGTTGCTCGCGAGACCACGTTCCTCGAGATGATTTTCTTCAACACCCAAAAGCCTCCCTTCGACAACCAACTGGTGCGCCAAGCGGTGATGTACTCCATCGATGCGCCGCAGTTGATCGAGATCGGCTTGGCCGGCGAAGGTCGGATCGCCCGCTCGCCGCTGCCTCCGGAGAGCGACCGGTTCAGAGAACCACAGATGCAGTACAACTACGACCCCGAGAAGTCGAAGGAACTGCTGAGGGAAGCCGGCTACGACCCGGACAATGCGCCCGTGCAGTTCCAGTTGGGCGTGGTGGAATGGGCATACGTCTACCCGCAGGCACCCCTGCTGGCCCAGACGATGCAAGAGGGCGGTTTCGACCCGCTGCTGCTGGTGGACTCGATCGACGCCCGCTGGGTGTCCGACATCATGCGGCCTGAAGACGGCGGTCCGGCGCGGTACGACGCCTGGGTGGCCACCATCGGGTTCGAGGTGTTCACCTATGACCCGGACAATCTGTTCCGGGGATGGTGGGGCGGCTGGGCCGAGAACGCCAGCTTCGCCACTGAAAACGTACCGTAGGCGCTGGAGGAGCCGGACTTCGACAAGCAGAACGATCTGTACGCCGAGGCCAACGAGATACTCGTCACCGAGGCCGGTGCTGTTCCGATCCTGTTCCAGCCGATAGCCCACGCCTGGCACAAGTCGGTGGCCGGCTACCAGATGCCTCAGACGCTGGGCATGACACTGTTCGGTGTACATCCGTCCGGCGAGTAGCCGGCCGGGATCGGCAGACCGAGTAGCAACCGAGCCGATATCGGGTTGGTATCGGTAAAGGCCGGTAGGGCCTGATGGGAGCGGTGGGCAGGCTGGTCCTGCAACGTCTCCTCCAATCCCTACCGGTCATCATCGGCATCACGTTCTACGTGTTCGTGATGCTGGAGTTCTCTCCGGTCGACGCTCGCTACGCGGGTCTGGGGCTGTACGCCAGCGACGAGGCGCGCGAGCAACTTGCCGAGGAGTTCGGGCTCAACGATCCGGTGCTCGTCCGCTACGGACGGTACTTGGGAGACCTTTCCACCGGCGACTTCGGTTTGAGCGTCTATGGCGACCGGCCCGTCCTGACCATCCTCGGGGAGGGCATCGGGATCTCGCTATCGGTGGCTGCGATTTCGTTGTTCCTCGCTACCCTGATCGCATTCGTACTGGGGGTGAGCTCCGCCTATTTCGCGGGCAGTTGGTGGGATTCCTCAGTCAGGGCGGTGACGCTGGGGGTACTCTCGATGCCGATCTTCTGGCTGGCTCTGCTGTTGATTCTGACGTTCGCCCTAGCGAACCCGATAGGGTTCACGTGGTTCCCTGCCGGGAGTTGGGTACCCTTCGCCGAGGACAAAATCGGATGGCTGAGGTCCCTCACCCTCCCCTCGTTATCGATAGCCCTTCCCGTTGGCGGATTCCTGACCCGCGTGGTGCGTTCTTCGGTCCTGGACGAGTTGGAGAAGGATTACGTACGTACGGCGCGCGGGATGGGACTGCGGGACCGGGTCATCGTCCGTAAGAACGTGCTCCGCAACGCCCTGGTGGCCCCGTTGACCGTGCTTGGATTGCAGGCCGGCTACATCCTGGGCGGCGTGGTGCTGGTCGAGAGGGTCTTCAACCTCCGCGGCCTGGGCTGGAAGATGATCGATTCCGCCACGACCGGCGACTTCAACATCGTCACCGGGATCGCGATGGTCGGCGCGCTGATGTTTGTCCTCTCCAACCTGGCCGCCGACGTGGCATTCCTCATCTTCAAACCGAGCGCCCGCGAGAGTTCGTAACGTGAGCGAGGCACGCGACCCCAGCGCTGACCGCCAGCCGCGGATCAGATTCGGTCCCAAGTCGGTGGAAGCTGCGATGAAGGCCGCACCTGCCGGTCCGGTGAAGATGGGAACGCTGCCATTCCGGGCCAAGCTCGGGCTGGCATGGGTCGTGGTAGTCATACTCGTGGCGATCTTCGCCCACTGGCTGTCGCCGTACGATCCCTACACGGTGGGCCTGACCTCTCCCAACACAGGCCCCGACTGGCCGGAGCACATCTTCGGCTCCGACGAGATCGCTCGGGACATCCTGTCCAGAGTGATCCACGGATCGAGGATGTCGGCTCTCGTGGCCGTCATGACCCCGGTGCTGGCCCTGATCCTGGGAGGAACGATCGGGATGGTGGCGGCCTCCACATCCCGGAGTCGAAGGCTCCGGTGGATCAACGACGTGCTGATGCGGCTGGTGGACATACAGTTCGCGTTCCCGGCGGTGGTGCTGGCCGTGGTCGTGTCGTCAGCATTCGGCCAGTCATTACGGACCCTGCTGCTAGTCCTGACCGTCGTTTACACGCCGATCATGGCCCGCTACATCCGCGCCGCGGTGCTCGACCAACTGGGCGAGGACTACGTATCCGCCCTCAGGGCCATGGGGAGTTCCCAACTCCGCATCCTGCTCCGCCACGTGTCGCTAAACATCGCCACACCGCTGCTGGTGTTCTTCACGCTGGTGGCAGCGGACGCGGTCATACTGGAAGCGTCCATCAGTTTCCTGGGTGCCGGTCTTCCTCCCCCCGCGCCCACCTGGGGAAATCTTGTCTACGGCGGCTCCCAGTACCTGATAGCGGGCACTTGGTGGTACACGACCTTCCCCGGTCTTGCCATCTTCCTCACGGTGCTGGCGCTCAATACGGTGGCGGAGAGCATGGCGGACCGCCTCGGCGGTAGACGGCACCTGCTGGGGCAGTGATGAACGCAACTGCGGATAATCCGATCCTGGAGGTAGAGGATCTCAACATCCACATCCGGCATGCCTACGGGAACACACCGGTCGTGTCGGGGGTGTCGTTCTCGGTGCTGGAGGGCGAGAACCTGGGAATCGTAGGGGAGTCCGGGTGCGGCAAGACACTGACCGGCTTGTCCGTCATCGGCCTGCTACCGCGTCTGGTAGAGGCCACGGGCTCCATCCGTTGGAAGGGCCAGGATGTACTCCAGATGCCTCCCGCAGAGCGTCGCAATCTGATGGGCCGGGAGATCGGCATGGTGTACCAGGACCCGCTGATGAGCCTGAACCCCGGGATGACTGTCAAAGCCCAGCTGCGCCAGGCGCTGCGGCTCGACGGCGACCACAGAGGTGAACGCATGTACGAGTTACTGGAGCTGGTTCACCTGCCCAATCCCAAGGCCATCGCCGCCGCCTACCCTTTCCAGCTGTCAGGCGGGCAGCGCCAGCGGGTGCTGATCGCCATCGCTCTGGCACGGCGGCCCTCCATCCTGATCGGTGACGAGCCCACCACGGCCCTCGACGAGACCGTCCAGGCCCAGATCGTCGAACTGTTGCGCTCCCTGCAGGCCGAGCTGTCCTTCACCACCATCCTCATCACCCACAACCTTGCCCTGGTGAAGGAACTATGCGAGCGCACCATGGTCATGTACGCCGGGCAACTGGTGGAAGCGGCCCACACCGAGGAGCTGGTCCGCGACCCCCGGCACCCGTACGCGGCGGGGCTGCTGGGTTCGATCGTGAGCCTGGAAGCGAAGGAGCGGCCCGCCCGCTCGATCGAAGGGGTCGTTCCGAGTCCCCTCGAGTTCTCTCCCGGGTGCCGGTTCGTCGAGCGCTGCGCCAACGCCGGCGACCCGTGTGCCGAGACTCCCCCCGTCTTGGAGTCCGTCGGCGATCGCCACGACCTGGCCTGCTACTTCCCGGTCGGAGGAACCGCGGTAACCACCGGAGCCGTCGGATGACATCCGGGCCCGCTCCCACCGTCGCCGCCCCTGCCGGCCATGAGCGGGCAGCCACGGGTCCGGACGTCCTGCTCCGGTTGGACAATCTCGTCCACCACTACCGCGCTCCCAGACGGCAGAAGGTCCACGCAGTGGAGGATCTCTCGCTGACGGTGGCCCCTGGTGAGGCTCTGGGACTGGTGGGCGAGTCGGGATGCGGCAAGTCCACGGTGGCCCGCTGCGTGGTCGGGCTGATCCGACCCACCGGAGGGCGGATCATCTACGACGGGACCGACGTCTGGGACCAGCCGGCCAGGTGGCGCCGCCGCAACTTCGCCCGCCAGGTTGCGATCGTCTTCCAGGATCCGACCTCAAGCCTCAACGCCCGTCTGAAGGTAAGGGACACCCTGGCCGACCCGCTGATCATCCACCGAGTCGGCGACAAGGCAGCACGGGACGCCCGAGTGCAAGAGCTACTCGACATGGTGCACCTTCCCCGGGACGCGGCGGACAAGCTCCCCTCTGAGCTGTCGGGAGGCCAGCGCCAGCGGGTGGCGATCGCCCGTGCGCTTTCGCTGAACCCTTCCCTGCTGGTGGCCGATGAGCCGACTTCGGCGCTCGATGTCAGCGTCCAGAACCAGATCCTCAATCTGCTGGCGGAGCTCCGCGACGCCCTCAACCTCTCGGTGATCCTGATCAGCCACAACATCCAGGCAGTCTCCTGGCTGGTCGACCGCGTGGCGGTGATGTACCTGGGCCGCAAGGTCGAGGAAGGCCCGGTCGCCGAGGTGAGGGACCACCGGCTACATCCGTACACGCGGGCTTTGCTCTCGGCCAGCCCGATGATCACCAAGAGCAGCGAGCGGATCATCCTGGAAGGCACCCTCCCGAACCCCCGGCACCCTCCGAGCGGATGTCCTTTCCGGACCCGCTGCTGGAAGGCAGAAGAGGTCTGCGCGAGCGAGTTCCCTCCCGCCGACATCCCGGTAGAGGGCCACGAGGTGCATTGCTACTTCCCCGAAGACCCCGTGGTAGTGGAGGGGTAGGGAGATGAAGGTCGACCGGCCACTCATCGTGGCACCCCGCAGCTTCGACTGGGCTCCCGTCACGATCCCCGACGCCGTGGAGCCCGGGAAGGTCCGCATCCGTACCCTGGTCAGCCTGATCAGCCCGGGTACCGAGCTACGCCTCTACCGCGGGGATCCCATGGTCGATGAGGTGTGGGACTGCTTTGCCGACATCGATGCAGTCACCACCGAGGGTATGGGAGTGATACCCGAATACCGCATCACCGGACGCAACCAACCCTCGGGCGCCAAGTACCCGGTCAACTGCGGATACAACCTCATCGGCGAGGTGGTCGAGGTCGGCGCGGGAGTACGTTCGCTGGCCGAGGGCGACCGGGTCTTCGCCCTGGCCAGGCACCAACCCATCTTCGACATCCGGGAATGGCAGGCCGTCAAGGTGCCGGAGGGCGTTGCGACCGAAGCCGCCGCCTTCGGTTACCTACCGACCCTGGGGCTGCATGCCCTCCGCCGGGGCGGTTTCACCCCGGGTCTCAACGTGGCGGTGATCGGCCTCGGTCTGATCGGCTTCGGGGCCGCGCTGGTGGCCGACGCCATCGGCGCCTACCTGGCGTGTTTCGAGATCAACCCGGTCCGGCGTCGGCGGGCGGCGGACGCGCTACCGGGAGCGTTGATCCTCGACCCCACGGCTGACGGCTTCGCGGACGCTCTGATGGAGCGCTTCCAGCCGTTCGGGATCGACGTGGCGGTCGAGGCGGCAGTCGGTCCGGCCCCGCTCGACCTGGGCATGCGCATCCTCGACGACCAGGGCCGCATGGTGGCCATCGCCTTGCACCCCGAGGATGTGGGATCCCTCCTCTCGGCCGACTTCTACAACAAGCAGGCCTCCATCCTCGGCACCAGCAATGCTCCCTACGAGGATCCTGCCAAGCGGCTTTCCCGATTCACCTGCGCCGACAACGTGTCATACCTCCTTGAGCTCCGCCGGAGAGGAAGACTCCCCCTGGAAGCCATGCACACCGACACCTATCCCGCTACGGATATAGACGTCGCTTTCACCGACCTTGACGCCGCCGAACGCGACATGATCGGAGTCCTACTCGACTGGCGCTGAGAGTCTCTGCCCGCGCTAGTGGTCGAGTTGGTCATGTGATGGTGCGGCTAGGAGTCCGCCCAGGCGAGCAGGCGGCGGGGCGTGTCGATCATCCAGATGTCCAGCAGTTCCTTGTCGATGCCCATCTGGTCCATGAGGCGAGGGACGATCGTCGGGATGTAGGCGTATCCGTAACCCCCATGAGAGGTGAACTGCACCCTGCTGCACACGTCGTGGCTGATGAGCACGCGATCGGCATAGCCTCTCTCCGACCAGTCCGCCAGCAACGCCAGCCGCTGCGGGTCGGTCGGGCAGTGGACATAGTGATCTACGGGTAGCCATACGGAGCCGAAGAAGTCGAACTCCACACTGATACCCCGCTCCATCGCCCGCTCGTGCCAGGTGAGATCGCGGATGTCGAAATCCATGTGACAGAACGCGGTCCGCTCCCAGATCGGCTCGTACTCGTCGAACACCACCAGCGCGTCCGCCGCCACCGGAACGTTCATCAGGTGCACCCAAAGAGGGGCGCCCGTAGCACGCTGGGCCAGGACCGCCGCCTCCAGAACCTTCAACTCGGCGGGGCGTACCGGCTCGAAGAGCCCGATCTCCCCGATCACCCCGGTACGGATCCCGGTGTCGCCGATCCCTTCCGTCAACTCGCGGATCATCAGCTCGGCCAGCTCCTCCCTCGATGCCTCGAGGGCCCACGGACGCTGGTGGTGGGCGAGGTACTGACCCGTTCCAGATATCACGTTGACGCCCGTGAACTCGGATACCTCGACCATCCTCTCGGGGTTCCTCCCGATGGGCTCGGTGGTCAGCTCGACCAGCGTGTCGATGCCGGCATCGGCCGCTTTCTTCAGCTCCAGCGCCTGCCCGCAGCTGCTGTCGAGGTGGATATTGTTGACGTTCGTCATCAGGTCCGAGCGGATCTCGCCCAGCCGGTCGATCGTGATGGGCCGGTAGGCCTCCTCGCCGGTTGCCGGATAGGCATAGGTCATTGTGGCGAAGAGATGCTCGTGGGGAAGCGTACGACCGATCCGGTCGGCCGGAACGAGGCCGGTAACCGTTACCGCGTTCTTCATGGGTTGAACCTCCTGATGTGGATCGGTCGTACGTTGACCGATGCCGGCGGTCTTGGTCACACGTCCGGCCGGACCGCCCCGTTGATACCGCTCAGACCTCCGTCGAGAGCCAGCACCGCGCCGGTCATGAACCCCGACGTGTCCGAGCACAGGTAGCTGACCAGATGCGCCACCTCCCCGGGCGTACCGGGCCGGCCGGCGGGCAGGATCTCGTAGTAGGCCTCATCGGGCGGCGCGTCGGAGATCATCGGAGTGTCTATAGCTCCCGGCGCGATCGTGTTGACGGTGATCCCGAAGGGTCCGAGCTCGGCGGCCAGTGCCCGTCCGAGTCCTTCGATGGCAGCCTTACCGGCGCAGTACGCGGCGTGGCCGGCTATGGCGGCGCCCGCCCCTATCGAAGACCAGAGAACGATCCGCCCCCCGCGGCCTTCCTCGATCATCTGGCGGGTAGCGGCGCTGGCGCAGTGGACAACCCCCATCAGGTTCACGTCGAAGACCCGGGCGGTCTCTTCGGGATCGCGGAGGTGGGATAGCGCCCCCGGCGGGTAGATCGCCGCGGCGGCGGCCAGAACGTAGGCCCGGCCCAGGTCGGCCTCGATCTCGTCAAATGCTGCCGCCACTGCTTCCGCATCGGACACGTCAACCTGGAGTCCACGGCAACGGCTTCCCATGTCCGATATCTCATCCATCACGCTGGCGAGCCCTGCTGCGTCGACATCAAGCGCCGCCACCACAGCGCCCTCTCCGGCCAACCGGAGGGACGTAGCGCGACCCTGACCCGATGCGGCGCCCGTGACCACCGCAACCCGCCCGGAAACTCCCATGGTCGCTCTCCTTGGTTCCTAGGGTCCAACGCCGTCAGCGGTGTGCCTTGAGGACGGTAACGCAGACCGCCCGACACTCCGCCAGCCTAACCCTGGCGGCAGGCAGAGCGCGGCCGGCGTCCAGTGGCTCACCAGCGCTCACTGGTATCCTCCCCGGAGCACCGGTCAACAACACCCTGGGAGTACGCGTGCCCGTAGATTTCGACAGGTCGTCCACCGCCGCTCTGGTCGAGGTTGCGCTGAGCGTGGGGTTCGAGGAGTTCCACCGCATGCTGCGTTACGAGTTGGACGATCTGCGTGACCAGAAATACGCCGAGCACTTCCCCAACGACGAGGAGAAGGCCCCCCACAAACCGTTCATCGAGGAACCGGACGGTGGGTTGGCCGCCCTACCGTCCGCCAGCCCGATAACGAACATACGCCGGTGGTTCAGCAGCGAGGACGGGAGCCGGTTGGTACAGGTCCAGCGCAACTGGTTCGCCCGCAACTGGCGAGCGACCCTCAAGAGCGCCGGCAACGGAGCGGTCGCCCCGTACCCGGGTTATGCCTCGGTGCGTTCAGACTTCGCGGAGTCCTTGCAAGGCCTGATCGATTTCGTGGAAGGTGCCGATCTGGGCGAGTTCAAGCCGCTCCAATGCGAGATTTCCTACCGCTTCCAACTGGGGGCGGAGGGTCTCTGGGACGGTCCGGGCGGGCTGGACCGGGTCGCACGCATGTTCGCCGCAGACGGGGGCTCGTACCTTCCCGACCTGGAGGCGATGCGGATCATTACCCAGTACGCCATGGCGGACGAAACGGGTAAGCGGCGGGGACGGTTGTACGGGAGGATCGAGACCGCCACCGCAGAGGACGGATCGGACTTCCTGATCCTGACCATGTTCGCCCGCGGGACACCCGATGGCCGCCGCCCGGAGGACGTGTACGCCTTCCAGGATGACGGGCAGCAGTGGATCGTGAACGGACTGCGTGACCTCCTGACGCCGGAGGCTCTGGCCTGGTACAACCTGGGTTGAGGCATCCCGGACCCGGAGGTGCTCAGCTGCGTCCTATCCTGGTTCTGACCATGGATCAGGAGGTTGGCAAGTGGAGATCGTTGGTTACGCCGACAGGCTGAGGGCCCAGCCGGGCGAGACGGTGAGCTTCAAGGTCAGTTGCCGGGCGCCGAGCTTCCGGGCCCAACTGGTCCGCCTGATCCACGGCGACGACAACCCTGACGGACCGGGATCCAAGATCGACGACCTCGACTCGGCGGCCAACGGCGAGTATCCGGGGAGGATCCAGGAACTCCATCCCGGCTCTTTCGTCACGGTACCCGACGATCCCCACCTCCAGCCGGACGGGAGCTTCACCATCCAGGCATGGATCTACCCGACCACCGTAGGCAAGGGCACTCAAGGTGTGGTCACCAAGTGGGACTGCAACACCGACATCGGCTACGGGCTGTTCGTGGACGAGAACGGCGCCGTGTCCCTCCGCGTAGGCGACGGCGAAACCGTCGACACGGTCAGCACCGGAGTGGCCATGCGGGATGCCAAGTGGTACTTCGCCGCCGGTGTCTACGACGCCGGCGAAGGTTCGATGCGTGTGTACCAGACCCCGCTCGACCACTGGCCGCTACAGGACACCGCGGCCGAGGCCGGAGCATCCGCCGCGGGCGGGCCGGGCAGGACCGGCGCCGGCTTGGTCATCGGCGGCTGTAGCCGCGGTCCGGAGAACGTCCCGGGGACGGTCGGCGGTCTCTACAACGGCAAGATCGACAACCCGACCATCATCGGGCGCGCCCTGGGACCGGACGAGATCGCCGCGCTGAGAGCGGACCGCTCGTCCCTGGCCGGGGACGGGGACCTGATCGCCGCCTGGGACTTCGGCCGCGACTTCTCCACCGCAACCGTCACCGACAGCTCCCCCAACGGACTCCATGGGGTGGCGCTGAACATGCCGGTGCGGGCCGTCACGGGCCACAACTGGACCGGACAGGAAGTGGTCTTCCACCGCGCGCCGGAGCAGTACGCGGCCATCCGTTTCAACGACGACGACCTGGACGACGCCCGGTGGGAAACCGATTTCCAATACGTGGTACCCGAAGATCTGAAGAGCGCCATGTACGCGTTCCGGCTCACCACCGACGGCGCGGAGGACTACATCCCCTTCGCTGTCAGGCCCAGGACCGGGGCGCCGACCGCCAGGATCGCCTTCCTTCTCGGCACCTATACCTTCCTGGCCTATGCCAACGAGCACATGGCCAACAACCCGGTCCTGATCGAGTACCTCGACGGCAAGGGCCTGGAGGTCCCGTTCCCGGTGCTACCGCACGAGCATTACACGGTCGAGAACAAGCTGGGTGGCCTCTACGACCTGCATACCGACGGGAGCGGCATCTGCTACTCGTCGAGCCGCAAGCCCATCCTCAACTTCCGGCCCAACAACAAGCAGAGGACGGTCGGCGCGGGTATGGGCGGTCCGGTGCTGCTGTCCGCCGACCTCCAGCAGATGGACTGGATGGAGAGCCAGGGGTTCGAGTTCGACCTGATCACCGACGAAGACGTCCACTTCGACGGATTGGACCTGCTGTCCGGATACAACGTGGTGATGTCCGACGCCCATCCCGAGTACTGGACGGAGGACATGCTCATCGCCCTGGAGGCCTACCTCAACGCCGGCGGCCGTTTCATGTACGTGGGAGGTAACGGCCTCTACTGGGTCACCTCGGTCGATCCCGAGCGCCCCCACGTGATCGAGGTGCGCCGATGGAACGGTACCGGGTCGTGGCGGACCGAGCATGCGGAGAGCCATCACAGCACCACCGGGGAACCGGGCGGTTTGTGGAGATTCCGCGGCTGGGCACCCCAGCGGATAGTGGGGGTGGGCATGACGGCCCAGGGCGGGATCGGAATCAACTCGGCGTACCGCCGCCTCCCGGACAGCTTCGACCCGAGGGCCGCCTTCATCTTCGAGGGGATCGGCGACGACGAGGCGATCGGTGACTTCGACACCCTCAACCTGGGATGGGGGGCGGCCGGCTACGAGATCGACCGGGCCGATCCGGCTCTGGGAACGCCGCCCCACGCCCTGGTCGTGGCAACCGCCACCGACTTCGACGACCACTTCCATCATGTCGTGGAGGAGGTCATGCATATGAACTCGGAGCAGACCGGCACCACCAATGACCACGTGCGGGCCGACATGGTTTACTTCGAGTACCCCAATGGCGGCGCGGTCTTCACCACCGGATCGATCGCCTGGAGCGCCTGCCTCTCCTATGACGATTACGACAACAACGTGTCGCGGATCACCGCCAACGTGCTACGGCGATTCGCCTCCGACGACCCCCTCCCCTAGAAGTCTGTCGAGTCACCCACGCAAGGTCTGGGAAACGCTGGTCGCCTCCCCGGTGCCGCCAGCCTGCACTATGGCCGGGAATAGTCTCGCCTGTCCCGTACCCGGGCGTAGTTGTCTCTATCGAGCCAATGGCACCAGAGGCGACGACTCTTGATACTCAGACGCCGCCAGTTACCTTGAGGGCTGGACCATGCAGACACCTCAATGTGCGCTGCCCTCAGCCGTAACACTGCTTCAAGGGCAGGTCTGAGGTCTGTATCGGTCGACATCAGGATGCCCACATCGTATTCGCCTTGGATGGCCATTACCACGAAGTCGTCAGCGAGTGAGACGTCGATGCCGTTTTCCTCGGCCTTCCCGTGCGGCCATGTCTTCGGGTAGCGGAGAGGTCGAGTAATGACACGGACTTTCGGATGCCGCGACCAGAATCGAACCTGTCGCTGCGATGCCTGAAGCAAATCGGATCTTTGATAGCGTCGGGCATCCCTCGGTAGATGTGGACAGCTGACAGGGTTCTGTCGCGCCGACTCTGCTCGACAAGTAGCGATCCAAGGGCGCACGGATCGATCTGCCCTGACTAATGCGGTGCCCGGCCGTGATGGAACACTTCGCGAGCGCCCATGTAGACGTTCTGATAGTCGATGAAGACGGCGACACGCTCGGCCAATGCTCCTCCGTGTGCTTGAACGGCGCTTGCGGCGTAAACAAATCCCCGCCAGTCCGGGTCCGAGAACCCGAACGGCGGGGAGCATTATCCCTAAACATATCCAACCTATTTCTATACGTCAAGGTAGACGTCCCAGCTACACAAATCAGCGAACAACATGACATCGGGGGTGAGGCCCGATGTTCGAGGGTTCGAAGCAGGCCGGATCGGGAAGCACCGCCGCGACAAAGGGCGTATCCGTGTAGCGTGAGGCCGTGACTGAGTGGCTCGAAGAACGGCCGGGCCCCGCCCGGACCCGGCCCAACGTTCGGATCCCGATGCGGGACGGTGTCGAGTTGTCCGCCGACCTTTTCTACCCGGAGTCGGACGAACCCGCCCCGGTGATCATCAAGTACTACCCGTACCGCAAGGACGACGTGCTACGGGGTCTGACGGTGGACCGCGCCAACTACTACGCCGCCCACGGATACGTGACCGCCCTACTCGATGTGCGCGGCACGGGCGCCTCCGCCGGCGTGTGCGATCGGATGCTGCGCCTCCAGGAGTGGGAGGACGGCTACGACGCGGTGGAGTGGTTGGCCTCCCGATCCTGGTGCACCGGTGCGGTGGGCATGACCGGGGTCTCCTATGGCGGGTATTCGGCCTTGCTCACAGCCGCCCAGGCGCCACCCAGCCTCAAGGCCATCGCCCCCATCTACGCCGGTTGGGACCTCTACGAGAACAGCCACCCGGGAGGGATGTGGCAGACGTCGATATGGACGGGCCCATACAACGCCATGATGACCGCTCTGTCCGGTGCGCCTCCCGCAGCTGACGCCGAGGGCGCCTGGCTGGAGATCTGGGAGGAGCACCTAGATCGGAACCAGCCCTGGCTCGACACCTGGATGCGCAACCCGGTGGACGGTCCCAGGTGGCATGAGGGCTCGGTCCGGTACGGGCTGGAGAACATACGGGCTGCCACCTTCATCATCGGTGGCTGGCACGACATCTTCGTCTCGGATCCTTTCTACATGTATATGGGCCTGGGCGCCGACGTGCCCAAGAAGCTGATGATGGGTCCTTACCTGCACATCGCTCCCAACATCGGATCGCCCGGAGACCGGGTCGACCACCTTCACGAGATCGTGCGATGGTTCGATCTGCACCTGAAGGGAGAAGACACCGGTATTGCGGACGAACCCCCCGTCAACATCTGGGTGCGAGGCTACGACCAGCCCAAGGCTCGCCGGGAAGGAGCCAACGGCTACTGGCGGTCGGAGGCGGGCTGGCCTCCGACCCGGGCAACGGACGAGGCCCTCTACCTGCATCCCCATGGACGGCTGGGCGGCACGGCACCAGCAGGCGGGGAAGAGGGCCGCGTCTCCTATGCCTACGACCCGGCGGTGGGCATCTCGACCATGGGCCTCATGACCGGGTTCGGAGCGGATACCGGCCTCCCCCTCGACCAGCGCCGGGATGCGCCCGGATCCGTGGTGTTCCTGGGCGAGCCGCTCGAGGCAGACCTCGAGGTCACCGGATTCCCGCACGCCACCCTGTACATCTCCTCGACTGCCGAGGTCACCGCCTTCTCGGTGAAGCTGGTCGACTTCCATCCCGACGGTCCCTGGGCGCTGGTATCCAGGGGGATCAAGAACGCTACCCAGCGGGACTCCAGGACCCATCCAGAGCCCCTCGTGCCTGGTGAGATCAGCGAAGTCACAATCGAATTGGAGGCCACCTCCTACGTCTTCGAGGCGGGCCACCGGATGGGCATCATGGTCTCCAGCTCGGACTTCCCGCTGGTCTGGCCCTTGCCGCAGAACGCCGTCAACACCATCCACATGGACACCGATCATCCCTCCGGGGTCAGCCTGCCGGTGGTGCGCCGGCCCGATTCCGGTCTTCCACCACCCGACTACCGGCCCGCCCACCCGATGCCCGATCCGCTGGGCACCAACGAGCCGCTGCGGTGGGACCTGGTGGAGGACCTCACCGGCACCGAGGTGAGCGTGGTGATCTCGACCGGCGGTGACATCACCG
>JAGWAN010000062.1:9747-23033 GCA_021296345.1 Acidimicrobiia bacterium | reverse complement strand
CTGGCCACGGATCTGACGGAGCGTTACAAGCCGTTGATCATACGGCCGATGTCACCCGCCTGGTCAAGGAGGTGCTGGATCCTGATGCTGTCTGCGAACCCAAGTCGAGAGGCGAGCATCAGAAGGGTCTCGGCCTCTGCGAGGGATCCGCTGGCCACACCTAGGAATTGAACGAATTGCCGGGGTCCCGGGCGCTCGGCTCCTTCGGCTATGTTGGCAGGTACTGACACGACGGATCGACGAAGCTGCCCGGTGATGCCGTATGTTTCCTGCTTGGGGAATCGGGAGGAGACCAGATAAACCTCTTCCGCTAGATCCATAGCCTTCTTCCAGACCTGCAAGTCCTGATAGTTTCGTAACAACTCGTACTCCTCATGGGGGATGATAACACATGTAATCTATTTTATAAAACTATAATAGCTCTTACTCCACTGCCCACTGTAGGACAGAACGTGATACACTAGCGAACATGTCTTCTCGGGCGTTGTCTGTACGTTTGGACGACGAAGCGTTACACGCTCTAGGCCAACTCGAGGCAACGGGTTTGACCCGTTCCCAAGCAATCCGATTGTCCCTGGTCGAAACAGCGGCACGACACCGGGACGAGGAAGCCCTGGCCGCCGAAGCGGCCAGGCTGGAGGCCGATGAGGACGACCGTGCGGAGATGCTGGCAGTAGCTCGCATCATGGAGAGCCTGCGTGCGGCGAGGTGATATATTCGTCCTGCGGCTCCCGAAAGGGATCGGTCACGAACAGCAAGGGAAACGGTACGGTGTCGTCGTGCAAGCCGACCCGTTCCTGCCCCGCTCCGTGGTGTTAATAGCGCCGACCTCAACGAGCGCCAGACCCGCTTCGTACCGACCCGAGATAGGAATAGATGAGACGCCCACACGGGTACTCGTAGAACACGTCGGGGCTGTCGACGTGACCCGGCTCGGGAACCTCGCCGCGCATCTCACACCAGAAGAACAGTGGGGGGTCGATACGGCTCTCCAGACCGTGCTCGGCCTGCGTTAACCACCTACCCCTCGGTAGGAGACGGCGATCGCGCCCGTCACCGAACGTTACGCCGGTTCTAGAGCCCGGAGACCGGGGGTCCGGCGACTGGTAGCCTTGCGGGCGCGTTTTCTTACCTGAAGGGATCAACACGTAATGGGAGCGAGAATCGCGGTGGACATCGGTGGGACGTTCACTGATCTGGTCATCGAGTCGGACGTCGGAACCGAGGTCTCCAAGGTCCTGAGTACCCCCGAGGACCTGGTCGAGGGTGTCCTGGATGCGGTCGAACAGGCCGGTGCCGACCTCGAGGGGGTATCGCTATTCATCCACGGAACCACCGTGGGGCTGAACACTTTCCTGGAGCGCTCCGGCGGCAAGGTGGCCCTGGTCACCACCAGGGGTTACCGCGACGCCTACATCATCGGGCGCGGCCACCGGCCGGACATGTACGACCTGAAGTATCAGAAGCCCGCCCCGCTGGTCGAGCGGGACTCCATCCTCGAAGTCGACGAGCGGATCAGCGCATCCGGTGAGGAACTGCTCCCGCTCGACGCCAATTCGGTCGAGGTAGCGGCCAAGGCCATCGCCGAGGCCGAGTACGAAGCGGTGGCGGTGTCCCTCATCCACTCCTATGTCGACCCATTGCACGAAATCGAGACGAGAGACATTCTCCGCAAGACCCTCCCCGACATTCCCATCGTGCTGAGCCACGAGGTGGCGCCCGAGTGGCGGGAGTACGAACGCACCTCCTCCACCGTCACCTCCGTGTACATCACCCCGCGGGTTCGTGACTACCTGTCCCGGCTGTCCGAGGCCCTTCGCGACAAGGGCCTGTCGGTCCCGCTCCATATCACCCAGTCCAACGGCGGGGCGATGATCGCCGACTCGGCGGCCGACCGGGCGGTGCTCACCCTCTACTCCGGACCGGTGGGTGGCGTGATCGGAGGTCGGGAGGTGGGCCGGCGGACCGACGAACCCGACCTCATCTGCATCGACATGGGTGGCACCTCGTTCGATGTCTCGATCGTGCGCGGCGGTCAGGTGGGTATGCAGTCCGAGTTCGAGCTCCAGGGCCTGCCGATACTGGCGCCCGCGGTGGAGTTGGTCAGCATCGGCGCCGGCGGGGGGAGTCTGATCTACGAACGCCACGGCGGGCTCAGGGTGGGTCCCGAGTCTGCGGGTTCGTTCCCCGGCCCTGCCAGCTACGGGCGGGGCGGCGTCCGCCCCACCGTTTCGGACGCCAACGTGGTGCTGGGCCGCATTCCGCGAGCCCAGAAGCTGGCCGGTTCCTTCACACTGGATCACCAGGCCGCCGAGGAGGCCCTGGACTCCGTGGCCGAGTTCTTCGACCTGACGGCGACGGAGTTGGCCGAGCAAGCGCTCGACGTCACCCATTTCGTCATGGCCGAGGCGATCCGCGAGCTTACTGTGGAGCGGGGCTTGCATCCCAAGGACTTCGCCATCGTGGCTTTCGGCGGGGCCGGTCCCCTCCACGCCGCCTTCCTGGCCGAGGAACTCGAGGTCGAACGGGTGCTGATACCCGCCGATCCGGGCGTCTTCTCGGCTTGGGGAATGCTCCAGGGCGACGTTCGTAACGACGCTGTCACCACCCACTACCGGAGGCTGGACCAGCCCATCGTCGACCTGACCGAGCCGATCGAGCGGCTCAAGGACAAGGTGTGCCGCGAGATGGAGGTGGATGACGAGCAACGGGCCGGGATGCGATTCGAGACCCACATCGAGTTGCGCTACGTGGGCCAGGAGTACTCCCTGCCCATCCCGCTGCCGGGCGCGGAGGCCGACGAAGAGTTCATGGCGAGCTTCCACGCCCGGTACGAGGAGCGCTACGGCCATTGCAATCCGGAAGCTCCCATCGAGATGGTCGCTATCCGCTTGACCGGCATCCGCGAGTTCGAGCGCGGTCCGGTCGGTGAGGGCAACGGACAGGCAGGCGGGGCGGATGGCGCCAGCGAGCAGGTCATATTCGACGGGCGGTCCTTGGATGTCCCGATCGTGGATCGAGGCAACTTGTCGGGTCGTGTGGTGGGCCCGGCCATTGTCATGGAGCCGTCCACCACCACGGTAGTTCCTCCAGGCTGGGAGCTGAGCGTGGGATCTCAGGGCCATCTGATCATGGAAAGGGGAGGCTGATCATGAGCGACACCACATCCAACGGCGAAACCCGGAACATGCCTTCGCCGGCCACGGTCGAGGTGGTCCGCCATGCCTTCATCTCCGGGGCCGAGCAGATGCGGAGGAACCTGTATCGCAGTGCTCACAGCCCGGTTATCTACGAGATGAAGGACTGCTCGGTGGGTATCTTCGACGCCGAGGGCCGCCTGCTCGGCCAAGCGCCGGGCCTCCCCTTCTTCCTGGGAAGCCTGGGCGGCACTATCCGCGCCGTCATCGGGATCAAGGGTTACGAGGTCTTCCGGGAAGGGGATGTCTGGATCGTCAACGATTCGACCATCGCCGGGAGCCATCTCAACGATGTCACCGTATACGCTCCGGTCTTCGTGGACGGAAGCCTTCGGGGGTTCACGGCGGCCAAGGCCCACTGGAACGACATCGGGGCCAAGGACGCAGGCTTCGCAGGTGACACCACGGACATCTTCCAGGAGGGTTTGCGCATCGGACCGACCTGCATCTTCCGGGACGGCCGTCTCGACCAGCAGATCGTGGACCTGATTGCTCTGAACTCCCGGTTCCCGACGGCGCTGGTGGGTGACCTGATGGCCGAGATCAGTGCCTGCCGGACCGGCGTGGAACGGTTCCGTTCCATCGTGCAGCGGTTCGGATGGGATCAGGTGGAGAAGTCCATCCATGCCGTGTTCGAGCAGGCCGAAGCCGAAGACCGCGCCTCGGTGGCGGAGATCCCGGACGGCGTCTACGTCGAGGACGCCTACCTCGACAACGATGGCGTGACCGAGGATCCCGTCTACGTGAAGGTCACCGTCACCGTAGAGGGTGACAGCATGACCGTCGACCTGACCGGCTCCAACCGCCAGAACGTGGGCAGCGTCAACAGCGGCATCGTGCAGACCCGTTCGGGCATCGAACAGGGCTTCAAGTTCCTGGTAAACCCGCACTCCCCGGTGTCGGGAGGGAACTTCCGGAACCTCGAGGTGATCGCGCCGGAGGGTACGTGTTTCAACCCGAGCGAGACCGCCGCCTGCCTCAAGTACGGACCCCATCTGATGCTTGCGCTGGATCTGATGATCAAGGCCCTGAGCCGGGTCGTACCGGAGCGGGCCGCAGCCGGTCATGTGGGCGACTCGTGGAACGTGATCATCGTGGGGGAGGACGAGTTCGGCCTCTTCCTGTCAGGTGAGGCGCTGACCGGCGGATGGGGCGCCTTCGAGGGGGGCGACGGCGAGTCGGCCCTGATCCATTCGGCGGCGGGCGATTTCAAGAACTTCCCGATCGAGACCATGGAGCACCGCTACCCGCTGATCATGCGACGCCACAGCCTGCGCGAGGATTCGGGCGGTGACGGGAAGTGGCGGGGCGGCATGGGCATCGTCCGGGAGTACGAGATCCTGGCGCCGGTCACGATCCAGCTCTGGTTCGAGCGGGCCGTCCAGCAGCCTTCATGGGGGCTGTTCGGCGGTCACGACGGCGCGTCTCCCGAGGTGTGGGTGCACCGTCCCGGCGAGGAGCCCGAAAAGATGTACAAGGCCAACGATCTGAAGGTCGAGCCCGGTACCCGGTTGGTGGTGAAGACCGGGGGAGGGGGAGGCTGGGGCGACCCCGCGGAGCGTGATGAGGAGGCTCGGGCACGGGACCGCCACCTCGAGTTGGTCACCTGACCGCCCTATCCCGACTCGGGACTCGCCGGTGGTCCGGAGATCCTGGTCGTATCGTCGACCCCACGGTGTTGCAGCGGCCACTAGGTGTTCGCCGAGTCCAGGGTCGTCTGGTTGTGGATGGAGGTAGGTAGTTGACCAGGAGGGCTGCGATCGAAGCACCGGACCCGTCCGTCGCTTCGCCGGCGACGGTCGAGGTGGTGCGAAACGCGTTCATCTCCGGGGCGGAGCAGATGCGGAGGAACCTCTACCGGAGTGCCTACAGCCCGGTCATCTACGAGGCGAAGGACTGCTCGGTGGGGATCTTCGACGCCGAGGGTCAGCTGCTCGGCCAGGCGCCCGGCCTTCCCTTCTTTCTGGGTAGTTTGGGTGGGACCCTCCAGGCTGTGATCGGGATCAAGGGGTACGAGGCCTTCCGGGAAGGCGACGTCTGGATCGTCAACGACTCAAGCATCGCCGGTAGCCACCTGAACGACGTGACGGTTTTCGCACCGTTTGTCGTTGACGGGTCGCTGCGAGGGTTCTCGGCTGCCAAGGCCCACTGGAACGATATCGGCGCCAAGCGGGCCGGCTACGTGGGGGACAGTACGGACATCTTCCAGGAAGGTCTACGGATCGGCCCCACGTGCATCTTCCGGGATGGCCGGCTTGACCGCCAGATCGTGGATCTGATCGCGCTCAATTCCCGGTTCCCGACGGCGCTGGTGGGCGATTTGATGGCCGAGGTCAGCGCCTGCCGTACCGGCGTCGAGCGCTTCCGGTCGATAGTGCGCCGTTTCGGGTGGGATCAGGTCGAGACCTCCCTTCAACTGGTGTTCGACCAGGCGGAGGTCGAGGACCGCGCCTCGGTGGCGGAGATTCCCGATGGTGTCTACGCGGCTGACGGCTACCTCGACGACGACGGTGTCACCGACGAACCCGTTTACGTGAAGGTCACGGTCACCGTGGACGGTGACAGCATGACGGTGGACCTCTCCGGATCCAACCGGCAGTGTGTGGGCAGCATCAACAGCGGCCTGGTGCAGACCCGCTCTGCCATCGAGCAGGGCTTCAAGTTTCTCGTCAATCCCCACGCTCCGGTGTCAGGGGGCAACTTCCGCAACCTCGAGGTAATAGCCCCCAGGGGTACGTGTTTCAACCCGGGTGCGACAGCCCCCTGCCTCCACTACGGACCCCATCTGATGCTGGCTATCGATCTCATGATCAAGGCCCTGAGCTCTGTGATTCCCGAACGTACCGCTGCGGGGCACGTGGGCGACTCCTGGAATGTCAGCATCGTGGGGGAGAACGAGTTCGGCCTTTTCCTGTCGGGCGAGTCGCTCACCGGCGGTTGGGGCGCCTACGAGGGAGGCGACGGAGAATCCGCCCTGATCCATTCGGCGGCCGGGGCTTACAGGAACCAACCGATCGAGAGTTTGGAGAACCGGTATCCGTTCCTAATGCGCCGTCACGCTCTACGGGACGGGTCGGGCGGCGACGGCAAGTGGCGCGGCGGCCTGGGAATCATCCGGGAGTACGAGCTCCTGGCTCCCTGCACCGTCAACCTGTGGTTCGAGCGCTCCAGGCAGCCGTCGTGGGGTCTCTTCGGTGGCCAGGACGGCGCGCCACCCGAGGTGTGGGTCCATCGGCCCGGGCAGGCTCCCACCCGCATGCTCAAGGCCAACGGCCTCAAGGTAGAGGCCGGAACGAGGCTCCTAGTGAAGACCGGCGGGGGAGGAGGCTGGGGCGACCCTGCTGAACGGGCCACCCTGGATCGTGAACGGGACCACCGCCTAGAAATGGTCATCTGACTCGTGTGCTGAGCCGAGCGTGATCCGTGAATGGGTTCCCCTTGTTGAACCGACCGCTCGTCTTGCCAAGGCTTCGACCGGACGGACTAGCAGACTATGCTAGCAATGTAATCACAGCATGATTCTGTGCAGTTGCTAGCAGGAGCGTGTCATGGCGAGTATCACCGTGCGGAACCTGGAGGACGGGCTCAAACGTAGGCTGCGCATCCGGGCGGCCGAGAACGGCAAGTCCATGGAACAGGAGGCTCGGGATATCCTGAAAGCAGCTCTGTACACGCAGCCTTCGACGGGCGAGGACCTTGTCCGAGCCATCCGTAGCCGGTTTGCGCCCCTGGGTGGCGTTGAATTGGAGTTACCGCCGCGCGAACCCATGGGGGAGCCGCCCGACTTCAACGATGGCGGTCGATGATCCTCCTGGACACCAACGTAGTTTCGGAGTTGATGCGCCCGCATCCTTCTGTCCGCGTGGTTGACTGGGTTGGCCGACAGGCGGCCCTACGCCTCTATCTATCGAGCATCAGCGAAGCCGAGCTGAGGTACGGCGTCGAGATTCTGCCGGAAGGGTCTCGGCGGCTAGAGCTCCGAGCTGCGGTTGAAGGGCTTCTGAGAGAGGACTTTGCGGGGCGCATTCTTCCTTTCGAGAGTGATGCTGCCCGCGCCTACGCTCCGATAGCAGCCTCGCGAAGGGTCGCGGGCCTGCCCATCAGCCGGCCTGACTGCCAGATAGCAGCGATCGCACGTTCGGTAGGAGCATCGGTGGCCACGCGGGATACCAGTGGCTTCGAGGGATGTGGTGTCGACGTCGTCAATCCGTGGTCTGAATAAGGAGAGGACTCCAAATGAGTGATGTGAACCAGGCGGTGCAGGACCTGGGGGCCGAGTTCTGGGACTGGCGGGTCGTCACCGGCTACCGGAGCCCTGATGATGTTCCCCGCCTGGAGTTGGTGCCCGATTGGATCCCGCAGTTCGACGAGGACTCGGCTCGCCACCGGCTGGAAAAGGCCGCCGACTTCCGGCAGCGATGGGAGGCCCTCGACGTGTCGGGCGAGCCGGTGCCCACCCAGGTCGACTACCGGCTGATCGGTTCCGCCATCTCCCGCGTAGAGTGGGAGACCAGGATCCTGCGCTCCTGGGAACGGGACGCGGTTATGCAGGTCCACCAGGCGCTCGGCACCTATTACGACTCGCTGCTCTGTCCGCCGCCATTCGACGGAGATCGCCAGGACGGCATCATCCACAAGCTCCACATGGTGGGTTCCCAGCTCGAAGTCGCCTTAGAGAACCTGGCCCGAGCGGGCACCTCGGCACTGGCCGGATCGGCCATTCGCCTGCTCCGGGATATCGAGTCCGCCCTGCCCAGATCGGTCGAAGAACTGAGCGGACTCTTCGATGGCGCCCGGCGGAGTGCGCTCACCGAGGCGGGCGCCGAGGCCACCGCCCATCTGGTGTCCTTCCGGGAGTGGCTGCGGGAGCATGAGGCCGGGATGCCTGCGCCCGAGCCGGTGGGACGTGACAACTTCATGTGGTACCTCCGGAACGTGCCGCTCCTCCCCCTCCAGCCCGAGGAGATGGTCCTGCTGGCCGAGCGGGAGCTCTACCGCAACTACGCCTGGGAGGAGGTGGAGCGCAACCGCTATGGCGACACGCCGGTGCCGGACCGCTTCCCGACCGCGGAGGCCCAGTGCGAGAGGCAAGCCCGGGATGAGCAAGCGGTCCGGGAGTTCTACGAGAACGAGGACCTTCTCACTCAGCCGGACTCCCTCCGCCGCTACCTCACGGCGCCCCTACCCGAGTACGTGCAGCCTCTCAACTGGCTGGGGGTTGCCAACGACCTGACCTCCGACCAACGCCTCGACCAGGATGCGTACACCTACGTGTGGGATCCCAACCGGCCCCTGTCCTACTTCTACGAGGCCAACGCCCGGGACCCCCGGTTGGGCATCATGCACGAAGGTGTCCACTACAAGCAGTTGGCTCTGTCCTGGGCCAATCCCAACCCGCTACGAAGGCGCTACTACGACTCGATCAGCAACGAGGGCCTGGCCCACTACAACGAGGCGTTGATGCTCCAGGCCGGACTGTTCGACGACGCTCCATGGTCGAGGCTGGTGACCCAGAACTTCAAGCGGCTCCGTAGCCTGCGGACGGTGGTGGACGTGAGTCTGGCCACCGGGGCCATCACCCTCGAGGAGGGTATGAAAATGTTCGAGGAGCTGATCCCGGTCGATCCCCAGACCGCTCTCGAGGAGACGTCGATGTACGTGTCCAATCCCGGCCTGGCGATGGCCTACATGGTCGGCAAGCTCGAGATAATCCGCCTGCTAGGTGACGCGAAGAAGAAGCTGGGGGCCGAGTTCAGCCTCCGATGGTTCCACGACCATCTGTGGAGCAACGGCAACGTCCCCATATCGCTGCTCCGCTGGGAGATGCTGGACGACCAGAGCGACATCGAGACCATCGACCAGGCAGGTTGACCCCGGCCCTGGCCGGTCGTCGCACGGGGCCGGCGGCTAGCCAAGGGTACGGCGGTTAGCCAAGGGTATTGAGCCTTGCGAGTTGACCCCGTCGACGGACGGGTGGAGTTGCCCGAGGCCTAGAGCGGTTTTGGACGATCCTTGCTGTGTAGCCAGCTGCCGACACGATGCTCGATACCCACGCGGGCACGGTGGTAAGCGTTTCGGTTGCCTAGCACGCCGAAGGTCCAGTTTGCTTCCTGCACCAGCCCGTGAACCTCGAAGGCGACCTGGTGCGGGTCCGTTCCGGGCGGTAGATCGCCCCGCTCGACCGCCAACCGGGCATGTCCGGCCAGCGTCTCGACCCACGACCGGGCGATCTCGGCGATCAGGTCTCTGATGTGCCCCGGCAGTTCGGCGGCCCCGCCGACGAATTCGCCCCGGTATGCGTCGCTTTCTGCGTAGTCCACCCAGAGTCCCAGCAGAGACCGCAGTCGTTCAATCCCCTCCGGAACCGTGGAGGCCGGCTCGGTCACTGCCTCGTTGAATTTGTCGGCGCCGGCCCAGACAATCGACTGTTGGAGTAGCTCGTCCGTAGAGAAGTGCTCGGATACATCGCGCTCAAGAACGCCTAGATCCTGCGCGAGCCTTTGGGTCGTCACCGCCTCGAATCCGTCCGCAGCCGAGACCTCGGCTGCTACGGCGACGACCTTCTTCCTGCTGACCATCGTCCACAAAGATAACCGTGCGATGTCCGGGTACCGCCGGAATCGTCGGATTGCCGCACATGGCCGGAAACACAGAGCCATTGAGTTCCACCACCTCCCGCCGACCCGGAAACTGCCTGACCGATCCGTTGGCGGATGCCGCGCCCCGGCGCGGTGGTGGGTGTAAGCCTCGCCGCCAGCCATGACCATGAGGAGGGACGGGGATGGTCGAAGGACTGATCCCGCCGATTCGCAGACCGCCGGTGGCAGGCTGATTCGAGGGTATTGACCCTGGCGCCTTGGCAGGGTACGTTGTCCGCATGGAAGAAACGCATGTAGCCGATCCGGTCGATCTGGCCGGAGGGGGTAGCGAGGACGGACACGCCCCTCGCGCCGGTTCCCCCGAGCGCGCACACGACCCGGTCGACGGACGGGTGGACTTGCCCGAGCCCCCGGAGCGCTTGTATGCGATACACATAACAAGTCCGGCTGATCCATCCGACCCGGTGCTCGCGGCGGCCTTGCAGGAGATGTATGAGGCAGCTGCTCGGGATCCGAACAGTTTTCGTAACAATCCGGACAAGGCACGTGAGGCGAGGGACGGTCTCGGGAAGCTGCTCGATGAGTGGGAGGCGGAGAACGGGGCGTTCACCGAGGAGGAACTCGCCCGTGCCCGTGCCCGAGCCGTCTTAACTGGTGTCGACCCTCGTTCTTGACGCGGGGGCGTTGATCGCGGTCGATCGTGGCGATCGCGAATTCTGGTCCCGGCTACGCGCTGCGTTTGCGGCCGGTCACCAAGTCCGCGTACCAGCCGGCGCGATCGGTCAAGCCTGGAGAAACCCGAGTCGGCAGGCTCTCATGTCGCGGATGTTGAAGGGCTGCGAAGAGGTGGTACTTGATGGATCCGCGGCGCGCGCCGCCGGACGATTATGTGGTGAGACCGGTACGGTTGACGTTATTGATGCATCTGTTGCGCTCGCGGCAGCGGCGGCGTCAAGTTCATGCAGCGATGTTGTTCTTCTCACCTCTGACTCGCGGGATCTGAATATCCTTCTGGCGGCGCTGAGTATCGGTACCCGTGTGGTCAACGTCTAGCCGGCAGCGTCGGCGAGTGGACCCTGTGCGTTAGTGACGGTCGAAGCGGGTACTGTGAATCGCCGCCACCGGAGGAACCTTATGACAGATAGCATCCGTGAGCAGGTACGGCAGAGCTATGCCAACGCCGCCCGGGCCACCATGACCCGCGTAGCCGAGATCGAGCCGGAGTTCGAGCTCGCGTCCAGCCTCTACGAATCGTCCGACATCGACGAGCTTCCGGTGGCCGCGGCCGAAGGGTCCCTCGGCTGCGGCAACCCGGTTGCGGTGGCCGAGTTACGCCCTGGCGAGATCGTGCTGGACCTCGGTTCGGGCGGGGGGATCGACGTATTGCTGTCGGCTCGGAGGGTAGGTCCGACAGGATTCGCCTACGGCTTGGACATGACCGATGAGATGCTGGACCTGGCTCGAGCCAACGCCGCCGAGGGGGAGGTGAGCAACGTCGAATTCCTCAAGGGCTACATGGAGGACATCCCGCTGCCCGAGGCCTCGGTGGACGTGGTGATCTCCAACTGCGTGATCAACCTGTCGGAGGACAAGCAAGCCGTCTTTGCGGAGATTGCCCGGGTGCTCCGTCCCGGCGGGCGGGTAGGTGTGACCGATGTGGTGGCCGACGATGCCCTCACTCCCGAGCAGCGTAAGGAGCGGGGCTCCTGGGTCGGTTGTATCGCGGGGGCGCCTTCCTTCACCGAGTACCGGCAGGGGTTGGAGTCGGCGGGCCTGGTCGACGTGGAGATCACTCCCACTCACCAGATGGCAGACACGGAGAACTCCTTAGCCGTGATCGGGGTCCACTCCGCCATCATCCGGGCGCGCCGTCCCTGAACTGCAGACTCCCGCAACACAGGTCTCTTCCGCCTCGATCAACGACCTTTACAAGAATTGTCATCGGGGCCCGGGTCACCCCATCACTGTCCGCGCCGCGGCTAGAGGCAGAGGCCGTCTTCGGTTACTCCTCGGCTGGTGTAGCAAAGGACGGTGCGCTCGACCGCGCGGAGGGTGAAGGGACCCGGGTTTTCCGACATCCAGTCGTCCCCGGCGTCCGCGAAGATGTCCAACCGGAAACCCAGGACGGAGTCGTCGCCGATGTTCAGCACATCGATCGTGATCTCTCCGATGGCCTCGAACACGAAGGGCGCCACCGAAACCACGATACGAGATAGCGGCTCGTCGGAGGCTACCGTATCCGCAACGATGAGACCCAGGTCGAGCATCGTGTCCGCCTGTGGCCTCTCGCCGAGGATCTCGATGATGTGGGCTGTTACGTCGTCGGTGGTGCCCAACTGCGCCAGGTATGCGGCGCTCGACCAGCCCGTCAAACCGGCTACACGTAGCTCGTGCCAGGTGGTGGGCAGCGCCCTGGTCCTGCCGGTGGCCACGATGGCGTCCGCCCACGAGTCCGGCGAGGCCAGGATCTCGCCGGAGGGTGCTTCACGGACTTCGAGAAGGCCGACGTAGGGGTTCAGCAGGCCCATAGTGGCGATGATCTCGCCGGCTGGCATGTCACGGACATTGAGTACATCGTCGTGATCCACGCCCACCACGGCCAGAGCGGCGCCCTCCGCAGGTCCGAAAGGTGACGGCTCGCCCGGTAGGGGCACGGTCGTGACCAGCGCAGAATCCGTAGTTGACGGCGCTTCGGTCGTCGCCGGTGGTTCCGTTGTCGGCACGGTGGTTTCGGGAGGCCGCGTCTCCGGCGGGGAAGTCGTCTCCGGCGTTGCCGTTGGTGCGGGTACACCCGCTGCGTCGGAACTGGTGTCCGCTGGTGTCTCGCCCGCCACACATGCGATGGTCAAGACCACCAGAACGACAAGTCTTAACACACGATAGGTGGTGGCTATCGAAAGAGCCCTTCGCTGGGTTCCTGCCGCCCACTTGGTCACCGTTGGCATGCGCGCGTTCCTCCGGCCTTCGGATCGCCCTGACCATACAGACGCGAGACCGCGACCGAGGGGTGGTGCTCCGGTGGAGGGCTTGGTAAGAGCGTCATTCGCGTTCGTACCGGGTTTGCGGAAGGTCCTATCCGCAGCAGGCTGCTCCCAACCTCCACGTCCGGCGGGCTTCGGTGGCGATCAGCGCTGCGAGTCCGAGTGCCGCGAACGGGTCGGCCCACCACCAACCGAGAACAGCGTTGGCAACCAGCCCGACGAGGGCGACCACCGAGAGCTTCCAGCAGAAGTCGGTCTGCGCTGCGTCAGCCTCCATGGCATGGCTGTGCAGGGCGAGAGAAACGGCCCGCTTGGCATTGGGCAACCACTTCATCACGGCTATTGACAACACCAGCAATGCCATACCGACCGCCGAGGAGGAGGGACGCTCTCCGCTGGCCAGGGCAACGGTGGCGTCCGCAGCCACGTAGAGCGCCAGCAACCAGAGACTGAGGGCCACCCCTCTGCGAGCGATGCCCTCGACCCGGTCGATGCGTTCCGCATCCTTG
>JAGWAN010000062.1:0-9509 GCA_021296345.1 Acidimicrobiia bacterium | reverse complement strand
GCGACGGCGGGTCCACTGTCGGGCGTCAAGGCTGGCGCAGCTAGCATCGGTGGCCGCCGTAGAGAAACCGGGAGTGGATTACCTTCGACCTCGCACCTGGCAGGACGCAGTAGCGCTGAAGACGGAGAACCCCGCCGCGGTTCCCATCAACGGCGGCACCGATCTCATGGTCGATCTCAACTTCGCCCGCAGTCGCCCGCCCACCTTGCTCGATCTTTCCCATCTCGACGAACTCAGGCGATGGGAGAAGAGCAACGGTACGGTCGAACTCGGGGCCGGCGTCACCTACACGGATGTCTTGGAGCACCTGGGTAGCGACCTTCCTGCGCTGGCGCTCGCCTCCCGGACGGTCGGGTCGCCCCAGATCCGCAACCGGGGAACCATCGCGGGGAACCTGGCAACTGCTTCTCCCGCCGGGGACGCCCACCCGCCGCTGCTCGCCACCGGTGCGACGGTCCGGGTCGAGTCGATGCGAGGGATTAGGGATGTACCGATCGGGCGGTTCTTTACCGGTCCCAAGCGAAACGTGCTGGAGCCCGACGAGTTGATCAGATCGGTGCTGGTCCCGAGTGCCCGAGGCCCTCAGCAGTTCTCCAAGGTGGGTACCCGCAACGCGATGGTGATCGCGGTGGTCTCCTTCGCGCTCGCATTCGACGTGCCTAGCCGCCATGTCGGGACCGGGATCGGCTCCGCAGCCCCCACCCCGATCGAGGCGGCCGACGCCGCGGCCTACCTGGATCGGGAACTCGCCCGCGAGGGGTATTGGGAGGACCATCGAGAGCTTTCCGCCGGGGTTGTGGATGGTTTCGCCGACCGCGTGGCGGCTGCCTCCCGGCCCATCGACGACGTGCGCGGGCCGGCCGGCTACAGGGTCCATGCCCTTCGCGTCATGGCCCGCAGGACGCTCCGTTGGGCCTGGTCAGCCCTGGCGACGGATGGAATCCATGCTCATTGAGGTGACGGTGAACGGCAGGCGCCGCACGGCGGAGAACGTCTGGGCCGGTGAGAGCCTGTTGTACGTCCTGAGGGAGCGGTTAGGTCTGAGGGGATCGAAGGACGCTTGCGAGCAGGGAGAGTGCGGATCATGTTCCGTCTACCTGGACGGTGACCTCGTCTGCGCGTGCCTGGTGTCGGCCGGCCAGGCCGATGGCGCGGAGGTGGTGACGGTGGAGGGCCTGGCGGACGGGGAGTCGCTCCATCCGATCCAGCAGGCGTACGTGTCCGAGGGAGCGGTCCAGTGCGGGTTCTGCACGCCCGGCCTGATCCTCGCCACCCACTGCCTGCTCGAGGCCAACTCCGATCCCTCGGACGATGAGATACGCGAGGCCCTGGCGGGGAACCTCTGCCGTTGCACCGGCTACGAGAAGATCGTGTCCGCGGTCCGGCTGGCCGCGATGGAGACGGCGGTGGGATGAGATCGGTGTCCATCCAATCCGGGACCGGACCGAGCGTCACCGTCCTGACAGGCTTTCTGGGTGCCGGCAAGACCACCCTCGTGAACCACATCCTCTCGACGGACCACGGTCGCCGTATCGCGGTGATAGTGAACGAGATGGGTGAGATCGGGATCGACGGCGATCTCATCGTCTCCTCCGAAGAGGAGATAATCGAGATGGCCAACGGATGTGTCTGCTGCACGCTGTCGGTCCGCAACGACCTGGCCGCCACGATCCGCAAGCTGCTGGCCCGTCCTGAGCCGCCCGACTACGTGGTCATCGAGACCAGCGGGGTTGCCGACCCGGTGCCGGTCACCCAGGCGCTCTTCGTCGATGGGTTGGCCGATCGTATCGCGGTTGACGGGATCGTGACCATGGTCGACGCCAAGCACGTCGACTCCCATCTGGACGCGTTCGGCCCGGACCGGACCGACAGCAGGGTGGTGGACCAGATCCTGTGCGCCGACCGGATCGTGCTGAACAAGACGGATCTGGTGGGGCATGATGCCTTGCGGAGCACCGAGGCTCGGATCAGCGAGTTCAACAACACCGCCCCCGTCATCAGATCGTGCTACTCGAGGGTGGATCCGGATGAGATTCTCGGAATCGAGGCCTTCGGCGGATCGCCCGCGTCGGCTGACGGCGGGTTCCTCGAAGCAACCTTCGTCCACTCCCGTGATCCGGGTGTGGAGGCCATCAGCATCGAGGTCGACGGCGAGTTGGACGAGGCGAGGCTGAGGGCGTGGCTCGAGACTCTCATCCAGGCGCGATCTGCCGATATCTACCGGATCAAGGGCATCCTCGCCGTTGCAGGGCAACCCCGCCAGACCATCCTCCAAGGGGTCCATCAACTGTTCGAGATCTATCCGGGCGGGCGATGGTCGGGCAGCCGGGGCAGCCGGCTGGTCTTCATCGGTCGTGACCTCGACAGCCGCACGCTGCGGTCCAGTCTCGAAGGCTGCCGCGGGTGATGCGGGCTCGCCAGCAACTGGACACGAAGGTCCGTGATCGCACCACCCATGTGCGCGGTGTCGGCACGTCACCCCCGCGCCCCGACGCGCCGCTCAAGGTGCTGGGCCGATTCGCCTACGCCTCGGACCTCGAAATCGACGGCATGCTGTGGGGCGCGACGGTGAGGAGTCCGCACCCGAGGGCCCGCATCTCGGGTATCGACATCTCGCAGGCCCTGGCGATCCGGGGGGTTGCCACCGTGCTGACCGCCGAGGACGTCCCCGGACACCGTTTCTACGGCATCAAGGTGGCGGACCAGCCCGTCCTGGCCACCCACGAAGTCCGGTACGTGGGCGAGCCGGTGGCGATCGTGGCGGCCGACCATCCCGAAACGGCCCGCAGAGCGATCGAGGCAGTCCGCGTCGACTACGAGGTGCGGGCGCCCATGACCGACCCGGAGGAGGCCCTTTCCGGGGCCGGGGATCTGATCGACCCGGGCGGGAACGTGGCCCGTCATGTCCGCATCCGCCACGGGGACGTTTCCTCGGCAAGGTCACGGGCGGAGGTGGTGGTGCGAGGGGAGTACGCCTCCGGGGTCCAGGATCCGGCCTTCCTGGGCCCGGAAGCCGGTCTAGCGGTGCCGGACGGGAGTGGCGGTGTCGACCTGTACGTGGCGGCGCAGTGGATCCACGACGACCGGCGCCAGGTGGCAGCCGCTCTCGGGCTGGATCCGAGCCGGGTGCGCCTGACTCTGAGCGGAGTCGGCGGGGCGTTCGGAGGTCGGGAGGACCTGTCGGTTCATATCCATGCCTGCATGCTGGCGCTGCGGATCGGCCGTCCCGTCAAGATGACCTATAACCGAGAGGAGTCCTTCGTAGGCCATGTCCACCGGCACCCCTCCCGGATCCGGGTCGAGCTGGGTGCCCGCCGGGACGGCACCCTGGTCTACTCGAAGGTGAGGCTCCTGCTGGACGGTGGCGCCTACACGTCTACGTCGCGGATCGTCATCGCCAACGCCTCCTACTTCGCCGCCGGCGCCTACAAGGTCGACCACGTCGAGATCGACGGTTACGCCGTCTATACCAACAACCCTCCCCGCGGGGCCATGCGTGGCTTCGGGGCGGTGCAGGCGTGCTACGCCATCGAGTCCGCCATGGATAGCCTCGCCGGGGAACTGGACATGGATCCGGTCGAACTGAGGATCTGCAATGCGATACAGGAGGGTGACCTCCTACCCACCGGGCAGGGGGTTGACGGTCCCACCCCCACTCGCGAACTTCTGGAGCATCTGCGCCGCCTCCCCCTGCCTTCCGACCGCCTTGTGGCGGGAGAGGACCTGAGGCGCCTGCCCGGCGGCGTGGGCAACACCACTCATGGGGAAGCGGTCGTCAGGGGGGTCGGCTACGCCCTCGGGATGAAGGCGATCGGCTTCTCGGGAGGGGTGGACGACATCTCCACCGCCCGGGTGTCGGTCTCGGTCGCGGGCGGCCGGCCCGTGGCGGAGGTCTACAGCGCCGCCTCGGAATGTGGGCAAGGCATCGTGGCGGTCCAGGCCCAGATCGTGCGGACCGAGTTGGGGATCGACTCGGTAACCGTCCGGCCCGCCGACACAGACATCGGGGACGCCGGCTCGTCGGCAGCATCCCGTCAGACCTGGATGACTGGCGGAGCGGTCGAGGGCGCCTGCCACGGCGTGCGCGAGCTAATCCTCGAACGGGCCGCCCGTCGCCTCGGTCGCTCGCAAGGAGACCTCGTGCTCACTCCCCGCGGGATCATGACTCCCGGAGAGGGGGAAGCCCTCCTTCATCTCGCCGACCTCTTGTGCCATGACACGATCGAGCACACCTTCGTGTACCACCACCGGCCCACCGAGCCCATCGATGATGTGAGGGGCCAGGGCGACGCCCACATCGCCTTCGCCTACGCGGCCCACCGGGCGGTGGTCGATGTGGACACCGAGTTGGGCCTGGTGCGGGTGGTCGAACTGGCCACCGCCCAGGATGTGGGGAAGGCCATGAACCCCCAGGCCGTAGAGGGTCAGATCGAAGGCGGTTCCGCCCAGGGTCTCGGCCTCGCTCTGCTGGAGGAGGTTCAGGTCGAGGATGGCTTCGTGAAGAACGCCTCCTTCACCGACTACCTGATTCCCACCATCCTCGACATGCCTCCCATGGACGTCCGGCTCTTCGAGTTCCCCCATCCCGACTCCCCGTACGGGCTCAACGGGGTAGGGGAGCCGCCCACGCTGTCCTCCACTCCGGCCATCGTCAACGCCCTCCGCGATGCCACCGGCCTTGACCTGCCACGAGTCCCGGTCCGGCCAACCGATCTCATCGCGTCCCTCCACGGCGACGGATCACCGGGAGGCTAGGTCAACGCGACCTACCTTGATCCGGGCACCGGCTCACCGGCTGCGATCAGGGATGCACTAGTCGAGTACCGAAGATTGTCCGGTTGGCCCGGCAGTCGGCAACGAACCCCGAGGCCTGGGCATTGGGGGCCAACCCGTCCCCGTCTGTTTCAGCACCCCTGCTAGGAGTATGCTGAAGAATGTCCTACCGGCGCCATGGCCAGAAACGGAACCCAAGGTCGAGGCATCGCGGGCCGACCCATCCCCGTCTCTTTCGGCATGCTCCTAAGCGTGGACGGTGAAGGATTTCCGGCGGTCGCGGCCGAACCGGTAGATCAGGTAGTCGCGGTCGAAGGAGATCGCCTCCTGCACGCCGAGACGCTGCATGATCGACCAACTCGTGCGATCGACGATCGAGAATTCCTGGTCTGTAAACACATCGTGAATCTGCGCGGCAATCTCCAGATCGGCGATTGTGGCGGCTTCGACGCGTGCTCCACCGGCGCGGATGATGTTGACCAACGTCTCGGCGACATCGGCGCCGAGACGGTTAGCGGCCAGGAACCACGTCTCCACCAGCACATGATCGCTGGTCAGCAGATCGCGGGAGAACTCGCCGAGCCGCTCGACGGCCCGACGGTGATGGACATCGCCGAGGTCGGCTGCCGCGTACCAAGCCGACGTGTCGACGAAGACGCTCATCGCGGTGCGGCTCGGGCGGCGATCGCCTCGGCGGTGGCCACTTTGCGGTCGACGGCGATGTCGCTTCCGCCGGAGTCTCCGATGCCGAAGATGGCGGAGATGTCGGTGCTGGTGCCCGCCTGCTGCAGGTCGCGCTCGACGAGACGGCGGATGTACTCGGCCATGCTGATGCCCAAGTCGGCGGCCTTGCGCTTGACGAGCGCGTGCTGTTCGGTCTCGAGGGCTATCTGTGTACGCATGACGCTACATCATAACATCATCCACCAGCCGGAGTGCCCGTTCTCTCACGGCTATCTTGTTGACAGCCCCTAGCGCCGGAGCAGTTGCTTGATCCGCCGCACAGCAGGCGTCCATAGCCACTCGGGTTCGGTGTACCGGTGATGGTTCTCGCCGGGTAACCCCATGGGGTCGTAGTAGCTCTTGTCGGAGTTCTTGCGCAGGTAGTTCGTCCGCTTCAGCACCTTCAAGGAGGCGTAGAGGGTCCCCTTGTGGGTCCAGCCCTGCCGCAGGTAGTTCCAGTTGTCGGGCGCCAAGCGCTCCGCCGCGGTGAAGTGCCGCCATGCGCCCTCGCTGTCGCCCACCGTCTCGAAGTGCAACGCCAGCTTGAACGTGGCTTCTGCCAGGCGCGTGTCGTCATCGACGGGCTTCAACCGCTCGGCTAGTTGCTCGTGAGACCAGACGTGCTCGCTGTCGGCTCCCCGCTCGATCCAGTCGCGAGTCGCCCGGGCAAACGCGCTATCGCCGACCCGAACCTTGCCGAGCCCGAACCTGATGGTCGTCGGAGCGGGATACGTCCCTTCGTTGCTGCGAACGATGCGGCCGTCCTCGTCAATCCACGCGGCCGACGGCACGCTCACCCAGCCGAACAGCGAGCTGATCTGGTGTGTCGGGTCGACTACGCACCGGTAGGTCGGGGAGGCCCGGTCGAACCACTTGTCCGTTGCCTCGGGGGCCCCCGAGTCCTGTGCCACGCTGATTAACTCGAACCGGTCCGGACCGATGGAGTCGTAGAGATTCTGCCAGTCCGGCAGGCTGAAGCGGCATCCTCACCACGATGACCAGGTGAACAGCACCACCTTGTGGCCGCGCAAGTCTGAAAGCCGCAACGTGTTGCCGTTGCGCTCGGTGACCTCGAAGTCGGGGGCGATCGCGGACTCCAGCCCGACGCTCCGGACCTGTGGCACCGAGCCGAGGCTCCACACCTCGCCGTCGCGCACGTACTTCTGGCCGATCATGTCGGCGAAGTCCGAGTAGCAGAACCAGACCCAGTCGTCGGCGTCGGCGATCCACTCTTCACGCTTGTTCGCCGGCAGGGGCACGCACAACTCGCCCAGGCACGCGCCTTCCGGTTTCATCTGCCAGCCGGTGGCGCGGGGGAGCTCGTCCATTCGCACCCACAGAACCCCTTTGGCGTCGCTCCGCCGGGTGACTTCGTTCGTCATGCCGTTCGCGAGGATGATCATGCTTGCTCCGCGAGAGCCGAACCGCCCGGCTGGCTGAGCATCTCGCCGTCGTCGGGTCCGATCAATACCTGACCGTAGTGGTCCCAGCCGGCGAAGACCAGCACGTGGGGTGTTTCGTCGGCGCGCTCCAGAAGCGTCGTCAACTCGGCAGTCCGGTGAACACCCGGCCTGGGGTGCCGTAGGTGGTGATCATCTCCCCTTTGACCAAAACGTTGGCGCGCTGTCCCTCGATGGGCTAATTTTTGTTCGATCGAAGAGGGCGCCGAGCCCGGTACCGACTTCACCGGCTCGCTGGGCGTTCTGATCGGAACCCACATGGACCCGGTCAAGGCTCTCCTCGAGCAGCACCAGGCATCGGTGGGGTTCGCTCCCACCATCGAGGAAGTCACCACACCCGACCTCCGGAGCAAGCTGACCACCTCCTTCCTGGCGCAGAGCTCCCCGTGGGATGCGGTCTTCGTCACCGCCGAGCTCGGGGCCGAGCTGGGCACCCGGGGCTGGCTCACCAACGCCAGCACCTTCATGGACCAGAACGTTAGGACCGAGGCCGACCTTCTCACCCGGGGTCTCGGAGCGGTCGAGTTGGATGACAACACTCTGGCGGCGCCTTGGACCATGGGAAGCCAACTGCTCCATTGGAACAAGCGGATGATGGAGCAGGCGGGTCTCGATCCGGATGCTCCGACCAACTGGCACGCCACGCCGAATTCCTGGGATACCTTCGTCGAGTACGCCAAGGCCATGACCGGCGAGCGGGACGGCACCCAGTACTACGGCTATACCGACGCCTGGGCCGGCGCCCATGTGCTCTGGACGTGGGGCGGCATGCTCAACATGCATGGCGGCAGCTTCCTGGATGCTGAGCAACAGCCCAGCTGGAACTCCGAGGAAGGCGTGGAAGCTCTGCAGAAGCTTTACGACCTGCTGCATACCCACCAGGTGGTCGATCCGGCGGTCACCACCTACACCTGGGTGTTCGACGCCACTCCGGGGTTCTTCGAGGGCACTCGTGGCATGTTCATCTCCTGGCCGTTCGTGGCGGGAGTGGCGGCCATTCCGGACGCCTCCCAGATCGCAGGGCATAGCGCGTTCGCTCCCAACCCGGCGGTTGTCACCAGCGGCTCGGTGGACGGATCGGAGTTCTTCGGCGTCCCGGTCTACGCCGAGAACAAGGACGAGGCATGGCGCCTGCTCGAGCTCATCACCTCCCGTGAAGGCCAGCGCGTGGTGGCCATGGGCGGATGGGGCTCCATCTACTCGGGCGTGCTGCAAGAGCCCGACATCGTGGAGGCCTTCCCGTTCTACCCGGCCCTCGCCAAGGCATACGAGTATCCGGTGGATGGCGGGTGGTCCGAGGATCGTCCCCGATGGACCCAGATGCTGGCCGACGAGATCCACGAGGTCTTGGCCGGCAACAAGGCTCCCAAGCAGGCGCTGGACGACGCGGCTGCAGCCGCTACCGCGGCCCGGAGGCAGGACGAGGAGTAACTCTCGCCGCCTCCTAACGAAATGACTGGAGAAGTCCGGGCGGAGGAAACAATCCGGACAGGAAGCCGCCGGGGTCACCGGGCAGCACTTGCCCTGGTGGCCCCGGCGGTGCTGATCGTGGCCGGCGTGTACGCCTACCCGGCCATCACCACGGTCGCATACAGCCTGTCGGACATCGACCTGTCTCCCCGGTTCCGGATCGTCCGGTTTGTCGGCCTCGACAACTTCATCAACCAGCTCACCAGCGGGGCATTCTGGGAGGCCACCTGGACAACCCTCTACTTCGGGTTGATGCTCTGCTTGGTCACGGTGGTCCTGTCGTTCGGCATCGCCCTCCTGCTCAACAAGACCTTCCTGGGACGGGGCCTGCTCCGCGTGACGGTGCTCCTGCCCTGGGCGGTTCCCCCGGTGGCCTCGGGGGTGCTCTGGGTGCAGATGTTCCACGCCGAGTTCGGTTTCCTCAACGGGTTGATCAGGGCGTTCGGCGGCGAGGGCGACATCATCTGGCTGGGCGGACAGACCATTGCGCTCCATTCGGTGTTGATCGCCGAGGTCTGGCGCTGGATTCCCTTCGCCACCATCTTCCTGCTGGCCGGGCTCCAGATCGTTCCCCGAACCGTGAAGGAGGCCGCCGCCATCGATGGAGCGGGATCGTGGCGGACGCTGCGACATATAACGCTGCCGCTCATGTTGCCGGTCGTCATACCGGTGGTGATCTTCCTGTTCGTCTGGGCGATGAAGGTGTTCGACACCATATTCGTCCTCACCAGGGGAGGACCCAGCCGGGCCACCACCACCCTCAACTTTCTGGTTTACCGTCAAGGCTTCGAGCAGTTCGACTTCGGGAGCGCAGCGGCGACGGCCTATCTTCTCTCGGCGTTCACAGTGCTGGCCATCGCCGGACTGGGCTGGATGCTGGTCCGCGCCCGAAGGCTGGCGGGGGCCTGACCATGCTTGCCACCATTCCGACCCGAGCCGTCCGCCGGGCCGCAACGTATGTCGGGGCGGCAGTGGTGCTCATCGTGATGGCATTCCCGCTCTACGGGATAATCCTGACCAGCACCCAGACCGAGCGGGACATCCGCTCCGCCGACGTGGCGTTCGTGCCGACCTACATCACCA
>JAGWAN010000015.1 GCA_021296345.1 Acidimicrobiia bacterium | reverse complement strand
CTGATCATCACCATCAAACTCATCGACTGGAGAAACCGCTGGAACCCCACCAACTAAGCAATCCGCGCGCCCTCTAAGACTACGGCTACGATCATCGCATGCCCACCCTGGCGGTTGTGGATGGCCATAGCCTCGCCTATCGCGCCTTCTACGCCCTTCCGCCCGACCTCTCCACCAGCTCCGGCCAGGTGACCAACGCCGCGTTCGGGTTCACGTCGATGCTGATCAAGCTGCTCGGCGAGCACCGGCCCGACGGCTTGGCGGTGGCCTGGGATGTGGGGAGATCCACCTTCCGCACCGAGCGCTACGCCGAGTACAAGGCCCAGAGAGAATCGGCGCCGGACGTGTTCCGTAGCCAGCTCCCCTTGATCCGTGAAGTGCTGGAATCCATGGGGATCGTCCAGATGGAACGCCCCGGATTCGAAGCCGACGACGTGATCGCGACGCTGGCGAAGACGGTGACCGACCTCGGGTGGGAGGTGCTGGTGGTCACGGGAGACCGCGACAGCTTCCAGCTGGTGTCCCCGACCGTGAGGGTGATCTACACCCGTCGCGGCATTTCCGATACGGTGGTGGTCGATCCCGAGTGGGTCGAGGGCAAGTACGGGGTGCGGCCGGGGCAGTATCTGGACTACGCGGCCCTGCGGGGCGACACATCCGACAACCTGCCCGGTGTTCCAGGGGTGGGGGAGAAGACCGCCGCCCGGCTCCTGTCGCAATTCGACGACCTGGAGGGGGTCTTCGCTCATCTCGAGAGCTTCCCCCCCAGGCTACGCAGCAACCTGACTACCCACCAGGACCAGGTCATGCTCAACCGCCAACTGATGGCGCTGGTTGATGACCTCGATCTCGAAGTCGACGAAGACAGTCTCCGCAGGGGGGATCTTGACTGGCCGTCGATACAAGCAGTCTTCGACCGCCTGGAGTTCGCCACCCTCTGGAAACGCCTGACGGAGCAAGAGAGAAGTTCCGCTCCAGCCACGGAGACGACCATCGAGGTGGAAGTCCGGGTGGTGGCGTCGGCGACCGAGGTCTCCACGCTCGCACGCGCGGAAGGTCTGGCCCTGGAGCCCGTTCACGAGTCGGGCGAGCTAACGGGGTTGATGGTCGTCCCGCTTCTCGAGGAGCCGGCGTCTGAGGGGTTGGAACCCATATCCGCGACGGCCTTCTACGTGCCGGCGTCGCTATTCGATCACCTCGCGCCCGCTATGGCCGATCCCGGCGTGCCGCAATCGATCTACAAGTCGAAGGAACTGGTGCAGGAGATGCACCGGATCGGCTACGAGCTGGAAGGCGTGGGGTTCGACCCTGAACTGGCGGGATACATTATCGGGCCGGCCGGCCGATCCGAGACGCTGGAAGACTTGGCCTCCCGCTTCCTGGCGGTCGACCTGACCGCCACCGACAACGGGGGGACAGATGACGGCCAAGCCGCCTTCGACTTCGGCGGAGGCCCGAACCTGGAGGCTGCCGGGGCCAGAGCCATAGCGGTCAGGGCCTTGCAGGCCGTCATGGAAGCAGAGTTGGCGGATCGAGATCAGGTGACCCTGCTACGGGAGATGGAGTTGCCCCTGGTACGGGTGCTGGCCCGAATGGAGCAACACGGGATCGGCGTCGACGGGCACTACCTCGAGGGTATTGGCGAAACGCTGCGCGGGGAACTCGCCACGCTCGAGACCGAGATCCACGAGCTGGCAGAGACGACCTTCAACATAAACTCGCTGCTACAGCTACGGGAGGTCTTGTTCGACACGCTCGGTTTGCCGGTCCTGAAGAAGACCCCCGGGGGAGTTCCGAGTACCGACGCATCGGTACTGGCCAAGCTCGAGAACGCCCACCCTATAGTGGCAAAGCTTCTGCGATATCGTGAGATCGAGAAACTCCGCAGCGGCTACATCGACAGCTTCCTGCCGCTGGTGGAGCCGTCAGGGCGTATCCACGCCCACTTCAATCAGACAGGTGCAGCCACCGGACGCCTTTCGTCCGATCGGCCCAACCTGCAGACCATCCCGGTTCGTTCGGAAACCGGGCGGACGCTCCGCCGGGCGTTTGTAGCGTCTGACGGTTGCGAGTTTGTCGTCGCGGACTACTCCCAGATCGAGCTCCGGATCCTTGCCCACCTCTCCAAGGACGCCGGTCTGTTGGGTGCGTTCAAGGCGGGTGAGGACATCCACACCGCCACGGCGGCCCGTGTGTTCGGGCTCGCCACCGACGAGGTCACCGCGGACACCAGGCGACGGGCCAAAGCTATCAACTTCGGGCTCCTCTACGGGATGGAGGCGTACGGCCTAGCAGACCGGCTGAAGATCGGCCGGGCGGAAGCCCGCGAGCACATGGATACCTACTTCCGCCAGTTCCCCGACGTGCGCCAATACCTCAAGGAGGTCGTGCAGGAGGCCCGTAGGGTTGGCTACACCACCACCCTCTTCGGGCGTCGCCGGTACCTTCCCGAGCTGTTGTCCGGCAACTGGCGTACCCGTCAGATGGGGGAGCGGATGGCTCTGAACGCTCCGGTTCAGGGTTCCGCCGCCGATGTGATCAAGATGGCGATGATCGAACTGGACAGCCGCCTGGCTCTCGATGAGGCCAGAATGCTGCTCCAGATCCATGACGAGCTAGTGTTCGAGGTCCGGGAGGACGCTGTCGAACCTACCGTCCGCCTCGTCCGCGAAGTGATGGAGGGGGTGGTGGAACTCGACGTCCCGCTCACCGTCGACATGGGAACAGGACCGGACCTGGCCTCTGTCAAGGGCTAGTGTGCAGGATGACGGGCTGATACCCTCCCAAATACGCCTGCGTGGCCGGGCGGCGAGGTGTTAATCTTCGGCGCCCCGTCACCGGTATCGCATAGCGGCGGCGGTTTCCTGCCTGGAGGTCCACAACCAACGACACCCAACCCGTTCAGCTTTGCCGGGCGTGATCCGTCCGGCTCCCAAACCCCAGTCCAGGTCCTCCCCGCAGAGAAATAGGAAAGATGGAAACTCCCACCGATAAGACAGAGAAGATACAGGACACCGGCCCTGCCATGTCGGAAGCATCCCCTGCCGCAGTGGCATCCCTGCCACCGGTCGTGGTACCGACCGAGGTGGTCGCCAACCCGGATGGGAACAACCCGGTTATGGGGCCGCCTGCCATCAAGGCTCGTAGCGTCAGCTCCCTGCCGGACGACCTAGGCCCCGAGGACTTCGAAGCCGCCATTGCCGAGACCGTTCTCGAATTCAAAGAGGGCGACATCCTCGAGGGTCACGTCGTCAGCATGAGCCAGGATGAGGTCCTCGTCGATATCGGTTACAAATCCGAGGGCGTCGTTCCGCTCAAGGAACTATCGATCCGCAAGAACGCCACCCCGGACCAGATCGTCTCGATCGGCCAGAAGATCGAGGTGCTGGTCATCGACAAGGAGGACGAGCAGGGCCGCCTGATCCTGTCCAAGAAGCGGGCTCTGTACGAACGGGTCTGGGGTCAGATAGAAGCGGTCAAGGAGAACAAAGGCACTGTTCGGGGTACCGTGATTGAAGTAGTCAAGGGCGGATTGATCGTGGACATCGGACTCCGGGGCTTCCTGCCCGCCTCACTGGTCGATCTCCGCCGTGTTCGTGATCTCGATCCGTTCGTGGGCGAGGACATCGAGGCCAAGGTCATCGAGTTGGACCGTAACCGCAACAACGTGGTGCTGTCCCGGCGGGCCTACCTCGAAGAGGCCCAGGCCGAGCAAAGAGGCGCGTTCCTCAGCAACCTCACGGTGGGCGAGACCCGAACCGGCTCGGTCTCATCGGTGGTGAACTTCGGGGCTTTCGTAGACCTGGGCGGAATGGACGGCCTGGTGCACGTCTCCGAGCTGAGTTGGAAACACGTCAACCATCCATCGGAGGTGGTCAGGGTCGGCCAGAAGGTAACCGTCAAGGTTCTGGAGATCGACCGCAATCGGGAACGGATATCCCTATCCATCAAGCAGACCACCGACGATCCGTGGCAGGCGTTCAGCCGCCAGCACGAGGTCGGGACCGTTCTTGAAGGAGAGGTGATCAAGACGGTGCCCTTCGGCGCCTTCGTTGCGGTTGGAGACGGCGTTGAAGGCTTGGTCCACGTCTCGGAGATCGCCATGCACCGGGTCGAGTCTCCCGAGTTGGAGCTTTCCATCGGCCAGCAGGTCAAGGTCAAGCTGACCGAGATGGACGAGGGTCGCCGCCGCGTGAGTTTCTCTATCAAGCAGGCCCTGCCCGAGTTCAGCGCTCGGCAGTCGGGCCATCGTCCCCCTCGTCGCCGGCGTCCCGCCGTATCCGAGTTCGAGCGGGCGGACACCCGCGAGGAGAAGCAACCCTCATTCGATGTGGATGCCTCTCTGGAAGCGATCCTCCAGGAGCTGAAGGAGCGGGGGATCGGCCGCAGGTAACCCCAATTATTCGTGGATGGGGGTTCACATGAGCAGGGAGTGGGTGCCCCGGGTCGCCTGACCTGGGGTTATGGCCACATGACAGCTCTGTCCGCGACCTGGCCTGCCACCCGTCGCCGAGTGGAAGACGGCCGCTTCGCAGTGATGACATTGAACTCGCCTGATGCGCATCGGCGTGCCGGGAATATGAATAATCAGGGTTAGTGAGACGAGGCCGACCATGAAGCCGCTGCGGTTGGTCATCGGCGGAGGCATCGGTTCGGGTAAGTCACAGGCAGGGGAATTACTGGTCGAGCGGGGCTTCGCGGTTCTGGACGCCGACCGGGTTGGTCATTCGATCCTCTCGGGAGACCATCCGGTAGCCCTCCAGGTTGCCGAGCGCTGGCCTGAGGCTGTGACGGCCGGGAGGATCGATCGGCGTGCGCTGGGACGTATAGTCTTTCACGACCGGGACCAGCTTGCCGAACTCGAGGCCATGACGCACCCGGCCATTCGCGATGGCATCGCCGGATGGGTTCGGGAGGCAGGAAGGCGTCCGGTGGCCGTGGAGATTCCGATCCTGGCGGACCTGCTCGACAACGGCTGGGTGTGGGTGATAATCGACGCGCCTCTCGAGCTCAGAAGGAAGCGGCTAAGGCGGCGGGGCATGTCGGATGAGGAAATCGATGCTCGCCTGGCCGTCCAGCCCAGCCGGGGGGAGTGGTTGGAAGCAGCCGACTTCGTGATCGGTAACGCCGGAACACGGAAGAATCTCGGCAGGGCACTCGACGAGACGCTGGAAGTATCGCAGCGAAGTTCCCAGTCTCTTTGAGACCCAGCGGTCGCTCGCAGTGAGTTGACAGGTTCTGCGATGCCCACAGAATATAGAAACGCTACCGTAGCGTTTTGATAAGAGGAGTCACCATGGCGGGAACGGAGTCGGTCTCGACAGCGTCGGTCGCCTACCGGAGGCGATGGTGGACCCTCGGGGTCCTCTCGACGAGCCTTCTCATCATCGGCTTGGACAACACCATCCTGAACGTGGCCATCCCTACGCTGCAGCAGGAATTCGGCGCGTCGGCCACGTCACTTCAGTGGATGGTGGACGCATATATCCTCGTATTCGCCGGGCTCCTGCTGACGATGGGGTCCCTGGGCGACCGCTACGGGCGAAGGCTCGCCCTCCAGGTGGGCCTGGTGATCTTCGGCGTGTCAAGCCTGTTCGCGGCGCTGGCGGGTTCGAGCGGTCAGCTCATCACGGCTCGCGGCCTGATGGGAATCGGGGGAGCGCTCATCATGCCGTCCACCCTTTCGATCCTCACCAACGTGTTCCCCCGCGACGAGCGAGGCAAGGCGATCGGGATCTGGGCCGGGGTTTCCGGACTGGGGGTGGGTCTCGGCCCTCTGGCCGGCGGCTTGCTTCTCGAGCACTTCTGGTGGGGCTCCGTGTTCTTCATCAATATCCCGATCATCGTGGTGGCGCTGGTTGCAGGGGTCCTGCTGGTGCCCGAGAGCCGGGATCCGGACCCGGTTCCGTTGGACATTCCGGGTGCAATCCTGTCCATTTCGGCTGTGACGATTCTGGTCTTCTCGATCATCGAGGCCCCGGTGCGGGGATGGACGGAAGCCTTGGTGCTCGCCGGCTTCGCGGTTGGAGCGGTCCTCGTCGGGATCTTCGTCTACTGGGAGACCAGAACCGAACACCCGATGCTCAACCTAGCGTTCTTCCGGAATCCGAGATTCTCCGCAGGTGCTGGGGCTATCTCGATCGGGTTCTTCGCCCTTTTCGGGATGGTCTTCGGAATGACGCAGTACCTTCAGTTCGTCCAGGGCTACACCCCGCTGGAAGCCGGCTCTCGGATGGTTCCCGTGGCCTTGGGCATCGCGGTCGGCGCCGGTCTCAGCCACCGGCTGGTCGCCAAGTTGGGCTCGAACAAAGTAGTGGCTCCAGGCCTCGCGGTACTCGCCGCTGTACTGATCTCGATCACATTCTGGGACCCGAACACCGAGTACTGGGCCATCGGCCTGACCTTCTTTTTCATGGCCTTCGGCATGGGAAACGTGATGGCCCCGTCCACCGACTCCGTCATGGGAGCGGTGCCCGAGGCGAACGCCGGTGTGGCCTCGGCTATGAACGACGTCACCCGGCAGGTAGCGGGAGCGTTCGGTGTGGCGGTGATGGGCTCTGTGATGAACACCGTGTACAGCGGGAGGATGGACGGAGCCGTGACCGGATTGCCGACGGAGGCGGCTAGCGCCGCCCGTGACTCGGTGGGGGCGGCATCGAAGATAGCCTCGATGTTGCCTGCCGAGGTCGGTGTGCGGTTGGCGGATTCGGCAAGGAGTGCCTTCTCGGATGCGCTCGGCGTAGCCGTATTGGTGGCAGCCGGGGTGGCGCTGGCCGGCTCGGTACTCGTAGCGAAGTTCATGCCGCCTCGCCATCTACCGAGGGACGGGGGATCCGGGACCCGGAGCGAATAGGGTGCTCCCATGACGCGGGAAGACCCGAAGCCCGGCCGGCCCCGTGATCCGGAGACCGACCGGGCGATCCTACGAGCAGCCCTGAAGCTATTGACGGACCGGGGATATGCGGGGATGTCCGTTGAAGGGGTGGCTTCCAGGGCCGGTGTCGGAAAGACGACCATCTACCGCCGCTACTCCTCCAAGGTGGAGCTGGTAGCCGCCGCCCTCGGAGCGCTGAGAGACGACCTTGGCCCCTTGCCGGACACGGGTGACATACGTTCCGACATCGTGGAGATGATCCTGCAGATGCGGCGTGCCCTGCGGCAGGGTCCGGGCTTGGGCATGATCGGCGCACTGCTCGTGGAGGAGCGTCGTAGTCCCGAACTCCTCGAACTGCTACGCGAACGGGTCCTTCGCCCGCGCAGGGAGGAGGCGATCATGGCCCTGCAACGCGGTGTGGACCGGGGGGAGATCCGGGCCGACGTAGATCTGGAAGTAGCCGTCCAAGCCATGGTGGGAGCGGTTATCACGCGACACATCTTCGGGGTCACCGAGTCGAGGCTACGCGTAGAGCAGACCGTGGACACGATTTGGAACGGGCTGGCCTGCACGCCGGAGTCCGTCCGCCCTGCGACGTAGAGACCAGCCTCGGAATCTGTGCCCGCCGGTTTCGCCTCAGAGGATATGGCCGACAGATCTTCGGATACCGGTACCCGACTGCTTCTTGAGGGCGAGGGCCGACAAGGCCTCCATCACCACGCGGTTGGCCGCCATCGATGTCAGATCGGCATGGTCGAAGGGTGGTGACACCTCGACGACGTCCATGCCCGCCAGGTCGACTGCGCCGACTATCCGCCGGACCGCCCGCAAGAGCTCCCGGGTACTCATCCCGCCGGGCTCGGCCGTTCCCGTCCCCGGGGCGTAGGCAGGGTCGAGAACGTCTATGTCCACGCTCAGGTATACGGCATCGGCGCCGTCCAATGCTTCGTCGATCGCCCTGTCGACGACCGCCTCGGCGCCATCCTCCTCTATCTCGGTGATGAAGTGCGACCGGAAGCCCTTCTCCTTCATCCAGGCCAGGGTCTCCCCGTCCGGCCAGTACCCCCTGAGCCCGACCTGGACGAAGTTCGGTCCCGCGATCGCCCCCGACTCCAGGAGCTGTCGCATCGGGGATCCGTGGTTCGCTATCGGTCCGCTGACCTCACCGGTGTCGGCGTGCGCATCGAAATGGACCATCCCGATCCTGGCCGGATCGTTGACCTCTGCGATGGCAGTGGCCGACGGCCAGGTGATGCCGTGGTCACCGCCGAGAACGATCGGCACCGCACCCGTTCCGGCCAGGTCACGAACCTTCCGGTAGATCATCGCGTAGCCCCGTTCCAGCCACACCGGTTCGATGTTGGCATCGCCGGCGTCGACGACCTCGAGGACCTCGAAGAGGTTCACACCGAGCTGGAGGGAGTGGAAGACCCCGTAGTTGTTGTTCCCCGTCCGTATGGCTCTGGGACCGAATCTTGCCCCTGGCCGGTAGGTGGTGCCGTCGTCGAGGGGCGCGCCCACGATGACCGCGTCAGGGGCCAGGTCGGCAACCCGGTCGACCTCCGTTACCAGGGGCAGCTTGGCGAACGTAGTGGCCCCCATGTACGCAGGCAGGGCGAAATCAGGACGTTCTACGAACTCCTCGCTGTGCCATCCGTGCATGTTCCCGTAGTCGGGCATCGCCCCTCGCCATCGCCGGCGATGAACGATAGACCATCCCGGCGCCGTCGAAGGAGGGTGCCTAGAGGGGCGTGGATTGGCTGGCCCGCGATGCCTCCATCGGTCGATGTCCCGCCCACGCTGTAGGATCGACGGCGTGGCGGATTTCGCGGTGGTTTCGGACTTCAACCCGGCCGGTGATCAACCTGCCGCCATCGCGGCACTGGCAGAAGGCGTGGAGCGCGGCGATGCGTTCCAGACTCTGCTGGGCATAACCGGCTCCGGAAAGTCCGCCACCATCGCCTGGACGATCGAGCAGGCGCAACGTCCTGCTCTGGTGATCGCTCCGAACAAGGCCCTCGCCGCTCAGCTGGCCTCGGAATTCCGCCAATTCTTCCCCGGCAATCGGGTGGAGTACTTCGTCTCCTATTACGACTACTACCAACCCGAGGCCTACATCCCCCAGACCGATACGTACATCGAGAAGGATGCCACCATCAACGACGAGATAGACCGGCTCCGCCACGCCGCCACATCGTCGCTGCTGTTCCGGGACGATGTGGTGATCGTGGCCAGCGTGTCCTGCATCTACGGTCTGGGCAGTCCCGACGAGTACGCCGGGCAGGTCCTGCGGCTGATCCGAGGCGTCGAGTTCCCGCTCCACCAGGCCATCCGCCGGCTGGTGGACATCCAGTACCAGCGCAACGAGGTGAACCTGGTGCGAGGGCGGTTCCGCGTCAGGGGTGACACCCTCGAGGTCTTTCCCGCCTACGAGGAGACCATCGCCCGGGTGGAGTATTTCGGTGATGAGGTGGAGCGCATCGTCCGTATCAACCCGGTGACCGGTGAGATCATCGACGAGATGAGGGAGCTTTGGGTCTACCCGGCCACCCACTACGCCGCCTCGGAGGAGCGCATGGAGCGGGCGATGGTGGGTATCCAGGCAGAGCTACGGGACAGGCTGGCGGAGCTGGAGCAGCAGGGGAAACTACTTGAAGCGCAACGGCTTCGCATGCGCACGACATACGACTTGGAGATGATCCGCGAGGTGGGGTTCTGCTCCGGGATCGAGAACTACAGCCGCCATATCGACGGTAGGGAGCCGGGGGAGGCGCCCTACACGTTGCTGGACTACTTCCCGGACGACTTCCTGACCATCATCGACGAGAGCCATGTGGCCATCCCGCAGCTTCATGGCCAGTATGAGGGGGACCGGAGCCGCAAGGACGTGCTGGTGGAGCACGGCTTCCGCCTGCCTTCGGCGCTCGACAACCGGCCGCTGCGATTCGATGAGTGGTTGGAGAAGACCGGCCAGGTGATCTTCATGTCAGCCACGCCCAGCCCCTTCGAGCGCAGGCATTCCGACAACATCGTGGAACAGATAGTCCGGCCCACCGGACTGATCGATCCCGAAGTGGTGGTCAGGCCCGCCAAGGGTCAGATTGACGACCTCATCGGGGAGATCCGGGACCAGGCTGTGCTGGGCAACCGGATACTGGTCACCACGCTGACCAAGAAGATGTCGGAGGATCTGACCGACTACCTCCTGGAGATGGGGGTCCGGGCTCGCTACCTCCACTCGGAGATCGACACCCTCGAACGGGTCCAGCTGCTACGCGAGCTGCGCTTGGGGGATTACGACGTGCTGGTCGGCATCAACCTGCTCCGGGAGGGATTGGACCTGCCCGAGGTGTCGTTGGTGGCGATCCTGGACGCTGACAAGGAAGGGTTCCTCCGCTCCGAGACCAGCCTGATCCAGATCATCGGTAGGGCGGCCCGGAATGTCTCGGGCCGGGTGATCATGTACGCGGACGATCTGACCGATTCCATGAGGGCCGCCATCGGGGAGACCAACCGTCGGCGCCACCTTCAGGTGCGCTACAACGAGGTGCACGGCATCGACCCCCAGACCATCCGTAAGAAGGTGTCCGACATCCTCGAGTTGGTGTCATCAGGACCGTCATCATCCCGCCGCCGGGACAGGAGCCTGGGCTCGATGGAGGTGAACTCCCCGGTGGAGCTGGCCAGCGAGGACCTGGGTCGTCTGATCCAGAGCCTCGAGGACGAGATGAGAGAAGCCGCCCGGGAACTCCGCTTCGAATACGCCGCTCGCCTCAGGGACGAGGTAACCGAACTCAAGCGCGAGATGAAGGAACTGAGCGAGGTAACCCGGTAGTCACCGAGCCTGCCCCCCGTCGTGCCCGGGAGGTGGCTGGTCACAGCCACCCACTAGGATGACCGGGCATCCCGCTTCCCCTGCGCCGAACCGCCCGGGCTTCATGACCAGAGACAAGCTCATCGTTCGCGGAGCACGCGAGCACAACCTCCAGGACATCTCCATCGAACTCCCCCGTGAGAGGTTCATCGTCTTTACCGGCCTGTCCGGGTCGGGAAAGTCCAGCCTTGCGTTCGACACCATCTACGCAGAGGGCCAGCGCCGCTATGTGGAGAGCCTGTCTGCCTATGCCCGTCAGTTCTTGGGGCAGATGGACAAGCCCGATGTGGACTTCATCGAGGGCCTGTCGCCAGCCATCTCGATCGACCAGAAGACCGCCAGCCGGAATCCCCGTTCCACCGTCGGCACCGTCACCGAGATACACGACTACCTCCGGCTCCTGTACGCCCGCATCGGGATACCCCACTGTCCCCAATGCGGGAAGGTGGTAGCGCGCCAGACCCCCCAGCAGATCGTCGACCAGATAGCCGAACTCGAGGGGGGGACCCGCTTCCAGGTGCTGGCGCCCATCGTCCGGGGACGGAAGGGAGAGTACGAGGAGCTTTTCCGAGACCTGTCCCGCCAGGGCTTCAGCCGGGCCCGGGTCGACGGCGACATCATGGACCTCGCAGAGTCCATCCGTCTCGACCGCTATTACAACCACACCATCGAGGTGGTGGTCGACCGGTTGGTAGCGGGCCGGGGAGATGTGCGCCGCCTCACCGACTCTCTGGAAACCGCTCTGGGACTGGCCGGCGGCATTGCGGTGATCGACATCATCGACGGACCAGAGCTGACCTTCAGCCAGCATCTCTCCTGCGACAGTTGCGGTATCTCTTTCGACCAGTTGGAGCCCAGGTCGTTCTCCTTCAACAGCCCCTACGGCGCCTGCGAAGCCTGCTCCGGCATCGGAACGAGGTTCGAGGTGGATCCCCGCCTGGTCGTGCCCGATGACGAGCGCTCCATCGCGGATGGTGCGCTCGCCCCATGGGCTGGGAACAGCAACCGCTACTACCAGCATCTCCTCAACGGTCTGGCCAGGACGCTGGGCTTCGATGTCGACACCCCGTTCTCCGATCTGGACCTCGAGCATCAACAGGCTGTGCTGTACGGCACCGGCGACCTGCGAATCCAGGTGTCGTTCACCAACCGGTTCGGCCGGCGGCGGCGCTACCGGGCCAAGTACGAAGGGGTCATCCCGGTGCTCCGCAGGCGTCACGAACAGACCGAGTCGGATCGTGCCCGGTCGGTGTACGAGGAGTACATGCGACAGGTACCATGCCCGACCTGTTCCGGCGCCCGCCTCAACCCGGTGTCGCTGGCGGTCACCGTGGGGGGGCTGAACATCTTCGAGGTTTGCGACCGGTCGATCCGGGGCACGCTCGAGGCGCTCGACCGGCTCGAGTTCGGCGAACGGGACGCGACCATTGCCGCGCCGGTACTGAAGGAGATACGCGAGCGCCTCAGCTTCCTCCTCGATGTGGGCCTCGAGTACCTGACCCTCTACCGTGGCGCCGCCACCCTCTCCGGGGGCGAGGCGCAGCGCATCCGCCTCGCTACCCAGATCGGCTCGGGACTGGTCGGCGTTCTCTACGTGCTCGACGAGCCTTCCATCGGTCTTCACCAGCGCGACAACCGGCGGCTTCTCGAGACGCTGCTCCGGCTCCGCGATCTCGGCAACACCCTGATCGTGGTCGAGCACGACGAGGAGACCATCCGGACCGCCGATCATGTGGTCGACCTCGGCCCGGGAGCGGGGGAGCGGGGCGGGCATGTGGTGGCTCAGGGGGGCCTCTCCGATCTCCTGGCCGAGCCGGAATCGCTAACCGGCGCCTATCTGGCAGGGCACCGGCACATCCCGATACCCGAGCGGCGTCGCAACGGGGACGGGCGGTCGCTCAAGGTGATCGGCGCTGCCGAGAACAACCTGCGGAACATCGATGTGGAACTCCCCTTGGGTAAGCTCATCGCCGTGACGGGCGTGTCCGGGAGCGGCAAGTCCTCCCTGGTCCAGGAAATCCTGTCGAAAGGCCTCCACAGCCGGCTGTATCGCTCGCGGGCCGTGCCCGGACGGCATCGCCGCATCGAAGGGGCCGAGCATCTCGACAAGGTGATCAATATCGACCAGTCGCCCATCGGCCGCACGCCCCGCTCGAACGCCGCCACGTATACGAAGGTATTCGACCGGATCCGCAAGCTGTTCTCCTCCACGCCGGAGGCCCGGGCCCGCGGCTACCTGCCGGGGCGCTTCTCTTTCAACGTCAAGGGCGGGCGTTGCGAGGCCTGCCGGGGCGACGGCAACATCAGGATCGAGATGCACTTCCTACCGGACGTCTATGTGATGTGCGAGGTGTGCGAGGGCCGGCGCTACAACCGGGACACCCTGGAAGTGCTCTGGAAGGGCCGGTCGATCGCCGACATTCTGAACATGCCCGCCGAGGAAGCGCTCTCGTTCTTCGAGGCGCAGCCTCCGATCGCCCGAATCGTCCAGACCATCTGCGATGTCGGCCTCGGTTACATCCGTCTTGGCCAGCCCGCACCGACCCTCTCGGGCGGGGAGGCCCAGCGGGTGAAGCTGGCATCCGAGCTGGGTAAGCGGGCCACCGGCAACACCTTCTACATCCTCGACGAGCCCACAACCGGACTCCACTTCGAGGACACTCGCAAGCTCCTCGAAGTACTCCATCGCCTCGTGGACACCGGCAACACGGTGGTGGTCATCGAACACAACCTCGACGTGGTGCGCTCTGCCGACTGGATAATCGACCTCGGCCCGGAAGGGGGAGACGAGGGCGGACGGATCGTGGCGTCGGGAACCCCCGAGCAGGTAGCCGCCGTGCCCGAGTCCTACACCGGGAAGTTCCTGCGGGATGTGCTCGTATGACCGTGACTGTGGACCTGCATCAGGCCAAGACACACCTGTCGAAGCTGTTGGATCGTGCCCATGCCGGGGAGGAGATCATCCTCGCCAAGGCAGGAACGCCTTGTGCCGTGCAAGGACCGCTTCCTCTCGCGGATGCAGGCCGCCGCCCCGGATGGCCATGAGAACGCCAGGGAGACTTGAACAGACGGACGATTGGGACGAGCTAGCCGCGTGGTGGCTGGTGGAAGTAGATGATCCCGCCTACCGGGAGGAGGTGGTTCCACTCTTCCTCGAAGTATTCCGGCCACGGAGTGGGCAGGTGTTACTGGATCTGGGCTGCGGGGACGGGCGCATCGGCGAGAGGGTGGCGGCTCAGGGCGTCAGGGTGGTCGGTGTCGACATCAATGTCGAGCTGGTCCGTGTGGCCTCCGGGCGCCATCCGGTGTTGCTCAAGCGGCTGCCCGACCTGGCATGCGTACGCGACGCGGCGGTGGATGGCGCCTACGCCGTTCTGGCGCTGGAGCATATCGACGACTCAGCATGCTTCTTCGCTGAGACCGCCCGGGTCACCCGCGCCGGCGGCTCGCTGACGATCGTCATCAACCATCCGGTCTACACGGCTCCGCGGTCCGGGCCGGTGATCGATCAGACCGACGGCGAGTTGCTGTGGCGGTTCGGCCGCTACCTGAGCCCGGGAAAGAGCTACGAACCCGCCGGTGATCAGACGATCGAGTTCCGGCACCGGCCCATCGGAACGCTGCTCACCCAGGCCGCCGCGGCCGGGTGGTCTATCGAGGCGGCGGTGGAGCAAGGGATGGGTTCACGGGCCGCGTCCAGGGATCCGATCCTCGCCAAGCACCGTGACATTCCCCACCTCATGGCGCTCCGATGGCGACGAAGCAGCCCAAGCGCAGAAACTCGTTCGGTGACGCGAAGACCCGGCTCCTCTTGAATCGGTGAGAAGCCGGGTCTTCATAGCTGTTAGCTGTCTTGGTTCTCGGCCTATCAGCCGGCGGCTCGCGCTTGCGCGAGCCAGTCGTCGACCTGGGCGCGGTTGTTGGCGATCCAAGCCTCGGCGTCAGCCTCGACATCTGCGTTTGTGTACTCGTCGGCAGAAGCCATCTTGGCGTTTTGAGCCAGGATGTCACCATAGGGAATCGCCACTACCTCGAGGAGGCGGTGGATGTCCGGGTTGGCATCCAGGAAGTCGGTGTTCGCCACCGCTCGAATGTCATTGACGTTGGACTGCAGCCAAACCGCATTCTCACCCGGCACCAGGACACTGTCCGTCCAGTTCGGCGTCCAGGCATAGAACAGTGCGGCCTGACCGGCTTTCACCTTGTCCACAACGCTCCCCATCAGGTCGCCGTACGTACCGGAGATCTGTTCCACCCTGGATCCCCAGCTCTCACTGGCGATCTGGTCATCAATCCTGGTGTGGCATCCCCATCCGGTATTGCATCCGATCAGATCAGCCTTGCCGTCGCCGTCCGCGTCGAAGACGCCAGCGTTGGCGGCCACGCCATCCATCGACGTGATGCCGAAGCTGTCAGCGGTGGCCTTGTCGATCATCAGACCGTCTACGGCTCCATCCGGCACTTGCCAGCCCACCGGTTCGATCGGAAGATCGACCGCCTGACCTGTCACGTTTTCGCCTTCCAAGAAGATGTCGTGGATCGGGAACCAGCCATTGGCCCACAGATCGTACTGACCGGCAGCCAGAGCCGGATAGAACGAATACGGGCTCAGTTCGGCAGCGGCCGGGTCGGTTACCTCGTGCCCGAGTTCCTCGATCAGCTGCGCATAGATGGCAGCCTGCATGTAGCCGGAACTCCAGTCGGCCCGGGCTATGGCCACGGGCCCACCTTCGTCCTCGACGGCACAGGCCGAGAGCACCAGCACGAAAGCCGCGACAGCGGCGATCAGTGTGCTCGATCTCTTGATCACTTTTCACCTCCTCTTCCCAGCCGCTCGATCAAGCCGCTGTGCTGGGCTTGGAAGATGGCCTCGTCGTAGTGGCTCTCCAGAAGGTCGAGCTCCTCGTCGAAGGCCTTCTTCAGGCTCCACAGCATGATGAGGAGCACGAAGAGGAAGGGCAGTCCGGTAGCCACGGCAGCCGTCTGGAGGGCCGACAGGCCACCCCCGATCAGCAGCACTATGGCCACCAAGCCTTCCATCAGCGCCCAGAACACCCGCTGCGGTTTGGGTGAGTCAAGCTTTCCTCCCGATGTGAGGTGGTCGACCACCAGCGATCCCGAGTCCGACGAGGTGACGAAGAACGAGATCAGCAACAGGATGCCGACAATCGAGACGAAGTAGGTCCATGGGAAGGCCTCCAGCATCACGAACAGGGCAGTGGCCACGTTTTCGTTAACTGCAGTAGCAACGTCTAGTTTGCCGGTTATCTGCAGGTTCATGGCCGCTCCGCCGAACACCGCGAACCAGAGGAAGCACAGCAGGCAGGGAAGGACGATCACACCGATGATCATTTCCCGCACCGAGCGCCCCTTGGAGATCCGGGCGATGAACATGCCGACGAAGGGCGACCAGGAGATCCACCATCCCCAGTAGAAGATGGTCCACCACTGCTGCCACTGGGTGTCGAGCAGTGCCGCGTTCCAGAAGGAGAACTCCGGCAGTATCTGGATGTAGACGCCGATGCTCTCCACGTACAGCGAGAGGACCAGCAGGGTCGGACCCACCGCCAGCACGAAGACCAGGAAGGCCGCGGCCAGCCATACGTTGAGCGCGCTGAGCCTCTTGACCCCGGCGTCCAGGCCGGCCACAACCGAGATGGTGGCAAGCCCCGTGATACCTGCGATGAGCAGTATCTGGATCCCCAGATTATCCGGGACACCGAAGACCTTGTGCAGGCCCGCGGCAGCCTGTGAGGCGCCGAACCCCAGCGAAGTGGCCAGTCCGAAGAGTGTGGCCACCACGGTGAGCACGTCGATCGCATTACCCCATCCGCCGTAGATCCTCGGACCCAGGATCGGGTAGAACACCGATCGGAAGGTCAGAGGCAGGCCCCGGTTGTAGGCGAAGAACCCCAGTGCGAGGGCTACCAGGCCGTACAGCGCCCATCCATGTATCCCCCAGTGGAGGTAGGAGGTCGCTAGGGACGCTCTGGCCGCGCCCGTTGTCAAGGGTTCTACGTCAAAGAGGGGAGGCGGTGATGTCAGGTGGAAGATCGGCTCTGCCACACCCCAGAACATCAGACCGATACCGAGACCGGCGGAGATCAACATGGCGTACCAGGCGGGGGTGGAGAACTCCGCTAGGGCCGCCGGACCGCCCAATCTGATCTTGCCGTACCTGCCCAACGCGAAGTAGAGAGCGGCTCCGATGAAGATGTTGAACGAGATGATGTAGAGCCAGCCAACCTTCTCGTTGATGAAGTTGAGGATGGCGCTGAACACCCCGGCTGCCTGATCCGGGAAGATCAGGGTGGCGGCGATGAAGATCAGCAAGAAGCCGGCGGCAGAGAATGTCACCTGGGGATGTATGTCGAATCCCCACCTGACTATGTTCTTGTCACCGGGCTCCCGGTCGGCCACCTCCGGATAGAAGTCGATGTCGGGATCGACCTGAAGACCCTCGAAGCGCGCCCGATGCCGGATAGCTTCCTCGCGGCGGCGGTCCCGGTCCTTCTCCCAGTCCTCGTAGGCCTCGGAGATCTTGGTGAGGTCGAGATCCTGGTCGTGGCCTTGCTTCTCAGCCATCGCGCCTCCTCCCGATGCTCATGACCATACGGGCCTCCTTTCAGTTGCCTGCCAGTTCCGCAGCCGTTTTCGGCGCGACCTGTGCCTGTTCACGATACAAGGAAGGGGACCGGGTGATCGGGGAAACCCGGGTATTTGTTCGGTGAGGAGCGATGGAAACGTAGCTAGCCTGGGCTCAACCACTACCGGAGACCATCGTGCGCCGCACCCTGATCGTCTGCTCGCTAACGGCTCTGGCACTGCTGGCCATGGGAACGGTCCTCCCTGCCCTAGGCCAGCCGGAGGAGGATCCTGTAGAAGCGAAGACGGTGCGGATGGCCCGGGCGACCTGGGACACCGGTTGGTTCCAGGCCGAGGTGTACCGTCTCCTACTCCTGCGGCTTGGGTATCGCGTGGAGGGCCCGGTTACCATGGAGAACCCGGACTTCTACCGCGCGGTGGCTGCCGGGGAGGTCGATCTCTGGGTTAACGGATGGTTCCCTACCCACGACGGTCTCATCGAAGAGGATCTCGTGGAGCGGGTCGGGACGCAGGTCGACGCGGGTGCGCTCCAAGGCTATTTCATAGATGCGGCCACGGCCGGGGCGCACGGCATAACCAACCTCGGAGACCTGGCCGATCCCGAGGTCGCCGCGCTCTTCGACCTGGACGCAGACGGGCGGGCCGACCTGATCGGTTGCCAGACCGGATGGACCTGTTCCCAGGTCATCGGGCACCATCTGGAGGTGTTTGGACTGGATGCCACGGTCGAGCAGGTTCAGGGCGACTACTCCCCGCTGATAGCCGAGACCATCACCCGCTTCGAAGCCGGGCAGCCGGTCCTCTACTACACGTGGACTCCCAACTGGACCGTCGGCGAGCTGGTGCCCGGACGTGACGTGGTTTGGCTGGAGACACCCTTCCCGTCCCTCCCTCCCGACCAGTCAGCCTTTCTCGACCAAACGTCGATACGGGGAATAGCGGGCTGCGCCAACGATCCCTGCCAGGTGGGATGGCCCCCCAACGACATCAGGGCCGTGGCCAACTCCGGCTTTCTCGAAGCGAACCCGCCCGTTCGCCGGCTACTCGAGCAAGTGGTCATCCCGCTTGAGGACATCTCCGAGCAGAACGCCCACATGGTCCGTGACGCGGGCGATCCGGAGGACATCCGCCGGCACGCCCAAGAGTGGGTGGACCGCCACCCAGGCGTTGTGTCGGAGTGGATCGAAGCCGCCGATTCGGAGGCGATCGCGCTGGATGGCAGCAGCGGAGTTGGTCCTGGGGCCGCAGGTGGGGTGCTCCGAGTGGCCGCCCGCGCCCTTCCGCCCTTCGTCATCTACGACCAACACAATGCAGATCTCTATAACGGCTTCGAGGTTGACCTGGTGGAGTTGATCGCCGCCCATCTCGGCATGACGGTCGAGATCTACGCGGTCGACACCGTTGCCAAGCAGGTGGACGACATCAACCGTGGGGTCGCCGATGTGGGTTTGGGGGGCGTGGCCATCACCGGCCCGCGTGAAGAAGTGATCGACTTCTCGCTACCGCTACTCGACACCGGACTCACGATAATGACCTCCACCAGCGGATCCCAAGGGATATGGGGCCGCATCCTGGTCTTCCTGCGAGCCATCACGAGTTCGGACCTGCCCTGGCTGCTCGTGGTGTTCGGGGTTGCCGTTCTGGTTGCCGCGCACCTGATCTGGTGGTTGGAACGGAAGCACAACCCGGACTTCGCGGTGCCGTACCGCCGGGGCATCTGGGACTCGTTCTACTGGTCGGTCGTGACCATGAGTACGGTCGGTTACGGCGACAAGGTGGCCCGCGGAAAATGGGGTAGGTCGTTCGCCCTGATCTGGATCGCCCTCGGAACCCTGGTATTCGCCAGCTTCACCGCCGCCATCGCCTCGTCATTGGCGGTGAACGAGCTCCGAGGCCACATCGACGGACCCACCGATCTTCCGGGTAAACGGGTCGCCACCGTCCACGACTCGGCCGGATACGACTACCTGACCGGTATCGCCGTCGGCCCGGTCATAGTGCACGATGTCGACCATGCATACGATCTGTTGGCGCAGGGCGAGGTCGATGCGGTCGTGTTCGACGCGCCGGTTCTCCAGTTCCACGTATCGCGCCTGGGCGAGGGCAAGGTGACCACGGTCGGCCCACTGTTCGACAAGGTCCAGTACGGGCTGATGGTCAGCGAGGACGACACCGAGCTACGCGAGAGGATCGATCTGGCCCTTCTGGACATCATCGAGTCCGGCATCTACAAGCAACTCCACCACCGGTGGTTTGGCGCGTTCGGTTGATGGGCTGTTCGACGCCGATGGAAAACTCCCTGTGAACCGTCCCCTGCCGGCCGAGATACCGGACGCTCCCGGCGCCTACCTGTTCCGTGATCGCCACGGCCGGGTGAACTATGTGGGCAAGGCCAACTCTCTCCGCAAGCGGGTCGCCACCTACTTCACCGGGGATCTGCCCCCCCGGACCCGGGCCATGGTCGAGGCGTCCGAAGGGGTGGAATGGATCGTGGTGGACAGCGAGGTAGCGGCCTTGTTCCTGGAGTTCTCCCTGATCAAGGAGCACCGGCCCCGCTTCAATATCCGGCTGCGAGACGACAAGAGCTACCCCTACCTAGCCCTAACCCGGTCCGACCGGTGGCCGCGGGCCCGGGTGGTTCGGGGGGCGAAGCGCAAGGGCATCCAATACTTCGGCCCCTTCGCCCATGCATATGCCATCCGCAACACCCTGGACCTGCTGCTCAAATCGCTGCCCATCCGCACCTGCTCCGATACGGTGTTCCGGCGTCACGAGCTCAAGGGCAGGCCATGCATCGAGTACGAGATCGAGCGATGTTCGGCGCCCTGCGTCGGCTATGTCGATCCGGATACCTACGCCGGGTACGTGAGCGGCCTGGACCAGGTGCTCTCGGGCAGCGCTGACGACCTGATCGACCGCATAGAAGCCCGGATGCTCGAAGCGTCAGAGCAACTCGACTATGAACGAGCCGCCCGCCTGCGCGACCAGGCTCAGGATGTAAGGCGCGCGGTGGCCCGCCAGGAGGTAGTCACCGAACGCCGCGAGGACTTCGACCTGATCGCCACGGACGAAACCGATCTCGAGACCTCCGTGCAGGTGCTCAAGGTGCGAAACGGCCGCATCGTGGGACGGTTGGGGTCCATCCTCGACAAGGTCGAGGACGTAACGCCCTCCCAGGTCACCGCCACGGTGCTGCGGGATCTCTACGATGAGTCCTCGCCGCCGCCACGTCTTATCCTGGTGGAAGCCCTGCCTCCCGAAGACGAGCCCTGGTCGGATCTCCTGTCCCAGCGACGGGGTGCTCGGGTAACCCTCAGATCTCCCAAGCGGGGCCCCAAACGCCGGTTGCTGGAGACCGCCAAGACCAACGCTTCCGAGGCTCTCCTGCGGCATCGGCTGAGGCGCCGGTCGGACCACAACGCCCGAGCCCGCGACCTGCGCAGCCTCCAGACCGCCCTCGCCCTTCCGGAGCCGCCGCTACGGATCGAGGCCTACGACATCTCGACGATCCAGGGGCGCCATACTGTGGCCTCGATGGTGGTCCTTGAAGACGGGCTTCCCCGGCGGGCTGACTATCGAAGGTTCCGGATCCGGACCGTGACCGGGCAGGATGACTTCTCCTCAATGGAGGAGGTCGTTCGCCGGCGCTTCACCGCCTATCTCGCCGATCTCGACAAACCCGTTTCCGAACGAGGTAAGTTCGCCTACCCGCCATCACTGGTTCTGATCGACGGGGGGCCGGGCCAGATCGCCAGGGCGGTTGAGGTGCTCGCCCAGCTCGATCTCGACATACCCGTGGCCGGACTCGCGAAGCGCATGGAGGAGGTTTTCGTCCCGGGCCAGGTCGAGCCCATCGTCATCCCGAGAGACCAGCCCGCACTCCACCTGCTCCAACGGGTCCGTGACGAGGCCCATCGCTTCGCCCTCATGTATCACCGCCAACTCCGCGGGAAGCGGATGATCGATTCCATCCTCGACGATGTGGACGGGGTGGGACCGGCTCGCAAGAAAGCCCTTGTCCGGACGTTCGGCTCGGTCAAGAAGATGCGCGAGGCCAGCCTGAGCCAGCTGGCCGAAGTGGTGCCACAACGGGTGGCCGAGAACCTCTACGCTTCCCTCCATGGCTGAGCCCGACGCCCCGGTATCCTCCCCGACAGGCCACGGTTCCCGTTTGCTGGTCCTGACCGGGCTTTCCGGGGCCGGCCGCTCCACCGGTGCCAAGGTCCTCGAAGACCTGGACTTCTACGTGATCGACAACCTGCCCCCTTTCCTTCTCCGCCAAGCTGTCGAGCTGAACGACCTGCGAGCCGGCGGCCGGCACCTGGCCGTAGTCCTGGACAGCCGCGGCGGCTTCCCGCTCACCGAACTCGAGACCCATATCCAGGAGTTGGAGCGGTCCGGTATCGGTATGACGCTGGTCTTCCTGGACGCCGACGACGACGTCCTGATCCGCCGCTACGAGGAGCACCGCCGACCGCACCCCCTCGGATTGCCGACCCTGGCCGACTCGATCGCCGCCGAGCGCGAGATGATGGTCGACCTCCGGCTCCGAGCCGATATGTACATCAACACCAGCGAGACCAACGTCCATCAGCTTCGAGAGTGGTTCGGGAGTCACCTGTCGGCGCTGGTGGACGAGCACGCGATGCGCCTGGCGGTGACCTCGTTCGGTTTCAAGAACGGTACGCCCCGCGACAATGATTTGATGTTCGATGTACGTTTCCTCCCCAATCCTCACTGGGCGCCCAGCCTCCGTCTCCTCACCGGCCGGGATGAGCAGGTGAAGACCTTCGTGCTCGGCACCGAAGATGCGCGTGGTTTCCTGGTAAGGATCCGTGACCTGCTCTCGTTCCTGATCCCGCGCTACCGCGAGGAGGGCAAGTCCTATGTGAGCATCGGGATCGGCTGCACGGGAGGGAGACACCGATCCGTGGCCATCGCCGAGGAACTGGGGGAGTGGCTGGGGGACCAGGGATATCACGCCACCATCCGGCATCGGGATGTCGAGCAGTAGCCCCATTACTCATGGATGAGGGTTGTGCCGGTGAAGGGAATAGGGCTCCATGTATCCGACTTGGTGTTATGGCCGGCTTGACCGGCCCATCTCCGGCCGTGCGTAGAATCCACACCCGGGTGAAGGGTGGGCGCTTCTCGGTAATGAGGTTGACGTGGCCTGATGCGCATCGGTGTGCCGGGACCATGAATAATCAGGGCTAGAGAAGGTGCTGGTGGAGAAGTTCTTGACCGTCGCGGATCTTCCGGTGTCCGGGTGCCGCGTGCTGCTCCGCTCCGACCTGAACGTTCCCCTGCGAGACGGCCGCGTGGCCGATGACTTTCGCCTCCGAGCGGCGCTCCCTGCCATCAACCAGCTCCGTGACGCGGGCGCATCGGTCATCCTCTGCAGCCATCTGGGACGGCCCCGGGGCTGCGTGGCGGATGGGATGCGAATGGCGCCCGTCGCGAGGGCACTCTCGGAGCTAGGTGGATTCCCGGTTGTCACCGCCTCTGACTCGGTGGGCGAGGACGCCGGGCGCCTGGTCGGTGAGGCCCGTCCGGGCGACGTGGTGCTGCTCGAGAACACCCGCTTCCATCCCGGCGAGACCACCAACGACCCCGACTACGCGTCGGAGTTGGCCGAATGGGCCGACTTCTTCGTGCTGGACGCCTTCGGCTCGGCTCACCGGGCCCATGCTTCCACCACCGGAGTGTCCGCTCTGCTGAGATCAGCAGCCGGGCCGCTGCTCGAACGCGAGCTAGCCGTCTTCCGAACTCTCATGGATGACCCGCCCCACCCGTTCACCGTGGTGCTGGGAGGCGCCAAGATCTCGGACAAGCTTCCGCTGATCCGGGCGCTGCTACCCAAGGTGGACGCCATGCTGGTCGGCGGCGGTATGTGCTTCAGCTTCCTGGCCGTCGAAGGCTTCGAGGTCGGCAACTCGCTGGTGGAGCCGGACCACTTCGACTCGTTGGGTGAACTCCTGAGCACCCCGGCGGCGGACCGGCTGGTCCTGCCCTCCGACATCGTGACCAGTGACCGCTTCCAGGAAGGGGCCAACGCCACCGCGGTTGGCGTGAGCTCCATAGAGGAGGGCAGCTGGGGTCTGGACATCGGTCCCGCCACTGCCGAACAGTTCGCGGAAGTCATCGACGGATCGCGGTCCGTGTTCTGGAACGGCCCCATGGGGGTGTTCGAGTGGGAGGCGTTCCGGGCAGGGACGGCGACGGTGGCGGCCGCAATGGCCCGATCGAGCGCCTTTCGAGTGGCCGGGGGTGGCGACTCCGTGGCCGCTCTACGAATGCTCGGCTGTCAAGCCGACCTCGATCATCTGTCCACAGGCGGCGGGGCCGGGCTGGAGTTGCTGGAAGGCAAGACCCTGCCGGGCGTGAAGGGACTGGAACGATGGGCCGGCTAGCGCGCAAGCCCCTGATGGTGGGCAACTGGAAGATGCACGGGACCTACTTCGAGGCGATGCAGTGGGTGCAGGCGCTGAGCTACCAGCTCGATCCGGCCGACTACGACCGGGTCGACGTCGGTCTGGCGCCTTCCTTCACCTCGCTCCGCTCGGTCCAGACCGTGGTCCAGATGGACGACCTTCCGATCCAAATCGTGGCGCAGAACGTACATTGGGCGAAGGAGGGCGCCTATACCGGTGAGGTATCGGCCCGCATGCTGGCCAAGCTGGCCGTCAGCTACGTCATAGTCGGCCATTCGGAGCGCCGCCGTGACTGCGGCGAGGACGACCGGATGGTCAACAGGAAGGCTCGGGCAGCGCTGGCGGCGGGAATATTGCCGATCGTGGCGGTGGGGGAGACCCTGGCGGAACGCGAAGCGGATCGTGTCGACGAGGTAGTTGGCCGGCAGGTCTCGGGAGCCCTCGCCAGGATACCGTCCGACCAGGTAGCCCGGCTGGTGGTTGCGTACGAACCGGTGTGGGCGATCGGCACCGGCCGGCATGCCCGACCATCGGTGGCGCAGGAGATGACCTCCTACATAAGGGACCGTATTCGATCACGGCACGGGGATGCGGCCGACCATGTGCGGATCATCTACGGCGGGTCGATCAACCCGGGTAACGTGGCCGCTCTCATGGCCAAGCGGGACATCGACGGCGGCCTGATCGGGGGCGCATCCCTCGACCCCGGAACACTGGCGGCCTGCGTGAGGTATTGGACGTAAGGGAGGGGAGCGAACGCGTATGACCCGATCGAACGAACTGGTCCTGCTACGACATGGCGAGAGCACGTGGAATCTGGAGAATCGCTTCTCGGGCTGGACCGACGTGCCGCTCACGGTTACCGGAGAGGACGAAGCGATCTCCGCCGGTCTGCTGATGGCCGAGGAGGGTCTGGGCTTCGACATCGTTCACACTTCGCTGCTACGAAGGGCCATCAACACCGCCAACCTCGCCCTGGACCGCATGGATCTTCACTGGTTACCCGTCAAGCGGAGCTGGCGGCTCAACGAGCGTCACTACGGTGGCTTGCAGGGCCTGAACAAGAAGGAGACCGCCGCCCTGCATGGCGCGGAACAGGTCTTCCGGTGGAGGCGGAGCTACGCGGTGCCGCCCCCGGTCCTGGAAAGAGACGATCCGCGCCATCCTCGCTTCGACCGGAGGTACCAGGATGTGGCTGAGGATGAGCTCCCTGCCTCCGAATGCCTGGCCGATGTGGTCGGTCGCGCGGTGCCCTACTGGAATGCGGGGATCGTGCCCGACCTTTCCGCAGGACGCCGGGTCCTGGTGGTCGCCCACGGCAACAGCATCCGTGCCCTGCTCAAGTACCTGAAACGGATCGGCGACGAGGAGATCACCCGCCTCAACATCCCCACCGGCATCCCGCTGGTCGTGGAGCTGGACGACGAGCTCGAGTATGTCGCAGACCGGTATCTGGGCGATCCGGAGGTAGCGGCGGCGGCCGCCGCGGCAGTGGCCGCTCAAGCCGGGTAGTTTGTAGTCGATAGTTTGTCGTTGGCAATTGGCTGCTTAGTGGCCAGTGCTGGTCACCCTCAGTCCACTAGAGCGCGCAACTCCACGAGGAGCACGGGCGCGTCGAGGATGTTCTGGTCTGTGCCGACGAGGTTGGTAAGATGCTGACCGGACTCAAGCGAGCGCTTCGCTGACGCCGACTACGAACTACCAACTAGGACTTGCCAGTGACCATCGCGATCGCCATCATCACCGTCCTTCATCTCATCGTGGCGGTTGCCCTGGTCTTCCTTATCCTGCTCCATGCCGGCAAGGGAGGGCTCGGTGACATGTTCGGCGGTGGGATGCAGGCCGGCGGGATGGGCGGGTCTACGCTCGCCGAACGGAACCTTGATCGCATGACCGTCATCGTGGCGGTCCTGTTCGCGGCTACCACGGTGAGCCTGGCGATCCTCCTCGGCCGCTGAACTCATGATCGCCGGCCGGCCCTCGGGAGCAGGCCGGCGCACGAGTTGATGGCCCGAACACCCGGAGGCACCGCGGCGTGAACCCCAGACGCCGCTGGGCGCTCCTGATCGGCCTGGTCGTGCTGGCGGGGTTGGCCGTGCTGGTTGCCATCCGATCTGCAGGGCCGTCGAGCCGGGCTACCGGGACGGTCGAGGTCGCCGAGCCTTTCGAAACCCCCACCATGACCGGCCCCAAGGAATCCACCACCGTGCCAGGCGGTGAGGTCGCCGAGCCCCTCGGAACCCCCACCACGACGGGCCTCAAGGAATCCACCACCGTGCCGGGCGGTGAACAACCGACCGGCACGGCTCCGGCGGGTGCGCCTGAGGAGGTCTCCGCCGAGACCGCGACGGCCCCGGCCGACTCGACCGATGAACCGCCGGTCCTTTCGGCGGAGGATGCCCTGGCGGTGGACGTAGAAGACGATCTCCAAGCCCTGCTCGACTCGCTGACCACCGGGCTGGACACCGAGGCCATCGCACGCCTCGGCCGGTCCGGTGACCTGCGCGTCGCCTGGGTCATCGCGGATCTCATGCGCTTCATCCCTCCCGATGCCTCGGGCCTCCGATCCGCGTTCACCGAACTGACCGGCGTCGACCTCGGCTCCAAGCCGTGGCACGATGCCACCAACCAGCTGATCGCATGGGATACGCCTGCACCGCCCGGGCTTGCCAGGTGGAAGGGCGGGTTGTACACCTTGATCGAGCTGGGATGGGCGCCGTTCTTCGTAGACGAGGGCTCGCTTATCGATTGGCGCCACGTCACCTGGGGCGGGGTGCTGATCGACGACCGCCCTCTCAACTCGACGCATCTGCCGTGTCCGCGGGGCTGCATCCCGGCACTCAACGATCCTCGACTGGTAACCGTCTCCGAGGGTGACTACTACCCCGATGAGGCATACGTGTTCGCGGTGACCGTCAACGGAGAGGCGGTGGCGTTCCCCAAGAACATGATGGAAGTCCACGAGATGGTCAACATCACCATTGGGGGCAGGCGCTTGGGGATCCCGTACTGCACCCTGTGCGGCTCTGCCCAGGCCTACTTCACTGACGTGGTGCCCGACTCGGTCCGCGACCACCTCGGCGACGCCGGGACATTCGAGCTCCGCACGTCCGGGCTCCTGTCACGTTCCAACAAGATGATGTACGAGTACCACACGCGTTCCATGTTCGACACGTTCACCGGCCAAGCGGTCAGCGGCCCTCTCCGGGAAGCGGCTGTCCGGTTGCCCCAGACCACCATGGTGACCTCGCGGTGGGGGGAGTGGAAGGCGGCCAATCCGCAAACTCTCATCGTGGCGGAGGACGGCGGGATCGGCCGGTCCTACCCGGAGGATCCGCTGAGGGGTCGGGACGACCACGGTCCCATTTTCCCGATCGGGGACTGGGACGACCGCCTACCGGTCCAGGAAAAGGTGCTGGGCGTGCTGATCTACGAGGGAGGGTCCCCCACTGCGGTGGCTTTCCCGGTCGCCGAGGCCCAGGCAACTCTGAGACGGGGTGGAACGGTCGAGCACGAGGGGATCGTGGTCACGCTGGACGGAGGCGGTCTGCGCGCCTTGGGACCGGACGGAGTCGAGACACCCACGCATGAATCCTTCTGGTTCGCGTGGAGCCAGTTCCATCCCGGTACAGAACTCTGGAGACCAATCGAGGGGTGAAGACTCGGGTCGGACCCGGCCACCGCGAACTAGTCTTCCGGTGGGCCGCCCGGATCGATCCGGTGGCTGCTCTGGTTCGGATAGCGACAACAGAGGAGATGAAAATGCCACGGACGGTACAGGGTGTGGTGTCGAAGGCGGTCGGTGAGCCGGTAACCCTCGAGGAAATCGTTATACCGGATCCCGGTCCCGGAGAAGCCGTGGTCGGTATCCAGGCATGTGGAGTCTGCCACACCGACCTCCACTACCGCGAGGGCGGCATCAACAACGACTTCCCCTTCTTCCTCGGCCACGAGGCGGCCGGAGTGGTCGAAGAGGTGGGCCCGGGTGTGACGGAGGTGGCGCCCGGGGACTTCGTCATCCTGAACTGGCGGGCCGTGTGCGGCCAGTGCCGGTCATGCATGAGGGGCCGGCCCAACATATGTTTCGACACCCACAACGCTTCCCAGAAGATGACCCTCGCCGACGGCACCGAGCTATCGGCCGCCCTCGGCATCGGCGCATTCGCGGAAGCCACCCTCGTGGCGGCCGGCCAGTGCACGAAGGTGAACCCCGCCGCCTCACCCGTGGCGGCGGGCCTACTTGGCTGCGGGGTCATGGCCGGTATCGGGGCGGCCATGAACACCGGGGGTGTACGCCCGGGTGACAGCGTGGCCGTGTTCGGCTGCGGAGGCGTCGGCGACGGCGCCATTGCGGGGGCCAAGCTGGCCGGAGCGACCACCATCATCGGCGTCGACATCGACAACCGTAAGCTCGAATGGGCCGGAGAGTTCGGAGCGACCCACACGATCAACTCCAACGACGAGGACCCGGTCCATGCCATCAAGGCATTGACCGGAGGTAACGGGGTCGATGTGGCCATCGAGGCGATCGGCCTGCCCCACGTCTACCAGCAGGCCTTCAAGGCCCGTGACCTGGCCGGCACCGTGGTGCTCGTAGGGGTGCCCGCCCCCGACATGACCCTGGAACTGCCGTTCATCGAGGTGTTCGGTCGCGGAGGCGCCCTGAAGTCCAGCTGGTACGGAGACTGCCTGCCTTCCAAGGACTTTCCCATGCTGATCGACCTGTACCTCCAGGGCCGCCTCGATCTGGACCGCTTCGTCTCCGAAACGATAGGAGTGGGAGACGTAGAGGAGGCCTTCCACAAGATGGAGCGTGGAGAAGTGCTTCGCTCGGTAGCCGTGTTCTAGGAGGGTACTGAAAATGTCCGTTTGGCCCGATTGTCGGCAACGAAGCCCGAAACCCGAAGCCCCAGGTCGAGGCCATCGCGGCCACCCATACTCGTCTTTTCCAGCACCCTTCTGAGCCGACCATGCCACTCGAGCTGGTGACAACGGACGGGCTCTTCCGTCTTGATGGCGGGGAGTGGGAGGTCACCAACAACATCTGGCTGATCGGAGACGATCGGGAGGTGCTGGTGATCGATGCCTCCCACGATCACGCTCCGATAGTCGAGGCGGTGGCAGGACGGCGGGTGTCCTCCATCGTGCTCACCCACGGCCACAACGACCACATCAACTCGGCAGTCGCCTTGCGCGATCGGGTCGACGCTCCAATCATGCTGCACCCCGACGACCGGATGCTGTGGGACATGGTGTATGCCGATGACGCTCCGGATCGTGACCTGGCAGACGGCGCCACCCTGCAAGTGGCCGGACACGAGCTGCGCGTGATCCACACCCCGGGCCATTCACCGGGCTCGTGCTGCTTCCGGGACGAGAGGAGCGGGCTGATGTTCTCGGGCGACACCCTGTTCAACGGGGGTCCGGGCGCCACGGGACGGAGCTTCAGTGACCGGCCCACCATTTTGAGGAGCATTCGCGACCTGCTGCTGGTCCTCCCGGACGAGACGGTCGTCCACACCGGCCATGGCGACAGCACCACCATCGGTGCGGAACGGGCCGGCGTGCTCGACCTGATCGCCCGGCTGGGCGTCGCCTGATGCGGGGAGCCGCAGTGGGTATACTCGTGCCTCCGCTCGGGTCGGAGTGGCGGAACTGGTAGACGCGCTAGGTTGAGGGCCTAGTGCCCGCAAGGGCGTGGAGGTTCGAGTCCTCTCTCCGACACCCCGCCGCCGGACCGGAGGTATCCTTCGGTCGTGTCCCGGGTCGATCAAACCCTTGGGGAGCCTGACGGACCAGTGGTCATCGGATCCCCCAACATCCATCCCGACTCGTTCGTGGCCCCGAACGTTCATATCTACGGCGATGTCGTGATAGAAGCCCGCGCCGTAGTCATGTTCGGGGTGGTGATCCGCGCCGAACTGGACCGGGTGGAGGTGCGGGCCGGGTCGAACCTCCAGGACAACGTGGTGATGCATTGCGATCCCGGCTTCCCGTGCATCGTGGGCAGGAACACCACCGTAGGGCACGCCGCGGTGCTGCACAGTGTAAAGGTCGGCGACCATTGCCTGGTCGGGATCGGCTCCATGGCGCTCACCGGATCCGAACTCGGCGAGGGAGCCTGGCTGGCGTCCGGCGCCGTGCTGCCGGAGGGCCGGAGCATCCCACCCTGGACCCTCGCCATGGGCATCCCGGCCAAGCCGGTACGGCGGCTGACCGAAGAGGAGATCGAGCGGCAGAGATCCGGCGTGACCACTTACCAGCGCTTCCTGGAGGCCTACAAGCCCCTGCTGGGATGAAGGCTCCGCCTCCTCCTGGTGGCGGCCGGTGCCGCAGCCCGCGGCCATGATCTCCATGAGGAATACCCACGTTCGGGGGCTAGGCTTGAGTCCCCCTGCCGGACGCACATGCCATGAAGCAACCTGAAATCCCCCAGTTGATCTCCGAACTGGTCGACATGTCCAAGGCCTACCTCGCCCAGGAGACGGTTGCTCCCTTGCGCAGGGTGGCGCGTTTCGCGGGGTTCAGCTTGCTGGCGGGACTGCTGTTCGCCGTGGGATGGCTGTTGCTCTCGATCGCAGGTCTGAGGCTGGTGCTGGACCTGCTTCCTGACAGCGCGCTGTGGAGTGTCCTCGGCTACTTCATCGGCGCGGCGGTCGCCGTCCTGGTGGCCCTCTTCGTCATGTATCTCGCCAACCGCCCGAGGGAGTCCCTGTGATAACCCGTGACGATATCGAAGCCAAGGCTCAGCAGATCGAGGAAGCCGTCAACGACACCGGTGACTTCGTCCGTTCGGCCGCGATGAGAGTTGCGTTGGGCTGGGCGGGTGCGCTTGTCATCGCGTTTCTCGCCGGACGGAGGCGCGCCAGGCGCCGCGGTGCCCGGATCGAGATCCACCGCCTCTAGATGATCGGTTTCTAGTCGGAGGCGTCCACCCGGAAGGCTGCCGGTGTCTCGCCCGGCCGGAAGACCCGCAGACCCACGGACTGACCGGTTTTCACCCGTACCGATGCCACCCGTGATCCGGCCCGCCTCCAACGCCTATTGAACCGCGCCACCAGGACGGTCAGGCCTACCAGGATGAGCGGCCACCTGCCTTCCCGAAGGCCCTGGAAAAGGTAACGGGCGCCGCGACGCGCAGAGAAGAACCGGAGCATCACCGAACAGGCTAGCCGTATCGCCGGCAACGGTGTCCGGCTCTGTGACCCAGCCGGGCAGCAGCGACCTGGAACGAACGCCTCACCCGCCACAAGGAGGGGTTGAAGGTGGCCCACCCCCGCGACACGTTCCCCAACTGCCAAGCACCTACACCGGACGCAAGCGTGTCACCGATCGGAGCGGCCCGGCCCGCAGGGAACATTCAAAGGCTTCAAAACGGAGCGTCTCGCCGATACCCGGCCCAAACCGGGCATCGCCGAACACGCTCCCAGCCAAGGACAGGTGGTGGCGGGGGCTGGGCCCGGTTCGGAGCACCGGTTTGCCGGTCGGCCGATTTTCGCGTTCTTCCGGCGGCTTTATGACACTAGATTGGCGGCAGGGTGTCGGCCGTACCGACCCGACCCCCGGCCGGAACACCGGGAGGAATGGATGAGGCGCACGCCCACGTGGGTGAAGGTAGTGGTCTGGGTGACCGTGGCCGGCATGGTGCTGACCTTGGTGGCCAGCCTGGCCTCGCTCGGAGGACTGTGACCGTAGTGGCAGCGGGCAGCTCGTTTGGGGAGGGTGAACCGGCTCTCCTGCTCGACGACAAGGGCCGCAAGTACCTGTTGCGCCTTCGCTCCACCGGTACCTTCCAATACCACCGGGGAAGCCTGGCCCACGCCGACATCATCGGCCGGCCCGAAGGCACCAGATTCGTCTCCTCGAAGGGCGCACCGTTGATCGGTGTCCGCCCACGCCTGGCCGATTACATCCTCAAGATGCGACGCGGGCCGCAGGTGGTGTACCCGAAGGATCTCGGCCCGATCCTGGTGTATGCCGACATCCGCCCCGGCGCCACCGTCGTGGAGGCCGGTACGGGCTCCGGTGCCGTCACCATGGCTTTGGTCCGGGCGGTGGGTCTCACCGGCAGGGTGATCTCGTGCGATTCCCGTGAGGACCACGCCGGCCGCGGGCGGACCAACATCAAGCGCTACTTCGGATCGATTCCTGAACACCTGGACCTTCGAGTGGGCGATGTACGCGAGATCGTGGCCGAGGTCGAGCACGACCGCCTTGTCCTGGACCTTGCGGAGCCCTGGCAGGTCATCCCGGCCGCAGCTGGGACGCTACGAACCGGCGGTCTCGTCGCCGCCTACGTCCCCACCGTTCCGCAGGTCGACAAGATCCACAGCACCCTGGCGTCCAGCGACCGGTTCGTAGATGTCGAGACCTTCGAGATACTGCTCCGGACCTGGCACGTTGCCGGCCGTTCGGTACGCCCGGATCACGGAATGGTCGGCCACACGGGATTCGTGACCACCGCCCGATGCGTCGCCCCTCCTGAAGACACGATTGTTCACGAAGAGAGCATGCACTCGTATACTGCCCGAAATGCAGGTGGGTGAATGACTGATCGACAGATGCCGTACGAATACGAGCACCGGATCAACGCGCTTCGAGGCACCGTCCACGCTCTGGAGGAAGAGGTCTCCGTCCTGCGTCGTCGCCTCCAGGACGCCCCCCGCCGCGTCCGGATGCTGGAGAGCCGTCTCGCCGAGGTCAAATCCCAGCTTGCCCTAGCCGGTCAGCGTAACGAGAAGCTGTCCGCAGTGCTGGAGGAAGCGAGGGAGCAACTCGCCATGCTCAGGGCCGAGGTGGAGAAGCTGACCACCGCCCCCAATCCGTTCGCCACGGTCTTCGGCGTCAACAGCGACAGCACCGTAGACGTGATCAGCGGTGGGCGGCAGATGCGGGTGAACGCCCAACCCTCCATCGAGATCAAGGAGCTCCAGCGCGGCCAGCAGGTGCTGGTAAACGACTCGATGAACATCGTGGAGGTGAGGGACTTCGACCGCCAGGGCCAGGTTGTCACCATCAAGGAGCTCCTTTCCGACGACCGGCTGCTGGTGATGGCCCACGCCGACGAGGAGCGGGTCGTGGAGCTCGCCGGGCCACTGCAGGGGATCTTCCTGAGGATCGGAGACCACGTCCGCATCGATCCCCGCCACGGTCTCGCCTACGAGAGGCTGATCCGGCCCGAGGTGGAGGAACTGGTGCTCGAAGAGGTCCCCGACGTCACCTACGAGCGGGTGGGCGGACTTCGGGACCAGATCGAAGCGATCAAGGACGCAGTCGAGCTCCCGTACGTCCACCGGGACCTGTTCGAGGAATACGGACTGGTGGCGCCGAAGGGCGTCCTCCTCTACGGGCCGCCCGGATGCGGGAAGACCCTCATCGCCAAAGCGGTGGCCAACAGCCTGGCCGACGCGGTGGCCAGGCGGACGGGCCACGATGACGCCCGGTCCTACTTCCTCAATATCAAGGGCCCGGAACTCCTCAACAAGTACGTGGGCGAGACCGAGCGGCAGATCCGGCTGATCTTCCAGCGAGCCCGGGAGAAGTCGGATGAGGGCGTCCCTGTGATCGTCTTCTTCGACGAGATGGACTCCCTGTTCCGGACCCGTGGCACCGGTATCTCATCCGATGTCGAGTCCACCATCGTCCCCCAGCTTCTCTCGGAACTCGATGGCGTGGAGATGATCAAGAACGTGATCGTGATCGGCGCCTCCAACCGGGAGGACCTCATCGATCCGGCCATTCTCCGCCCCGGAAGGTTGGATGTGAAGATCAAGATCGCCCGTCCCAACACCGTGGCGGCCCGCCAGATCTTCAAGATCTACCTCGATCCCGACCTCCCGTTCGACGCCACCGCTCTCGAAGAGGCAGGCGGTGATCCGGTTGTCCTAGTGGGTCGCATGATTGACCAGGTGGTGAAGAAGATGTACGCCGAGAGCGATGAGAACCGCTTCCTCGAGGTCACCTACCAGAACGGTGACCGGGAAATCCTCTACTTCCGTGACTTCGCCTCCGGCGCCATGATCGAGAACATCGTCCGCCGGGCTAAGAAGGCGGCCATCAAGCGGCGGATAGCCGGCGAATCCGGCGGGATCAGCCCCCAGGATCTGCTGGTCGGCATCAAGCAGGAGTTCCGGGAGCACGAGGATCTTCCGAACACCACCAACCCGGATGACTGGGCCAAGATATCCGGTAAGAAGGGGGAGCGGATCGTCTACGTTCGCACCCTTATCGAGGGTGAGGACGAGTCGAGAACCATCGAGGCGGTCGGCGCAGGTCAGTACCTGTAGGCATGGCAACCCCCAAAGTCATCGGGACCGAGACCGAATACGGAATCACCGTTCGCAACCAACCGGACTTCAACCCGACCCTCGCCTCCTCTCTAGTCGTCAACTCCTACCAGGGGGGCCGCGTTCGAGTGCGGTGGTCGTTCGACGAGGAAACCCCGGGCCGGGACGCCCGCGGGGGCGGTCATGAGGGCCTCGGCCTGGCCGAGCCGGATTCCGGTCTGGTCAACGTCGTGCTGACCAATGGCGCCCGTTTCTACGTCGATCACGCCCATCCCGAGTACTCCAGCCCCGAATGCGTCGACCCCCGGCAGGCCGCTCTATACGACAAGGCAGGGGAGAGGGTGGTGGCCACTGCCGTGGACCAGGCCTACCAGATCCTCCGGCCGGGCGAGTACATGTACGTCCACAAGAACAACAGCGACGGTAAGGGAAACTCCTACGGTCATCACGAGAACTACCTGGTCGACCGGGAGTTGCCCTTCTCCGACCTGATCCGCTACGCCACCACATGGCTGGTCACCCGCCAGATCTTCACGGGGTCGGGGAAGCTCGGATCCGAGAACGGCCGCCCACCGGTGCGGTACCAGATCAGCCAGCGAGCAGACTTCTTCGAGGAGGAAGTCGGCCTGGAGACCACGCTCAAGAGACCCATCATCAATACCAGGGACGAGCCTCACGGCGACCCGGCCCGTTATCGCCGATTCCACGTCATCATCGGCGACGCCAACATGTCCGAGGTGCAGACGTTCGTGAAGCTGGGAACCACCGCCTTGATCCTGGCCGCCATCGAGGACCGTGCCATTCCCGACGATCTGGCCCTGGCCGACCCGGTCTCGGCTACTTGGCAATTGAGCCGTGACCTGTCGCTCAGCCTGCCCATAGCCATGGCCGACGGCTCGTCCGCCACCGCTCTCGAGCTCCAGTTCCGTTACCTCGAATGGCTGTCGAAATATGCGGCCTCTAACTATCCGGAGCCGGTGTGGGCGGACGTCATCACCGAGTGGAGTTCGATCCTCAACGACCTGGAACAGGACGCGATGCTCACTTCGGACCGGATCGACTGGACTGCCAAGCTACGGATGCTGAGCGCATTCCGCCGGCGAGACGACCTGGAATGGCACGATCCCAAGCTGGCCATGGCCGCGCTCCAATACCATGACACCGATCCCCGCAAGGGCTTGGCATACCGGCTCGAAGAGCGAGGGCTGCTCCGGAGGATCTTCGACGACGCCGAACTACGGCGGGCCACCGCGGAACCGCCCGCCGAGACCCGCGCCTACTTCCGGGGACGATGCGTCAAGAAGTACCCCGACTCGCTCGTGGCGGCCAACTGGGACTCCCTGGTGTTCGACGTGGGTGAGGATTCCCTCAAGCGGGTGCCTATGATGGAGCCCTTGCGTGGTAACGAGTCCCTGGTCGGAGGCCTGCTCGACACCTGTCCAGACGCGGCCGCGCTTCTGGACGCTCTTGGAGCGTGCTGAGAGACGTGGATGGGTAGGACCCACCGGCACAGACCCGAGGATCATCCGATCGGCCGTCGGGCCAACGGATGTTCATCGGCACTCTCCCTAGAGTGAGGGTCGGCTTGGGAACGCTATGAAGCCCCGTCCTCGGTTATCGTGCATGATTGGTCGACAAGTGAAGCGTCACAACGTGGCCGAGTTTGGCCACGAGTTCTAGGAGGAGAAAGATGGCACAGGAACGAGAGCGGATCCGGCGCCGTCCCGGCGAGGTATCTGAGCCGGTTGCGTCAGCCCCGGAGGTCGCCGGGCAAGGCGGGGTGCACAAGATCGACGAACTCCTGGACGAGATAGATTCCGTGCTCGAGGAGAACGCCGAGGAGTTCGTGAAGAACTACGTGCAAAAGGGCGGCGAGTGACGGGGAGTCTGCTTCCGCTGGGAGCGCCCCTGCCCGGCGCCAGCTTCACCGAACTCATCAGGTCCCTTGATCTGGCGCCGAAATGGGCGCTGGGGCCGGACCCCGCGCCTCCCGACTTCCGCCCGCCTGACGCCACCACTGTGCTGGCCCTCCGCTACGACGGCGGCGTGGTAATGGTGGGGGATCGTCAGGCAACCGCCGGCTACGACATAGCCCATCGCCATATCCAGAAGGTATTCGCGGCGGATGCCTACTCGGCGGTGGCCATCTCGGGAACGGCAGGCCTCGGAGTCGAGTTGATCCGCCTCTTCCAGACCGAGTTGGAGCATTACGAGAAGCTCGAGGGGGTGCGGCTCAGCTTGGAAGGCAAGGCCACCTACCTCGCCCGGATGGTTCGTTCCCAGCTACCGATGGCCCTGCAAGGGTTCGTGGTCGTGCCCCTGTTCTGCGGTATCGAACCCGAGAGCGGGACCGGGCACGTGTTCACCTTCGATGCTATCGGAGGGCGCTATGAGGAGCGAGACTTCGGCGCCGCCGGGTCGGGGAGCCGGGAAGCGCGGGCATACCTGAGAACGGTGTACAGCCCCGGATCCGACCGGACCCAGGCCATCGACCACAGCATCGCCGCTCTCGTCGCCGCGGCCGGACAGGACCTCGCCACCGGAGGTCCCGCTCTGCGTCGCGGGATCTACCCAAATGTGGTCACGGTCACCACCGACGGCGTTGAGGAAATCGGCCGGTCGGCAATCGCGGCGGCAGCCGAACGGGCAATGGAGGTGATCCGATGACCCTTCCGTTCTACGTTGCTCCCGAACAGATGGTCAAGGACCGTGCCGAGTACGCCCGCAAGGGCATCGCCCGAGGCCGTTCGATCGCCGCTCTGGAGGTTCAGGAGGGGGTGCTGCTACTGGCGGAGAACCCCAGCCGCACTCTCACCAAGACTTCCGAGATATACGACCGTATCGCCTTCGCCGGAGTGGGCAAGTACAACGAGTTCGAGTCGTTGCGGGTGGCGGGAATACGCTATGCCGATATCAAGGGATACCAGTACGGGCGCCGTGACGTCACCGCCAAGAGCCTGGCGTCCGCCTTCTCGCAGACGCTGGGGAATATCTTCGTTCAGGGACCTAAGCCCTTCGAGGTGGAAGTGCTCGTGGCGGAAGTGGGGCGGACCGTTGCCGAGGACCGCCTGTTCAAGGTGACATATGACGGCACCCTGTACGACAAGCGCGGTTACACGGCCATCGGTGGACAAGCCGACGAGCTGTCCGACCGGCTGGGGGAGGATTACGAAGGCACCCCCGGGCTGGCCGAGGCCCTGGCGCTTGCCGCCAACGCGTTCCGGGAGGTCGAGAGCCGCGCTATCGACGGCTGGGAGGGCGCCCTCCTGGCACGCGAGGGCCCGACTCGCCGGTTCCGCCGGCTGACCAAGGAAGAACTCGGCGAGATAGCGACCTCCTGAATCGCCTCCCGCTCCGGTGACCCCCACCCGGCCGTACCTGCATCACGCCTAGCCTATTGATCCATGGAACGGCGCATCTTCGGTATCGAGAACGAGTTTGGGATCACCTGCACGCTTCGAGGCCAGCGCCGCCTCAGTCCCGACGAGGTAGCCCGTATCCTCTTCCGGGGGGTCGTGACATGGGGTCGGTCCTCTAACGTGTTCCTGGAGAACGGAGCGCGCCTCTATCTGGACGTGGGCAGCCATCCGGAGTACGCCACACCGGAATGTGACGATCTCCTCGATCTGGTAGCCCACGACAAGGCCGGGGAGCGAGTCCTGGAGAACCTCCAACGTTCCGCCGAGCAACGCCTCCGGAATGATGGCATCCGAGGCAACATCTTCCTCTACAAGAACAACACCGACTCGGCCGGCAACTCCTACGGGTGCCATGAGAACTACCTGGTACTCCGCAAGGCCGACTTCCAGAAGATGCTGGACATCCTCATACCGTTCCTGGTCAGCCGCCAGATCTTCTCCGGAGCGGGCAAGCTCCTCCAGACCGCCAAGGGGCCCACCTTCTCGATCTCCCAACGTGCCGACCACATCTGGGAGGGGGTCTCCTCGGCCACGACACGGTCCCGGCCCATCATCAACACGCGTGATGAGCCCCACGCCGATGCCGAGCGGTTCCGGCGCCTCCATGTGATCGCCGGCGATTCCAACATGAACGAATACGCCACTTACGTCAAGGTGGGCGCCACCGTCGCGCTGCTGGAGATGATCGAAGCGGACGTGATGTTCAGAGACCTGACCCTGGCGAACCCCATCCGAGCCATCCGGGAGATCAGCCAGGACCCGACTTGTCGGCAACCGGTGCGCCTTGCCAACGGTCGGATGCTCTCGGCCCTCGACATCCAGTGGGAATACCTGGACCGGATCATCCGGTACGCCCGGAACCCCGGCTTCCCCCCCTCGGTGCAGCGAGCTGTCGAGATGTGGGAGCATCTGCTCACCGGCCTCGAGAAGGATCCCTTCTCGCTCGAACGCCAGGTCGATTGGGTCACGAAGTACCACCTCATCGAGCGTTACCGCGCCAAGCACGACCTGACGCTCTCCGATGCCCGGGTCCAGCTGCTGGACCTCAGCTATCACGATGTGACGGAGGAGCGCAGCCTCTACTACCTGCTGGCCCGGCGGGGTGTCGTCGAGCGCCTCGTGACCGACGCCGCGATCGCGATCGCCAAGGAGAAGCCTCCACAGACCACCCGTGCCCGGCTCCGGGGGCAGTTCATCGCCGCCGCCAAGGCCAAGAACCGCGACTACACGGTGGACTGGGTCCACCTGAAGCTGAACGATCAGGCCCAGCGGACCGTGCTCTGCAAGGATCCCTTCAAGGCCTTCGACGAGCGGGTGGAACGCCTGATCGCGGGCCTATGAAATCAGTGATCAGTGAATGGTACAACCCCGGTGGTTCACCTCACGCAACCTGATCACCTCGGGGTCGTCCACTGGCCGCTGGAAGCCGGCCGCTGGTAACTGGCAATCGAGATCGGTACATTTGGCAGACTATGAGCACCGTCGTCGAGCGCCTGATCAACCTGCTGGCATATCTGGTCGACTCCCCGCGTCCCGTCACTGCCGAGCGAATACGGAATACGGTGGCCGGGTACGAGAACCTATCCGACCAGGCCTTCCACCGCAAGTTCGAGCGGGACAAGGCCAGCCTGCGCGAGTTAGGGATCGAACTCGAGCAGGAAGCCACCGACGCCTGGGAGGTCGAGTGGGGTTACGTGGTTCCCGAAAGCAATTACCGGACCATCGAACCGGGGCTGACCGACGAGGAACGGACCGCGCTGGCTCTCGCTGTGCACATGGTGCGTTCCGGTGGCTGGCCGTCGGGCGCCAACTGCCTGCTCAAGCTGGGAGGGGCCCGGCTAACTGACACGGACACGCCGGTAGGCGCCGACCTGGGTCTGGGCAGCCAGCACCTGGGCCTGATCTTCCAGGCGGTGCTGGAGCGCCGCCGGATCCTATGCGGCTACCGCGGCCGGCCGCGGACCCTGTGCACCTATGCCATGCACCATCGGCGCGGCCGTTGGTACTTCGCAGGCGTCGAGCCCGAACAGGCGGACACGATAAGGACGTACCGGCTCGATCGGGCGGAGCAGCTCGAACTGGTCGGAGAACCGGACGCGTTCCCGCGGCCCGAGGGTTACGGCGCCCGGGACATCCTGTCGTCGCTGCCCTGGGAGCAACGGGAGCCACAACGTTCTCTGATCGAATGCGATCCCGAGATCGCCTGGTGGGTCGAGAACCGGTTCCCCGATGCCAGGGCTGTGGGGATAACCGAGGCCGGAGGAACGATCCTGGAAGTCCCCTTCGTGAACGACTCGCTCCTCGACACGGTCATACACCTCGACGACGGGGCGGTGATCCTCGAACCTCCGGAGTTGCGCGCCGCGATGGTCCGACGACTCGAGGCGGGCCGGTGACCGCCGCCAGGACCCAGCAGCGGCTGGCCCGGATCCTGGCTCTGCTTCCGTGGGCGCTGGCCAACCCCTATCCGACCGTCACCGAAGTCATGGAGCGGTTCGGCTACACGAGCCGTCGCCAACTCGCCGACGATCTCAACCTGCTCTTCTGTTGCGGGCTGCCCGGCTACGGCCCCGGTGATCTGATGGTCGCGTACATCGATGGGGACGAGGTGGTGCTGGACATGGCCGACTATTTCTCCAGACCGCTCCGGCTGACGCCGCACGAAGCCCTGGGTCTGCTCAGCGCCGGTCTGGCGGTGGCCGGCACCTCCCAGGGGAACGAGGCGCTGGCAAGGGCGGTGGAGAAGCTGACCGACGCCCTCTTCCCGGAGGCCGCAACGGTCATCGCTGCCGAGTTGCCTCCCGAGCCCGGCCATCTCGACACCTTGCGCCGGGCCGCCCGCGACGGAACCGTGCTGACTATCACCTACCTGTCGATGAGCACCAACCGGACCACCGTCCGAGCCATCGAACCGCTGATGGTCCACGCCTCGATGGGAAGCTGGTACCTCCGGGCGCATTGCCGTCTGGCGGGCGACCGGCGCCTGTTCCGCGTAGATCGGATCCGAGCGGTGGAGGAGCAGGGGGAGACGTTCGAACCTGCTGCCAAGCCGCCCGCTGCCACGAATATGGACTACACCCCGTCCGCTGACGCGATCTACGCCCGGATTGCCCTGGGGTCCGGCGCCAGATGGGTAGCCGAGTACTACCCGGTCGAGATACTGGAGGACACCGGCGAGGAGCTCGTGATCCGGTTCGCCATGTCCGACGCACGCGTCGGCGCCCGCCTGCTGCTCCGGCTGGGTGCCCAGGCGCGTTTGATCGAGGGACGGGAAGTCCGGGACGAGACCGAACGCCTGCGCGAAGCGATCCTGGCTCGATACGAGGTCTCCCGCACCTGAACCGCCGGGGGGCATGTAGGTGTGCGCCGGTAGCATGGCATCGTGTTCGACACGTTCAGCGGTCTCGAGATACTCACTATCGCCGTGGTAGCCCTGGTGGTCTTCGGACCGAACCGCCTGCCTGAGATCGCTCGTACCATCGGAAAGTACGTCCGCGAGCTCCGAGAAGCGGTGAGAGACCTTCGCGAGGGGATCGAGAGGGAGGTCGCTCCGATACGCGAGCCGATGAAGGAACTCCGCCAGGATCTGGCCGAGCCGGTGAGCGAGGTGAAGCGCACGCTGGCCGAGACCGCCGATGCCGCCGGCTCCATGGAGCGGGATATCAGGCAATCCGTGGAGGACGCCGGCCAACCCGCCCCGGGCACCGGCGCTCCCGTCCCGAAGGTGCCCGAGGCACGATGGGTGGCCCCCGAACCACCGGTGGGGGTGTCGCCGAGCGAGGTATGGGAGGGTCTGGACGACCAGATGCCCGAGAACGTCGTACCGCTCAGCTCTCCACCCGAGAACGGGCCGGACGTGACGGCTCCGAAACCTCCGGCAGGGGAGGGCGATCCCCTCCGGAATACTCCTGGCGGCCATGAGGAAGACGAATCACCCGACAAGGGCGAATGACGGAAGGAGCCGATCCCTCCGGCCAGCCGCTGATGGAGCACCTAACGGAGCTCCGGTCACGTCTCGTCAAGACCTTCATAGCGGTCGGAGTCGGCACGGTGGTCGCTTTCTTCTTCCGCCACCAGATGCTCCACCTCTTGCAGAGCTCCTACAGCGAGGTGGCGGGGCGGGATCTGGTGGTGACCGGCCCTACCGACCAGTTCTCGATCGCCATGCGCATGGCGCTCTTCGGTGGGGTGGTCCTGGCCAGCCCCGTGATCGCCTACCAGGCGTGGTCCTTCGTCAACCCCGGTCTCACCCAGAAGGAACGCAAGTGGGCCTTCCCGGTGGTGGCGGCGCTGGTCATCCTGTTCAGCCTCGGCGTCGGGTTTGCCTACTGGAGCCTTCCTCGGGCTGTCGCGTTCCTCGTCTCGATTTTCGAGGACCTGGAGAACCTCTGGACGGTCG
>JAGWAN010000061.1 GCA_021296345.1 Acidimicrobiia bacterium | reverse complement strand
CGGCGGCGGGGCGGGTGATCGCGCAGTCGATGTTCGAGCAGGGCGCCGATGTGATCTATCACGCGGCGGGCGGCACCGGGGGTGGTCTGTTCCAGGCCGCCAAGGACTACTCGGAGGCCAGTGGCACGCATGTGTGGGCGATCGGGGTCGACTCCGACCAGTACCTCACCGCCCCCGACTTCCAGGACTACATCCTGACGTCGATGCTGAAGCGGGTGGACGTGGCGGTGTTCAACACCATCCAGGCGGTCCAGGCCGGTACCTTCGCGCCCGGTCCGCAGGTGTTCGACCTGTCGGTGGACGGGGTCGGCTATTCGACCTCCGGCGGTCACGTGGACGACATCGCGGGCCAACTAGAGGCCTTCAAGGAGCAGATCGTTTCCGGCGAGATCGTGGTGAGCCGAGACCCCGCCGACTACGCGGGTTGACGCAGGTTCGATAGGGAGACCGGGTGACGCCCGTCGGCTGATGGAGGGACGATGAGCCGATGAGCGTCGCGGTGCGGCTGGAGGGAATCACCAAGCGATTCCCCGGTGTGCTGGCCAACGACCGCGTCGACCTCGTCGTGGAGGCGGGTGAGATCCACGCTATCTGCGGCGAGAACGGGGCCGGCAAGTCGACACTGATGAAGATCCTCTACGGGATGCAGGCTCCTGATGAGGGAAGCGTCGAGGTTCTCGAGCAGGAGCGTACGTTCTCCTCCCCCAGGGAGGCGATCGACGTGGGGATCGGGATGGTTCACCAGCACTTCATGCTGGCCGACAACCTCACGGTCATCGAGAACGTGATCCTCGGTGCGGAGCCGTCCAGGGGCTCGTTGATCGACTTCGCCACCGCCCGGTCCCGGCTCCGGGAGCTGGGAGACGCCTACGGCTTGGATCTTGACCTCGACGACACCGTCGGGACCTTGGAGGTAGGGGAGAGGCAGCGGATCGAGATCATCAAGATCCTCTACCGCGGGGCCCGGATCCTGATCCTGGACGAACCCACCGCGGTGCTGGTCCCCCAGGAGGTGGAGGAGTTGTTCCGCAACCTGCGGGAACTCAAGGCGGAGGGCCACACCATCATCTTCATCGATCACAAACTGGACGAGGTGCTGGCAATAGCCGACACGATCACCGTGCTCCGCCAGGGCCGGTCGGTCGCCAGGGTCAAGCCGGAGGACGTTACCGCTCAGGATCTGGCCGAGCTGATGGTGGGCTCGGAACTTCCCACGCCAGAGACGCGGGAGGCGACCGTCACCGACCGGACCGCCGTCGAGGTCAGGGGGATCTCGATGGTGGATGAGGCCGGGGTGACGAGGCTGCGGGATGTCGGTTTCTCGGTCCAGTGCGGCGAGATCGTCGGGGTGGCAGGCGTGGAGGGCAACGGCCAGGGTGAGTTGGTGGAGGCGATCCTGGGAATCGCTCCGGTGACCGAGGGCTCCATCCATCTGCATGGTGATGACGTCACCGGGTGGTCGGTACGGCAACGCCGGGAGGCCGGCCTCGGGTACATCCCCGAGGATCGTCACCGGCGAGGCCTGCTTTTGCCTGCACCGGTCTGGGAGAACAGCATCCTCGGTCACCAGACGCGGAGCCGATTCCTCAGTTCCCGGATCTGGATCGACGAGGAGGCTTCCAAGGACCATGCCTCCCATGTCATAGAACGCTTCGACGTACGTACACCTGGTGTCCACACGCCCGTTCATGCCCTTTCCGGGGGCAACCAGCAGAAGCTGGTGGTGGGCCGGGAGATGGCCACCGAGTGCAACCCGCTGATCGCCGCCCACCCCACGCGGGGCATCGACGTCGGCTCGCAGGCGGCGGTGTGGGAGGGGCTGCGCCGGGCCCGGGCGGAAGGTCTGGGGTTACTGCTGATCTCGGCCGATCTCGAGGAACTGATCGGTCTGAGCGATACGCTCCTGGTGATGTTGCGCGGTGAGATCGTGGCCAGGCTGGACCCGGCAAGGGTCACGCCCAGGGAGTTGGGTGCCTACATGACGGGGGCTGCCGCGTGACCTGGACGGGTGTGCGCCGCGTGGTGGGGCCGCCGGTGGCCGCGGTAGGGCTGGCCCTCCTGGTGGCCGCGCTCGTTCTGGTGGTGTCCGGGGCCGACCCCGTCGTGGCCTTCGGCAACATTTGGGAATACGGCAGCCGGCTGGAGACGGTCATCGAGTCGTTCAACCGGGCGACCCCGCTATACCTGTCGGGCATCGCCTTCGCCATCGCCATGAGGATGAACCTCTTCCAGATCGGCGTGGAGGGCCAGTACATCCTGGCCGCGTTCTTCGCCGCCTACGTCGGTGCCGGTGTAGGTTCGCTGTTCCCGCCGCTCCACATAGCCATCATCCTGTTGACCGCGATGATCGTGGGGGCGGCCTGGGCCGGGCTGGCCGGTTGGATGAAGGTGACCCGGAACGTCCACGAGGTCATCTCCACCATCATGCTTAACGCCATCGCGGTGGCGGGTGTGGTGTCGTTCCTGCTGGGCCGATGGAAGATCGAGTCCGAGTCCCTCGACACCCGCCTGGGGGACATCGCTACGAGCGGTTGGTTCCCCAGCCTCAACCCGATCGTCGAGTTGGCGACCCGCGAGATCAAGCGGGTCGAGTTGACCGGCTTCATCCTCGTGGCGGCGCTGGTGGGCGTGGCGTACCACCTCATCATCAACCGCTCCCGACTCGGATACGACCTGCGCGCCACCGGCGCCAACCCCTGGGCCGCCGAGGCGAGCGGCGTGCCACCCAAGCGGACCATCGTCCTGGCCATGCTGCTCAGCGGAGCGGTGGCAGGGCTGGTCGGCATGGCGGACCTTCTCGGAGACCAGCACTTCTACAGCCTCCGGTTCCCGCAGGGCCTGGGCTTCGCCGGGATAGCGGTGGCGCTACTCGGGCGCAACCACGCGGTGGGGGCGGCCGTGGCCGCGGTGGCGTTCGGCTGGCTGGAACGGGCGTCAGGCGTGCTGGAGGTACGCGGGGACGCCCCGCGAGAGATCGTCACGATCATGGTGGGTGTGATCATCCTGTTCGCCGTGATCGCCTACGCACTGGCTCAGCGCAGGAGGAGGATCGAGGCCGCGGCAGCAGCGTCCGCACAGGTCGAGAGCACCGATGTCGCCGGAGCGGAGGAGGCCGACACTTGAGTACCCTGAGCGAGCGACCGATGATGAGTATCCAGGCGAACCTCGTGAGCGGGAATCGTCGCTGGATCGTCTACGGCTTGGCCGCGGTACTCCTGCTCGCCGCCACCCAGCAGTTCGCCTCCTTGCCTACGGACGATCTGACCTCGAGTGGAACGTGGGCTATCGCCCTCGCCTGGTCGGTGCCCATCCTGATGGCCGGTATGGGGGGGATCTTCTCGGAACGGTCCGGGGTGGTCAACATCGGCCTGGAGGGGATGCTGATCCTGGGTACGTGGTTCGGTGCGTTCGGGACCATGGTGGGCGGACCCTGGTTCGGGATGCTCCTCGCGGGCGTGGCAGGGGCCATGGGAGGCCTCATGATGGCGGTGGCGGCCGTCGGATTCAACGTGGATCACATAATTGCCGGGGTCGCCATCAACCTGATGGCGCCCGGCCTGACCCGGTTCCTGTCCGACCTGAACTTCTCGGATCGCGGAGGCTCGATCACCCAGTCGCCGACCATATCCGGTGTTAGCAGCTTCACGCTGCCGGTCCTGGCCGGCGGCACTATCTTCGGTTGGGAGAGCCCGGACGTCCTAGGCGCGATAGAACGAGCCGGTATCTTCTTCATCTCGGACCTGGCCGGGATTTTGCGCGGCTTCATGTTCCAGATGTCATGGCTCACCCTGATCGCCTACCTGGCCCTACCCATCTCCATACTCGTCCTGTGGAAGAGCAGTTTCGGGTTACGGCTACGCAGCTGCGGCGAGCACCCGCACGCAGCCGACTCGCTCGGCGTCAACGTCTACAAGTACAAGTACTACGGCGTGGTGATCAGCGGCTTCCTGGCCGGGCTCGGGGGCGGTTTCCTGGCGATCCAACTGTCCGGGCTGTACAAGGAGGGCCAGACCCAGGGGAAGGGCTACATCGGGCTGGCCACCATGATTTTCGGCAACTGGAACCCGATCGGAACGGCCCGCGGGGCGCTGCTCTTCGGCTTCACCGAGACGCTGCGTCTCCGGGACGAGAACGCCGCCCACGGCCTACTGCTCCTGGTGGTCCTCGTCATCGCGCTCCTGCTGCTGTGGCGCATCCTGAAGCGGAAGGGATACACCGGGACGCTGCAGTTGGCCATCGTGGCGATCGCGGTGGGGTTCTGGTACGTGAACTCGACCAGCGTGCCCAACCAGATCCCGGCCATCACCCCCCACATAGCGGTCCTCGTGGTGCTGTTGTTCGCCACCTCCCGCCTCCGCCCGCCCGCCGCCGACGGCCTTCCCTTCCGCAAGGGCGAGACGTAGCGGTCAGTGGTCAGTGGTGACCTTCAAAGATAGTTGACTACCAGACTCGTTGTGGTGGCTGCTCACCGGCGCCACCTACGTGTCACCTACCTCCTGCGGGCGAGTCTCACATCCAGCAGGTGACGGTGTTGTCGGTGCGGATTCCGCACGTATGCCCGGTGCCGGCGCTTACGGTGGTGAAGCCGACGGTGGTCGCTTCAGGGAGTTCGTCATCGGTTTCGGAAACGCTCATCCCGTTATCCCGGTCGGTGTCCGGCACCGAACCAGCGGAAGTGTCTGTTCCCTCATCAGCCTCAATGGGCTCTTGAGCCGGATCCGCGACCGCGACCTCATCCGGCTCATCAGCGTCTGATACTCGAGAGGTATCCCCGGCGTTGGTGTCTGTTCCCTCATCAGCCTCTATGGGCTCTTGAGCCAGGTCCGCCGCCGCGACCTTATCCGGCTCATGGGTGCCCGACACCCGAGAGGTGTCCCCACAGGAAGCAACCACTACGGCTACTACCACCAACCATGTGAGACTTCCCGAAGAGCCGTACCGGGATCCTCTTTTCGGGTTTCTTTCGCGCATCTGTAAACCAGCCGTGCACTACGCGACCCTCATGATCCCATCGCGTCGGCCTATGACCACAACGGATGGCCGCTGCGCCGGTTCTTTCCCATCAAGCCGGGCTTAGCCACGTGCCGCGTCGAAGATCATCTCCTTGAAACGGGCCGTATCTATGGCGTTGACTACTTCGACGTTGGCCGGATTGCCCGTCACGTCGAGGGAGTCGACCACCGACATTCCTCTGGTTAACGGGCTCTCCGCCTCCACCTCCACGTAGTGGCTGGAGCTGTGGGTCACCACCCCATCCTTGTCGATCGCGGCCGCCATGGCGGTGGGGTCGGGGAGTTGCAGGCGGACGGTGCCGGACTGCTTGCGAGAGGCCTCGAGCGCGGTGGAGTTGCAGTCGAGGAAGAAGTGGGCGAGGGGAGTGTCCAGCGCTCGCAGGGCGGCCCGCTCTGTTGCGTCCAGGCCGGCCTCGCCGCGGCAGATCTCCCAGCCGACCATCTCGATCGGGAGCCCGGAGGCGAAGACGAGCCGGGCGGCGTGGGGATCGAACCACAGGTTGAACTCGGCGGCGGGGGTGACGTTGCCCACCGTGTTCGCAGTGCCTCCCATGACCACGCAGCGGCCAACGAGGTCCACGAGCTCGGGGGCCTGCGCCAGGGCAAGCGCCACGTTGGTGAGCGGCCCGAGGGTGACCAGGGTGGAGCCGGGACTATTCCGTATATGGGTGATGAGGGCGCTGACGCCGTCTGTGTCCTCGGCGGAGCGGGACGGGACCGGGTATCCATGGTCGCCGAGCCCGTCCATCCCGTGAAAATAGGTGGCGAGGCCGGCCTTGACCAGCAGGGGCCGGTCGGCGCCCGCGTAGACGGGCACGCCGGATCCACAGAGGTCGGCGGTGTAGAGGGCGTTGCGGGTGGTGTCCTCCAGCGAGCAGTTACCGACCACTGTCGTGATCGCCACCACGTCGACTCCGGGGTGGTTGAGAGCCATCGCGAGGGCGACCGCGTCGTCGGATGCGGTATCGGTATCGATGATCATCCGCATGGCTCAGCCCCCCGTCGACAGGTTGACGGATTGGTAGCCGCGGATTGCGAAGCCGTCCTCCCGGACCGGTTGATCCACCAGGGAGGCTTGGGGGAAGGCGTCGATCAGGCGCTCGAGCGCGATCTCCAACTCCAGACGGGCCAAAGGCGCCCCGATGCAGTGGTGGACACCGGCCCCGAAGGTGATGTGATCCGGGTCGCCCCGGTCCACCCGGAAGGCATCCGGATCCTCGAACCGGCGGGGATCACGATTCGCCGGTCCGAACAGGACCGCCACCTTCCCACCCTTCGGTAACACCGTTCCGGCCACCTCGACACCGTCCTCGAGCACGTAGCGCTCGAACATCTGGAGAGGAGGGTCGAAGCGCATCATCTCCTCGATGGCTATGGCCGGCGCCACCTCCCGACGGCCCAGCCGTTCCCAGGCTTGCCCGTGGTTCATCGCCGCCACGGTCCCGTTGCCCATGGTGTTGACCGTGGCCTCGTGTCCGGCGTTGAGCAGCAGGATCACGGTGGATGCGATCTCGGCGTCCGTCAGGCCGCCGTCGGCGGTCTCGGCAAGGCAGAGGGCAGTGATCAGGTCGTCCCGGGGGTCGGCCCGCCGGGATGCGATCAGGGCCGATGCCCAGGCCAGGAACTCGCTGGACGCGTCGATGGCCGCCATTGCCTGCTCACGAGTGCAGTGGAGTTCGTACATCTTGACGATGGCGTGGGACCAGTCGAGCATAAGGTCGGCGTCCTCCACGGGTGCTCCCAGGAGGGTGGCTATCACCCGCACCGAATACGGCTGGGCGTAGTCGGCCAGCAGATCGAACGTCGCCCGGTCGCGTAGCCCCTCCAGCAGGCGATCGGCAATCGAGCGGATCGGCTCGCGGAGCTCCCGCACCCGTCGCGGGGTGAAGGCGCGGTTGATCAGGATGCGGATACGCGTGTGTTCTGGGGGCTCCAGCATCAGCAACGAGTGGCGCTCCACCTCGTAGTAAGGCTCCCATCCTTCCAGCCCCAGTCCCCGGATCGGGCGAAGGTCTAGCGGGCGGGCATGACCGTCCTTCACCCGGCCCATCCGGCGGTCGAGCTGGACGGCCCGGACATCCTGGTGGCGGGGGACCAACCACAGGTCGAACCCCTCGTCGTAGTGCAGTGGTCCTCGCTCCCGCAAGGCGTTCAGGGTCGGGTAGGGATCAGCGATGAAGTCGGGATCGGTTGGGTCGAAGAACCGGGGCATCACTCGGACGAGGTGCCGACGAGCTCCGTAGCGCTGGTGTCCTGGACCCGACCCCAGAACTTGATCTCCTGAATAGCCAGCTCGTCGAAGGCTTCCCCGCCCAGGGCCTCCGAAGGCCAGGTGGAGGTGACGCGGATCTCCAGGACGGTGGTGTGGTTGGTGGTCGTGGGGATGCCGTGGGGCCGGTCGTTGGCGTCCGGTATCTCGTCCACGAACGGTACGCCGGGGAAGTCATCGGCGAAGATCTCCACGCCGCGTACCCGGTAGTTACGCCGGAACTTCTCGAGGTTGTCTACGTTGATGATCTGGACCTGCTCCAACGCCACGGGGTTCACGAAGGTCACGGTTATACGGGCGTCCTCGCCCCTCCGGCTCGCATCGTTCCAGTAGGTCTCGTCATCGTCGATCAGGTTCTCGCATGCTAGGCCGGCGTTGTACTCGCTCGAACAGGTTATGGAGATGGGGGTGATCTCCTCGAGCGGGCCCAAGACCACGGTGGGTTCGGTGGCCTCCGTGGAGGTTGGGGTCCCACCATTCCCCTCCTCGCCGTTGTCCTCACCGTTGCCCGTCATCGCCTGATAGATCAGGGCAAAGATCACGACGAATGCCACCCCGGTAATGATCACCCGGACCGCTCGGTTGCCGGCTGTTACCGACCGTATCGGCATCGGTGCCACCGCGATCCTCCGCTTACCGAGGCGAGCACCGCATTCCTGGCAATGACGGTTGGTCGGGGACTGCTGGGAGAAGCAGGAGGGGCAGGTCAGGTGCGGCTCGCCTTCCGTGCTCGGCTGCAGCTCGGTCTCTTCCCAACTCGATGGCTCGTTGAGCTGGAACTCCTCGAAGCTGATATTGCCGAGCGGATCGCCGTCTTCAGGGGGATGTCCCTGGGATCCGTTTCGGTCGCGGTCGCTCAACACGGACCTTTCTGGTTGGCAACTACACTCTTGTTCGATGATAGTTGCCGCGCGCGGGATTCCGGGTCAGGTTGCCATCCGCGAGGTCGAGCCATGGACGATCGGTTCGGAACTGGCCGGATTAGTACTCGCGGGTCTGGTCGTGATCGGGCTTTGGAGGATTTTCCGTACCGGGGATCGCCGGTGATCCCGAACAGCACTGCGAGCACGTACCGTACCGCGTCGCATGTCAGTAACCTGCGCGTGGATGGTGACCATGTTTGACCGTCGATCTGCCCGAAGGTGGGAGACGGAGGACCAGGAATTCCTTGAGGTGCTGTCGCGGATGGCGCCCGGCACCGGCATCCGCACCGCGGTCGAACGGATCATCCAGCAAGGTAACGGCGCGCTCGTGGTGATCGGATCGGGTCCCAACATCGAGAAGATCGCCGCCGGAGGAATCGATCTCCGGGACGCCGACTTCACGCCGGCGATGCTGGCCGAACTCGCCAAGATGGACGGGGCGATCATCGTGGACGATGAGGTGCGGAAGATCCTCCGAGCCAACGTCCATATGCTTCCCGATCCCGCTATCGGCACCGAGGAGACCGGTGCCCGGTTCCGGACGGCCGAGCGCCTGGCCCGGTCCACGGGTTGCCCCGTGATCGCCGTCAGCGAGGAGCGGCGGAAGGGATTCGTCTTCTACGGGGACAGGAAGCAGCCGCTCCGGAGCGCCACCGAACTCATGGTGCGCATCAACCAGGAGCTTCAAACGCTGGAGCGGTTCCGTGCTCGCCTGGCCGAGGCGGAGGAGTATCTGGACCGGCTCGAGGCTTCGGGTCGGGTTACCCTCGGGGCCGCGCTGACGGTGCTGCAACGGGTCGAGTTGTTGCGCCGGATCGGTATGAGGGTGGAGAACCTCGCGGTCGGGCTGGGTGATGAACGGCTTATGGTGGAGCTGCAGCTCTCCGACATCATGGAAGGGGTTCAGGATATGGGAGCGAAGGTCAGCCGCGATTACTTCTGGGATCGTGGTGACCTGGCTTCCGAAGCGATGGAGGTTCTCCAGAACCGGCCCTTGCAGGATCTCTACGACACCGAACGGTTATGCCTCCTCCTCGGCGTGGGTTCCGCAGACACGACAGTTAACCCGGCCGGGCAGCGGCTGGCCGGCTGATTGGCCCAGATGCCTGAGACCGGATCTGGCACCTCTGTGGAGGCCGCCTCGCTGACGGACGGGAAGGGAGGTACCACACTGGTGCCCGAGAAGAAGAACCCGGGGTCGGATAAGGCCCCCTCCCCGAAGAGTACGGAGGACGAGAAACCGGAATCCGTGTCCGCGCGCGATGCTGCCTCGAGCGGTGGTGATCAGGGGCGGACGAAGGCCAAGGCGCCGACGAAGGAGAAGCCTCCTGCGAAGAAGGCTCCTGCTGTGAAGAAGGCTCCTGCCAAGAAGGCTTCTGCGAAGCCGAGGAGCCGGAGGGTTCCCGCCAAACGGGTCCGGGCGCGCAGGCGTGCCGGTTCCGCCAGGACCTCGGGAGGCAAGAAGAAGCAGACTTCGTTCCGGGTCGGTGACAAGGTGGTCCATCCCCACCACGGCGCGGCCGAGATCATCAAGCGCTCCAAGCTCGACCTGGCCGGGGAACCTCGCCAGTACTTCGAGCTCGAGATCGCTACGGAGTCCTCGCTCAAGGTCCTGATCCCCGTGGACACCATTGATGAGACCATCCGTCCGGTGATCACGAAGACGGCAGCCGGGAAGGTACTGCTCAAGTTCAAGGAGGATCCCCAGGACTCCGGCGCCAACTGGAGCAGGTGGTACAAGGTGCTCAACGAGAAGATGACCTCCGGTGATATCTTCCAGGTGGCGGAGGTGGTTCGTGATCTAACCCACGCCCAGCAGGCCAAAGGGATATCACCTGCCCTGAAGAGGATGCTCTCCAAGGCTCGGACCACGCTCTCCAGCGAGTTGGCGTTCGCGCTTCGGGTAACCCCGGATCAGGCCCTCGAACGGATCGACCTGGCGCTTCCAACGCCGGAGACGCCCGAGGAGTGAGCGGAGAGAGCCTCGCCGGGGCCTACCGCCGTTCCGGGCGTCCTCCGAGTACCGGTGTCTGACCTTGACTTTGAACCAGATGGCCATCTGGGGCGTGGTGGTGGCAGCGGGGCGAGGTGTCCGCTTCGGGGCACGCAAGCACGCCACGCGACTGGCCGGCAAGCCCCTCTGGCAATGGGCGCGGGACGCGCTTCTCGAGAGCGGCGCCCGCGAGGTGGTGGTGGTGGGAGATGTCCCCGGCGGAGTGGAGGGGGGGCCGGAGCGCCACCTTTCGGTGGCCCGAGGGATCGAGAAGGTGGATGCGGAGGCCACGGTCATCGCGGTTCATGATGCGGCTCGGCCAATGGCGTCGGCGGCCCTGATGCGGCGAATGTACCGTCTGCTGGCGGAAAGCGGGGCGGATGGTGTGGTACCGGTGGTTCCGGTCGCTGATGCCCTGAAGCTTGTCGATCCCGATCGGGTCCGCATCCTGGATACCGTCGACCGGCGAGATGTCGCCTGCGCCCAGACTCCCCAGGTGTTCCGGGCCGAGGTGCTGCGCCGGGCTCACGCCCTCCATGCCTCGGGGGCCCCTCCCGACGATGCGTGCATGGTGGAGGCGCTGGGCGGTCGGGTCCTGGCCGTTACCGGGGAACGATCCGCCATGAAGATCACCTATCCGGAGGATCTGGTGCTGGCGGAGGCACTTCTCCGGCATGGGCCGCGTCCCGGAGAGCCATGACCACCATCCCGTTCCGCACAGGCCACGGTTTCGACGCCCATCGTTTCGGTGGTAGCCCACCACTGCGGCTCGCGGGGGTGGCGGTCGATTCCGGGCGCGGGCTGATGGCCACGTCGGATGGGGATGCGGCTGCCCACGCGGTGATCGACGCCATCCTGGGCGCGGCCGGGAAGGGCGACATCGGTACCCACTTCCCCTCCTCGGATCCCCGCTGGCACGATGCCGACAGCATGGAGATGCTGCGTTCCGTCGTGGGGTGGGTGGCATCCGGCGGCCTGGCGGTATCTAACCTCGACCTCACCATCGTGGCGGAGACGGTCCGGGTCAGTCCCTACCGTGCCGAGATGCGAGCCCGGCTTGCGGCGGTGCTGGGGCTCGGCAGCGAGCGTGTATCCGTCAAGGCCACCACCACGGATGGTATGGGCTTCACCGGTCGGGACGAAGGTGTGGCTGTATGGGCGTCGGTGCTCCTGATCGAGTCTGCTTCTTCCGGTGGCCCGGCCTGACCGGGTACTCTTGCCCGCGGTTCCCGGCCCCGCGGTGACCGGCTTCTCACGTTCCTCCAACAGGATTGTGAAGGTTCCGGCCCGGCCGGTACGCAACACGCTCTCGGGTAGGAGTCTCCGGTGATAACGGTCTACAACACCCTCGGCAGGGTGCGCCAGAGGTTCGAGCCCCTGGAAGACGGCCGTGTCCGCATGTACGTGTGCGGCCCGACGGTGCAGTCGGCGCCCCACATCGGGCACGGACGGTGCGCGGTCGCCTTCGACGTGATCCGCCGCTACCTGACATGGAGAGGGTGGGACGTCCTCTTCGTCCAGAACATCACGGATGTGGACGACAAGATCATCAACCGGGCCGCCGAGCTGGGCATAGCCACCGAAGCCCTGGTCGCGGACATGACGGAGCGGTTCCTCACCTCGTACCGCCGGCTCGGGGTACTGGATCCGGACATAGCCCCGGCCGCCACCCACCACATCCAGGAGATGATCGAGCTCATCACCCGGCTGGTGGGCCGGGGTCTGGCTTACGCGAGCGGTGGCGATGTCTACTTCAGGGTGCGAGCCCTGAACGGCTACGGCAAGCTGTCTGGCCGCAACGTGGACGAGCTCCGGATCGGCGCCAGGGTGGAACCGGGGGTCGACAAGGAGGACCCGCTCGACTTCGCGTTGTGGAAGGGCGCCAAGCCGGGAGAACCGTCGTGGCCGTCGCCGTGGGGAGACGGAAGGCCCGGATGGCATATCGAGTGCTCTGCCATGTCCGCCAAGTATCTGGGCCTGCCGTTCGACATCCACGCAGGGGGCGCCGACCTGATCTTCCCCCACCACGAGAACGAGATCGCCCAATCCGAGGGCGCCACGGGCGGGCCGTTCGCCCGGTACTGGCTCCACAATGGCATGGTGAACCTGGGCGGGGAGAAGCTCTCCAAGTCCACCGGCCATATCGTCGACCTGGCCGAGGCGATCGAGCACTCCGGTGGTCCGGTGGTCCGGCTCTTCCTTCTCAGGGCTGCCTACCGGTCTCCCATCGAGTACTCCGAGGACTCCCTCGGCGATGCGCGGGCGAGCCTGGATCGGTTGCGCTCCTTCGTAAGGCGAGCGCCGTCAACCGGCCCACCCGACGAGGTCACCATCGAGCGTTTCGTCGCCTCCATGGAGGACGACTTCAACACGGCGGAGGCACTGGGGGCGGTGTTCGAGACGGTCCGCCAGGGCAACGCCCGATTGGATCGGGGTGAGGATGCCGGCCCGCTCATCGCGGCTGTAAGGGAGGTTGCAGGCGTACTCGGGATCGATCTGGAGGGCGCCGGGCTGGAGAGCCTGGTGGAAGCGCTGACCGAGTTGGCGAACCGTTACGAGGTAGAGGCCGGGAGCGCCGAGGACATGGTTCGTGGGCTGGTTGCCGCCCGCACGGCGGCTCGCAGGTCGCGTGATTGGTCCCGGGCCGACGCCATACGTGATGACATGGCCGGAGCGGGTATCGTTATCGAGGACTCGGCCGATGGTGTCCGCTGGTATCGGCGGTAGGGTCGAGGGCCTCCATCCGGTGCGGGCCGCCCTGGCCGCTGGCCGGGTAAGGGTTCTCACCGTGGAGCGTTCCCGCCGCGATCTCGACGATCTGGTGGCGGAGGCCCGAGCCGTGGGAGCTTCGGTGGAGCTGGTTGACGATGTCCGGCCCCTGGCGCAGACCGGATCCCCGCAAGGGGTGGTGGCGAAGGCCCGTCCGATCGCTTTCGCGCCGCTGGAGAGCCTTCTCGACCCGGGCGAGGATGCTGGACCTCCCGCTGTGGTGGTGCTCGACCACCTTGAGGATCCCCGCAACGTCGGGGCGATCGCTCGGTCCGCCTTGGGGGCAGGGATGACCGGCCTGGTAATCCCCAGGCGGCGGGCCGCGCCGATCACGGCTACAACCTTCAAGGCGGCGGCCGGCTCGTTGGAGCATCTACCGGTGTCGTCGGTGTCCTCGGTGGCGGCGGTGGTCCGGAGGGTGGCCGATGCGGGGCTGTGGACAGTAGGCCTGGATCCGACCGCTCCGACCTCGCTGATGGGGCTCGAGTGCTTGACCCAACCCGTGGCACTTTTCGTGGGGGCGGAGGGAAAGGGTCTCGGGCGGCTGGTTCGTGAGCGTCTCGACCTGCTGGTCTCGATACCGATGGATAACCGGGCCTTGAGCCTCAACGCCGGTGTCGCCACGGCCCTGGCGTGCTTCGAGGTCATGCGGATGAGAGCGGCCGAACCCGTCGACCGAACCGGGCGGTAGCAGGAGTCCTGTGTTCCGACGGCTGGCTCCCCAGCGGTTATAGAATGCCTCTGGGAGCGCGGATCAGAGGAGGGTTCGAAGATGCGTAGAGTGGTAAAGCT
>JAGWAN010000060.1:19014-21097 GCA_021296345.1 Acidimicrobiia bacterium | reverse complement strand
TTGCCAGGTCAGATGGAGTATGCCCTCTTCGAATTCCCAGTCTCCCAGCGGTGTGATAGCGAGGACGAGCAGAGCCGAGATGAAGAACCAAACGGCCCATCCGACCCAGAATAGGATCCGCAATAGTCGGGTGGGGATCAAACTTGGGTCGCTTCCTCTTCGGTAATTCCCAAGTGGGCCAGGATCGTCTTGGTGATATCCACGGCGGCAGAACTCGCTCGAATGTCTTCGTCACGAGGGCGAGGCAGGTTGACCGGGATGTCATCTACCAGCTTTCCTTCAGCCAGGAGGATTACCCGATCGGCCAGTATCAGAGCCTCCTCGATATCGTGGGTCACGAAGAAAATGGTCTTCTGTGTCGCTTCCCACAGGTCCAGGAGTACGTCATGGAGATTGCGCCGGGTGAAGTAGTCGAGCGATCCGAAGGGCTCGTCCATGAGGATCACATCGGAGCCGACTGCCATGGCTGATGCCAGCGCCACGCGTTTGCGCATGCCTCCGGAGAGCTCCCGTGGCCACGAATCAGCGAAGTCGGTCAGCCCGACCGCATCCAACCAGTGGGCCGTCGTTCTCTCGCGCTCGGCATCGTCTACTTTCAGGGCGCGGAGGCCGAATTCGACGTTCTCTCGGACGTGAAGCCAGGGGAAGACCGTGTCCTGCTGGAACACCATCGCCCGGTCGGCGCCGGGTCCTTCGACCACTGAATCTCCCAGCCGTGTCTGGCCGGCAGTCGGTGGTTGAAGTCCGGCCAGGACCCGTAGGAGGGTGGTCTTCCCGTGGCCGGATCTTCCGACCACGCAGACGAACTCGCCGGGTTGGACTTCGAAGTTTACGTCGTGGAGGGCGTTGACCAGTTGGCCGGACCGGTGCTCGAACACGCACCAGAGACCCTCGAAGCTGACAACTCTTGACATAGCTGTTTCCTCCTTGTCTACAGCCCTAGTCGGCGGCCAGCCTCGGACCACCTGGTCAGGTAACGGATGATCACCAGCAGTATTGCGTCGACCACCACCGCGAGCGCAGCGTAGAAGGTGATCAACGCCACGAGTGCCGATGGGGCTTGGAGTTGGCCGATCAAGAACCTCCAGATGTCGATCAGGTGCCCTCCTCCGACCTGGATGCCGAGCACCTCGACCAGCACGCCCAAGCCCCAGGCGCCTGCAAGCGCGATGCGGAAGCCTCCTGCGATCTCAGGCACTGTGCCGGGCAGGTAGACCCAGCGAAAGATCGAACGAGGCGTCCCGCCGAGGGTGAGGGCCGACTCGACGATCCCGACGGGAATGTTCTCGGCGGCCCGCCTGCTGAAGAAGTACATGAGCAGGGTCGTGTAGAAGGTCACCAGGCCGATGGTGGTCATGATCGGTACCTCGACGCCGAACCAGATGACGAAGAACGGTGCGGCGATGAAGATGGGGGCGGTTCCGAAGAAGGAGGCGATCGGCGTGAATACCTGGGCAACCTTCGGGAAGACGAGGCTTGAGAGACCGATCGCAAGACCGGCGATGGTACCCAGCGCAGCGCCGATCAGGATACGGACAATCGTCACAAGCAGATGGATCCCGTAGCCGTAGCAGTAATCAGGTAGCTGGACGAAAGGAACCGGCGCAGGACCGCCGGTCACAATGGCGGTTTCAGCTGTGTACTTCCATCCCATCAGGCTGGAGATAACCTGTCTGAACGGATTGTTGACGTTTGCCGGATGCAGGTCCGGGCAGGCGTGGACGAACTTGATCTTCATGTCCTGGCTGGTTCCAAGGTTGCGCCAGAAGTGGGCTATGGCGCCTTCCCCCTGAAAGATCCCCCACACTCCCTGGAATATGTCCTGGAAGGGGCCGACCGCGCCGAATGGCGGAGGGATGTCGTAGTTCCAAGGAGATTTCTCGTGGGCGAGCAGTATCCAAGCAACAAAAAAGAGCGCTATCCCTATTGCAATATAGATGATACTGGCAATTCTGCGCCGTCTTTTTTCTCGTTGTGCCTTGGCTCGCACATCGAGAACGTCTTTGGAGGTCATCGTCACTGGAAATCAATCCCCTTTTGAGTGGTGGCGACTGACGGAGTGCTCGTAGAAGGGCGTTCTGGT
>JAGWAN010000060.1:0-18994 GCA_021296345.1 Acidimicrobiia bacterium | reverse complement strand
ACCCCGCGCCGGCTCTTCTCACTTGCCTGTTATAGGCAAGTCACGTTTTCTTCGGTTCGTGAGACTTAGCCGATCAGGGCTGCCTCGAGGAAGCGAAGACTGTCGTAGAAGTTGTAATTGTCGTAGAGGGCCTGGGCCTGGTCGACCAGAGCCTGCTGGCTGTCGGACAGCGACATGCCGCTCGCCCGAGCGAACAGTTCATCGGAGCGATCCTGCATGTCCCGGAGGTCGTAGTAGATCTCCTGAGCCAGCAAGAACTCTTCCAATCCCGCTTGAGTGTCGTAAGTCTCGGACAGGACTCCCCTTGCCTTCAGGGCCTCGATCTGGGTCCTGAATACTGTTTCGGGATGGTAGCTCGGCAAGCTCAGATCCCACAGGGCCTCCTGGTCTTCCCAGTTGAAGGACGGATCGATCGTATCCCAGATCACTCCGATGTCTTCAGGCTCCATGGTGAGGCCGCGCTTCTCGTTGATGATGTTGGCCTCGATCTCCCAACCCGTGGCCTGGTTCTCCGGGTCCTCGAGATAGGCGAGAATACGGTTCGCCATCGCGACGACGCGATATGCGAGATCCGGGTTCTCTTCGACCCACGCGCGACGAGCCAGGAGGCCGGTGCCACCAACGGTGGCCGAGGCGATGGCGGCTTGCTGCGATACGGCGTCTTGCTCGTACATCATCGCGAAGTTGATCAGCGGATCCCAACCGTTGCGCATCATCTGCACCAGGGTCGGAGCACCATAGGGCATGGCGAACTCGATACGGCCCGCCTGCGCCGAGAGCTGCACGATGGTCGGATCGTCTACATACACCGGAGTGGAGTAGTTACGCCAGTCGTTGGTGGTGATACGGATGGGCTGAGGCTCACCACCCTTACCTTCTACTACCTCCCCACCATCGACATCGGAGGCGCCTTCTATGATCGTTGACGTTCCATCCTCGTTTGTGACCTTAGTATATGTACTTATAGGGTCTCCGTCGGCGTTAACAGCCTGACCATCCCGGTTGAGCAACACCAGCTGATTGCCTTCGCCGTCGAGAGCAGCGATGTCCTCCTGCACGTCTTCCCACCACTGGGGCAGGTAGGCGAAGAAGGCATCCGAGTACTGGGACTGCGTCGTGCTGTGCGGCGGGATATGGACTTCCTTACCGACCAGCTGCTGTACCGCTGCCGTGGCCGCGTCCGAGAAGCTCATGCCCTCGTCCATGAACTCGAGAGCAGTCTTGGCCTCGCTGTCAGGGGCCACCAGGATGGCATAGCCGACGTAGATGTCAGCAAAGTGGATAGGCGGAATGCTCTGACCGAATGTCTCCAGAGTTCCGAAAACGCCAGGTACCCAACCCTGCGCAACATCGCCGTCACCACGCTCCAACCAGGGAACGATTTCCTGGGAGGCGGTGAAGTAGTGATAGGTCGGCTGGTTCGGGGTGATGGTGGCTCGATCGGGATCTGCCAGTAGGCGAGGTCGGCGCAGCACGGATAGATTCCCATGGCAACCTCGGCAGCGCGGATCTCCGGCGCCGTGACCATCATGGATTCTTCCAGAGCCATCTGGGCCTCTTCGGCCTGCATCTCGGCTTCCTGAGCCATCGCAGCAGCTTCCTCAGCCATTGCAGCAGCTTCATCGGCCTTCATCTGGGCTTCTTCCAGAGCCGCCTGAGCCTCAGCATCGCCTTCCTCTGCCGCCATCTTGGTGGACTCGAGGTCGGCTTGAGCTTGTTCCAGAGCCGCCTGGGCCGCCGCAGCTTCGGCCGCTGCCGCATCGGCTTGCGCCTGGGCTTCCGCCGCCTGGGCTTCCGCTTCGGCCGCCTGGGCCGCGGCTGCCGCGGCCTGGGCCGCCGCCTGGGCCGCGGCTGCGTCGGCCTCGGCCGTATCGTCGCCACCGCCGCAGGCTGACGCCAGCAACGCTAGGGCCACCATCAAGATGATGGCGCCACGAAACTTCTTCATACAGGGTCCTTCCGCTCGATTGCTTGCCATGTTGGGCACAGTCAATTCCCAAGGATCACGCCGCGTATCGGCGCAACCTTTATTTATAGCGCCCGTCGCTCTCCGATCCCAAAGGGCTTCACCGAATCTGGAGCCAGGGCTCGGAGGAGACTATGCACTACGTCTGTCGGTGCCGGAACGGTTGGCCGGGTCACTGTAGCAGGGGCCCCCGGACCGCGCCCTTGAGAGCCGTCCTTCCGCGCATCGGTCTTTGTGCCTGGCGCAGAAGCTATTTCGAGGGTATGGGCAGCAGCCCGGCCGGCACCAGGGAGAGGTAGAGATTGCGCCGGTCGCCCGTTACCGAGCCGGTCACGTCTGCGCTCTCGATCAGGTCGGTGTGGTAGACGTGGTGCGAGTTGACGTAGACCACCCCGGTGAAGGGGTATCCGTGCTCCGCCTCGAGCAGTTGGACCCTCCGGAACGCATCCGGGCGATCTTTGTCGCTTGCGGTCGCCAGGTCGGTCAGAGCCGGGACCAACTCGGAGAGGACACCCTCGAGAGGCGCCTGCCAGCCCGGCCTCGGGAGCACGTAGCGGTAGGGGTTGGCGTACCAGCCGTGGCGGGTGACGGTCAGGTCGTAATCCGAGGTGACGAGCCTGGCGAGCCAGGTGGCTTGGTCAACGGGCACCGGCTGGACTGTGATCCCGGCCTCGGTCCACGAGGCCGCCAGGACCTCGAAAAAAGCGTCCGGGTATCCGTCCTGATCCGGATAGAGCAGTTCGAGGCTGACCCCGTCCTCGTACCCGGCCTCCGCCAGGATCTGCGTGGCCGCCTCGACATCCCGTTGGTATCCGGGCAACTCGGTGGGACCCTGACCGTACGCCAGCAGGGGATGGGAGGTGGACCACGGCGCCGCTTCGCCTGCGAAGGCGATGTCGGCCAGCCCTTGCCGGTCCAGGGACAGCCATGCGGCCCGAATCACCGCGCCGTCCGCGGTCGTGCCCGTGCGGGCGGCGTGGAGCCAGATGGTCCACTCCGGTATTCCCACCACCTCCAGCAGCGGGTTCCCGACCAGTCCGGCCGCTGCCTCGATGGTGTCCGTCCGGATCAGTGCGACGTCTCCCGCCTTGAGGGCTGCCACCCGGATGGTCTCTTCCTCGATGATGCGAATCCGGAGGCGTCGGTAGCCGGGGACGGCGGATGGATCCCAGTAATCCTGGTTGGGTTCGAGAACCAGCTCCGAGCCGGGCAGGTAGGAGACGAACCGTAACGGCCCGGTCCCGATCGGCGCCGTGCCGTGGGCGGGTGCCGTCTCGGTCAGGATCGAAGAGAACCCGGATCCGGTGGGGTCCGCAACTTCGAACAGGAAGGCGCTGGAGGGTGCCCTCAGATGGAAGACGACCGTGTAGTCGTCGGTCGCGGTCACGCCCTCCAGGTTCCGGGCCCGCTGGCGTACGACCGGGCTTCCCTCGGCGAGGGCGCGCTTGACGCTGTAGACCACGTCCTGAGCCGTGAAGTCGGCACCGTTGTGGAACCTGACGCCCCGCCTGAGGTGGAAGGTGTAGGTCCTGCGGTCCTCGGAGACGCTCCATTCGGTGGCCAGCCGGGGCAGTACTTCCCCCGAGGGGCTGGTCCAGGCCAGGGTCTCGTACACGGTGGTCAACACCGGAGCGTCTTGACCGCTGCCGTCGGAGTTGATCGGGTCCATGGTGCGTATCCCGGCCGGCTCCGAGATGACGATCTCCCGCGCCTCGGGCGGCCCGGCCGGCGTTGTGGTGGTCGTCGCGGCGGAGGTCGACGTGGTGGTGGGAAGGGTGGTCATAGTGGAGGTCGACGTGGTGGTGGACGGGACCGATGCGGTGGTTGTGGTCGGTCGTGAGGTGGTGGCCGTGGTCGTGGTTGCCGGAGTGGTCGGGGGTTCCGTGGAGGGGGTCGCATCCTGTCCGCTCGTCCCGCAGGCCGTGGCGAATAGCAACAGGATCGCCGAGACCCGTTGGAAGTTCCGGATGGCGCCGGCCACTATCGGTGGCCGAACCCCTCCACCCGGACCCGCTGCCCGAACTGCGGGACGTGCCGGGGCGCGATCAGATGGAGAACGGATAGGTCTCCCCGTTGACCGTCACGGTGTAGTCCCCGGGTTCGAACCCGTTCCCGATCGCTACTACCACTTCGAACGGTTCGAGCACCTGGGCGCACATGGCGCCTGGCTCCGGCGCCACGCTCCAGACCATGACGGTGTAGTCATTCCCGTCCTCGGTGACCTCGGTGAGGGTCTCGTGGCAAGGTGTGGGATGGTCCCCTTCGATCTCCACCGACACCTGCGGCGGGAAGGATTCCAGTATGAGCACTTCCACATGGCTGATGTAGGCCGGCAGGTCCTCCGCGGCCGGTTCGTCCTCCCCGATCGTGGTAGTGGTGGTCTCTTCGACCGGCTCGGGTCTGGTGCCGGCTGTTGTATCGGTGGCTGGATCCGGGGCTCTGGTGATCCCGGTTTGGGTGATCCCGGAGGTCGTGTCGTCGTCTGAGCCGCAGGCCATCGACCCTACAACCAGCAGCGTGACGACCGGGAGGACTGTTAGGGATTTCCGGCGTGGCCGGTGGCGGAGTCGCATGCTGGAAATTGTATCCGGCAACGGGGCGGGGCTACGCGAGCCGGAGGAGGATGACGCCGGCCAGAGTGATCAGGTTGATCCGGGTGGAGTCGCGGATGGCGTTCCAGCCCTCCGACTGCCAACTGACGAACCACTCGGCGCCCACTACCTGGATGACGAGGAACCAGACCACCAGGGCTGCCATGAATCCCAGGTAGCCGAACAGTTTGGCCGCCTCCCAGGCATCGGCCGGCGCTCCGAGGTTGGCAACCAGGAAGTAGGTGCCGACCAGTGACAGCACGGTGACCGCCACCTCGAGAACGAGGATCGAGACGAACGCGATCCGGTGGAGGATCGGCGACCGGATCGCCCGCCACTGCGTTCCCTCGTCCATGTTGGTGGTGTCCATCGTCATGATGTGTTCGACGAAAGCCAGGTTGGCCCCGGGTGCGGTGACGTTGTTGAGCACCACGATGGCGCCCATCACTCCGGTCCCGAGCAGGATCAGCTCTCGACGGTGGTGATGTCGGCGTCGATCGCTCGGCTCCTTCAGTAGGGTTTCGTTGTCGCGGGGGAGTGATTGCCTGGTGGTCTGTCTGCGAAATAGCTTGGCGTGATCTGGCGGTCATCGGTGCCCCGTCGCTGCGTTCCGCTTCCTCGACGTGCCGCTGCGGGCACGCCTTCGTCAGCGGGCCTTGCGAGGAACATCGCTGCCGACGCCATACCACATCGTCATTCCACAGCCCGACCCCAAGAATAGTGGCCAGAAGGCCGAGAGGGGGTCGGAGACGGTCGCTGGCCGGCACGCCACCGTGAATGCCTGTTTGGCGGGTGGCGGGTCCGGCAGTCGTTGTCGTGTGCGACCTCCCTACCGAGTCGGGGAGATACCGTTGGAGAGAAGGGTCCCGGGGTTAGGATCGCGCCATCACACCGGTCCCTTCCTCAGTGGCGGCGGGAGCCGTTGGCGGAGCCAGAGCGTGAGTCGAGTGAACAAGCTACAGATCGCGGTGCTCGTGCTGTTGGTGTTGACCGGCACGGCCGCGTGCGGCTCATCGGCTGCCTCGGCGGATCGTTCCGGGAATGGCGTGAGCGAACCTGCGGCAGGGGTGGAGCCGGCCAACCCGGTTGGCGGGGAGCCTTCGGTGACGAGCACGGATGCCCTGATCGTCACGACCATCCCGCAGGCACCTCCCTCCACGTCGGCGGCTTCTTCCACTCCGCCTGCTGCGGAGGCGACCAACACCACGCCTTCCACCACTTCGCCATCCACCTCGACCACCCTTTCCACTACCACCTCGACGACCCTCTACTCGGATGGCACGACGACCACCACCTCCCTTCCGCCGGTGCGTCCGAGAGAGACTCTGATCATTCACGGAATCGGTGACGTGGCTCTCGATCCCGTCTACGTACCGACGTTCCGCTCGGAGGGATATGCCTACGCGTGGTCAGGGCTCGACGGCATCTTCCTGAGGGATGATCTGACGGTCATCAACATGGAGTGCGTCGTCTCCGATCTGGGCCAGCCGGAACCCAGAGCATTCAACTTCCGTTGCGACAAGGCAGCCCTTCCCTCCGCTCTGGAGGCCGGCGTAGACGTGGCCAGCCAGGCCAACAACCACTCGCTGGACTTCGGGCGCGAGGCACTGGTCGACTCGGTCGCCAACCTGCGGGCAGCGGGCATCCATCCGGTCGGGGCCGGGTCGGACTACGAGGAGGCCTACAGCCCCGCCCTACTCGAGATCCGCGGGTGGAAGATCGCCGTGCTGGGGTTCGGCGGTGTACTACTCAGCCGGTCGTGGCTGGCGACCGACGACCGGCCGGGCATCGCCAGCGGTGATGATCGAGCCGACATGGTGGCGGCGGTGGAGCGAGCCGCTGAGATCGCCGACCTCGTGATCGTGACCATCCACTGGGGTAGGGAACTCGACACCCAACCCCGTCCGGATGACATCGCGCATGCCGAAGCCATGGTGGCGGCAGGGGCCGACATAATCTTCGGCCATCACCAGCACCGGGTTGGGTCGCTAGGCGAGATCGACGGCAAGATCGTGGCCTGGGGATTGGGTCATATCATCTGGCGGCGCATCAACCCGGTGAGCGCCCAGACCACGGTCGCCAAGGTGGTGGTCCATCCGGACGGGACGATGGGCGCCTGCCTCATGCCCGCCGAGATCGTCCGCCATGGTCATCCGGTATTCGTCGGGCACACCCCCGGGCACTGCGAACTCCTGTACGGAGGCCGGCCCAGCCCGGTGGAGCCTCCCTCCATCATGTTCTAGCGGGCCAGTGGTCAGTCGCCAGTGGTCGGTGGCGCCGGAGTGATGCTATTGGCCTACGGTAAACACGGTGGTTACACTTCGTAGTGTCCCCCCGGTGGGGGGGTCAGGGCCTGCGAGCCTACCAACTACTATTTCTTATTGTTTATATCCTGTAAACCTTACTGCCAACCACTATCTTCGCCTGCGAGCCATCATCTTCTCGACCACCCCACCGATCGTGGTGGTGAACACCTCCAGCGAGATGTCGCTCAATTCCTCCGAGCAGTCGGCTTGGGCGAAGGTCAGAGGCTCGGCAAGGCGCGCCCAATGCGGGGCTAGGGCGTTGGGGCCGGTTATGCCTCCCTTACCGACGTCGCTCGCTACGTAGAGGGTGGTAGTGACCGCCGAGTTGATGATCCTGATCGTGCACATCTCGCACGGCTCCAGCGAGGTAATCAGCGTGTGGCCCCTCAGGTCCCCTCCATCCGGGTGTCCGTCCTCGTACAGGTTCAGCGCTGACATCTCGGCGTGGAGGTCGCTCCTGAATCTCGGCGCCAGCATCCGGTTGCGGTCGCTGACGAGAACCTGCCCGTCGGGATCGACTATCAGGCAGCCCACCCCGGCGTTGCCCTCGAGTCCGCCCTCGATGGCTTCCCGGATGGCTTGGCGGGCGATGGCGTCATGCGGTCTCGCGCCGTCAAAGGCCTCGACTCGCTCCCGCAGGTCGAGCAGCCGCAGTCTCGCTTCGTTCGGGATGGTCCCGGCATCGTCAGGAAGTAAGCTCATGTCGTGCTCAGGTTCTACTCAATGCTCCTGTTGCTTGTCAACCGGACCATGCTCGGAGTGCAGAACCGGGCACCGTCGCTCCGGGCCAAATTACGGTCTTGACCCGGGGAGATGGCGAACCGACGGCTTGAAGGACGGAGCTCGAGCACATGGCAGAACAACCTCTGGATCTGGTGATAATCAACGGCACTGTCGTTATGGGAGGCGGACGCTACCGGGTGGCGATCGGTGTCAAGGACGGCAAGGTGGCCATGCTCGCCCCCGAGGAGATGATGCCGGCCGCCGGACGGACCATCGACGCGCGCGGGAACTACGTGCTTCCGGGGGTGGTGGACTCCGAGGCCCACCCAGGGTGCTACGTGCCCTTCGACTACGACATGAAGACCGAGTCGAGGGCGGCTGCGACAGCGGGTATCACCACCTGGGGTATCCAGGCGCCCACTACCCGACTCGGCACGGTTCCCTTCAAGGAGGTGGTCGGGAAGGCCGACGTGGTCTCGTTCAACGAGTCCTTCCCGTCGGGCCGTGATGTCATCAACGAGCACAGCCATGTCGATGCCTACCTGACCTACATGCTCGAGACCGACGAGCACGCCCGGGAGATCCCCCAGTATGCCGAGGAGCACGGGGTCACCTCTTTCAAGCTGTACCTGCAGACCCGTTCGATGAAGGGCATGTCGGACGAGGACGACACCAACTGGCCGTCCCGTCGGGCCGGTCTGGGTACGGGTATTGACGACGGCACGGTCTACCTGGTGATGGAGGAGGTTGGCCACATCGGCCATCCGGGGATCGTCCACATTCATCCGGAGAACTGGGAGATCGGGCGGATCTTCGAGGACCGTCTCCGTGGTAGCGGCCGCACCGACTTCGGCTCCTGGACCGATCGCTCACCCGATTTTCTCGAGGCCCAGCACATTCGCTCATACGCCTACCTGGCTATGCAGACCCCCGGCCATGTGCCCCTCTATCTCCAGCATTGCACCACCAAGCTGTCATTCGAGGAAGTGGCCCGGGCCCGTGCCGAGGGTCTGGAGCTTTACGCGCAGACCGGTCCGCCATGGCTCTGGGCCGAGCCCGAGTACGGCTGGAGGATCAATGTCCCGCTTCGTCGCCGGGACAACATCGAGGCACTCTGGGTGGCGCTGGCCGAGGGAATCGTGGATGTGGTCGGCTCCGATCACGTGGTGGGATGGGAGCCGGCTTCGCATGAGGAAATGTATGACCCGGTGATCTGGGACTGTCGAACTGGTTTCTCACGGGTGGAATTGTTCCTGCCAGTCATGTTATCCGAGGGGGTCAACAAGGGGCGGATCAGCCTCGAGCGGGCCGTCCAGGTCAGTTGCGAGAATCCCGCCAAGACCTCCGGGCTGTGGGGGACCAAGGGCTCTCTGTTGCCGGGATTCGACGCGGACATGGTGATCATCGATTTGGGTCGGGAAGTGAAGGTCGGCAAGGAGCACATCAACACCAGATCCGGTTGGTCGATCATGGAAGGCCACACCTTCACCGGCTGGCCCGTCATGACCATCCTGAGGGGCGAGGTCAGCGCAGAATGGGCGGATGACTCGCCCGGGATGCGCCCGGTCGGAGACCCGCGGGGCCGCTACCAGCCTCGCACGTTGGGTCCCAAGCATCAGGTGCTGGACGCGAACAGCCCTGCTCGGGTGGCGCCAACCCACCGCTGGCTCGCCGATGACTTCGCCCGCCCCGGCTTCGCTCCCGAAACCACCATGTACACCCGTCCTATAGGAGGGCACTGAAAAATGTCCGGTTGGCCCGATAGTCGGCAACGAAACCCAGGTCGAGACATCGCGGGACAACCCATCCCAGTCTTTTTCAGCGTCCTCCTAGGAGGGTGAGAAATGGCTATCTGGGATGACGTCCTCACCGAGACCGATCGGACGGTCTTCGCCGCGGCCGGTTGGGGCAGGCGGGCCGGATACGGCGAGCGGCCCGCCATCATGGTTATTGACGTCAACTACAACTTCTGCGGGGACCGGGCCGAGCCGATCCTCGAGTCGATCGAGCGGTGGCGGTACTCCTGCGGACCCGAGGCTTGGGAGCGAGGGATCCCTGCCATCCAGGACATTCTCGAAGTGGCCCGCGCCAAGCGACTTCCGGTCATCTACACCACCAACCCGCGCCGTCCCGACGGTTTCGACCTCGGCATCTGGTCGCTGAAGAGCACCCGTGCGGAGGACGAGGTCGACGTGGTGGGGCACAAGGGCAACGAGATCGTGGCCGAGGTGGCGCCTCGACCCGACGACCTGTTCATCGAGAAGCGCAAGCCGTCCGCCTTCTTCGGAACGCCGCTGGTGAGCCACCTGACCATGATGAGGGCCGATTCGCTGATCCTCACCGGAACCACCACCAGCGGATGCGTCCGAGCCAGCGCGGTGGATGCCCTCTCGAACGACTTCAAAGTGACGATTCCGCACGAGGCGGTCTTCGACCGCGGCGAAGTGTCACACAAGATCGCCCTCTTCGACCTGCACATGAAGTACGTGGACGTCACCGACCTCGACGACGTACTCACCCACCTGAGGGGCCTGCCGGTGGGCATCTTCGACGACACCTACCCGCCTGCCGCCGCGGCTGCTCGGAGCGAGTCGCTGTGAGCCTCGACTTCTCCATCCGAAAGGTCATCAACCAGGTCGAGGAGGAGCGCATCCGGGAGGGGATCGAATCGGATCCGCGGCTCCGCAAGGCGGTGGTGGCGGCGGCGATCCACAACCCCTACGCCGGGAGCTACCACGAGGACCTGTCGGAGGCGGTCGAGTTCTCGGTCGGCCTGGGTCGTCTCCTCGGGGAGATGGTCATGGATGCCCTGGGAGAGCCGGTGGTGTCCTACGGCAAGGGAGGGATTGCCGGCCTCGATGGCTCGCAGGAGCACGCGGTCATGTTCCTATCCACCGCCTTCGCCAACCCACTCCGCGAGACACTGGGCGGGGGAGTGGCCTGGATGTCGTCGGCCACCATCGTGGCGGCGGCAGGAACCCCGATCACCATCCCGCTGGCTCATAAGGACGCCCTATACGTCCGGGATCACTACGACGCCATCACGCTGTACCCGGGCGACGCCCCTAGGCCGGACGAGGTGCTGGTGGCTGTGGGGGTCGCCAATCGGGGGAGGCTCAACGCCCGGATGGGGGGCTTGGCATCCGGAGACGTGATCGGCGAGGACGGGCTGGTATAGCCCGGTGGGCACACCACGCCGGACCGCGGTCGTCAACATCGGAACTCTGGTAACTGGTGACCTGGCCGGCCCGGTCGCGGAAGCCGAAGCGCTGTTCATAGAAGACGGGTCGATTGCCTCGATCGGATCCGCCGAGGATTACAAGCATGCCGACCAGGTGATCGACGCCAACGGGGCCACTGTGGGGCCGGGACTGATCGACTCCCACTGCCACGTAGTCATCGGTGACTTCACCCCCCGCCAGAACGTGGTCGGCTTCCTTAGTTCCTACGTTCACGGAGGGATAACCCAGGTGATCTCGCCGGGAGAGATCCATGCGCCGGGGCGTCCGCACGATGCCGATGGCGTGGTCGCCCTGGCCGTGTTCGCCCAGCGGTCGTGGAGCAACTACCGGCCCAACGGCATGAAGGTCAACGGCGGCGCGGTGGTGCTCGAGCCCACCCTCCGACCCGAGCACTTCCGCTACCTGGCGGATCAGGGGGTGTGCCTGGCCAAGTTCGGGTTCGGCCGTTACGAGGACCCGGCCGACGGGCTACCGCAGGTGCGGGCGGCGCAGGAGGTAGGGATCAAGGTGATGTGCCATTCCGGGGGGGCATCCATTCCGGGCTCGAAGCCGATCACAACCGATCATCTGATGCTGCTCCGCCCCGACGTGTGCGGCCACATCAACGGGGGCCCCTCGTCGCTGGACGATGAGGGACTCATCCGGATCGTCACCACCACGGACCTGGTGCTGCAGATCGTCCAGGCCGGCAACCTGCGGAGCGCCATCCATGTGGTCGAGACGGTTCTCGAGCACGGGGCGGAGCGCCGGGTGATCATCGGGTCCGACACGCCCACCGGAACCGGCGTCATGCCGCTGGGCGTGCTCAAGACCATGGCCGAGTTGTCCTCGCTCACCGGTGCTGATCCGGCCACCGTGTGGGCATGGGCGTCGGGCGCCACAGCAGACGTCTACGGACTGGACGCGGGGAAAGTGGAGGTCGGCCGGGCGGCCGACCTGGTGATCGCCGACGCGCCCTGGGGATCGCACGGCGGCGACGCCCTCGGCGCCCTGGCTAGGGGCGACATTCCGGGGATAAGCGCCGTCCTGATCGACGGCCGGATCCGCGCCTTGCGGAGCCGCAACACCCCCGCCGCGGCCCGCCAGGTGACGGTCACCCCCGAGGTCGGGGAACTCCCCGGATCGGCCCACGTCTGAGCCGGCTAACCGAGAACGAGCAATAGGAGAACCAGGAATGAACCAAGCAACCGAAGTCATCGTTCCGGCCCGAGAGGGTCGGGGCGTCTACATGCGCAAGGGTCAGTTGCTGGACATCGTCGATGTTGAGGGTCACCAGGTCGGCGACTTGATCGCTTGGTTCCGTAGCGATCCCTCCGAGTACCTGTCTCCCACCCACACGGTTTCGTGCAATGCCTCGATCGAACTGGCCACCGGGTCGCTGGTGTTCTCCAACCGCCGCAACCCCGTGTTCACCATCATTCGGGACGACGTGGAGCGCCACGACATCATCGTGCCGTGCTGCGACCACGAGCGTTTCAAGCGGGATTACGACCTGGACGACCACGACCACTGCCTGGCCAACCTCTACCAGGCGCGAGACCTGCTCGGGGAGGACTTCGAGTTGGCCGGCGAGATGGCCTGGAACGTGTTCATGCACAACCGCGTGACAGACGAGGGGGCGGTGGTGACCGACCCCGCAGCCCACGATGCGGGCGCCACTATGACCCTGCTGGCCCATGAGGATCTGGTGGTGCTCCTGTCCGCCTGCCCCCAGGACCTCACGCCGTGCAACGACTTCAACCCCACCTCCATGCTGATGAGGCTGCGGGACAACTAGACCACTTACGGTTCAAGGAGGACCTGATGACCACGACTACACGGCTTGAGCCGGATGCCGCCCGCTTGGCCGAATCGGCGCGCAAGATCCGCTCACCCTTCGAACTCGACCTATCCCTCCGGTTCTATTCCCCGCAGGCCAATCTGGATGGCATGCAGCATCCGCAGATAGCCGACTGGCATCGCTACATCGGCGAGGAGTGGACCCCACCACCCCCGCCCGCCGGCGCGCGGCGGGTGGCGCTTCTGATCCCCTGCACCAAGTACAAGCCCTACTCGACCAGCCGGGAGCATCGGGCCATCAACCGGGCGCTGCTGGAGGCAGGATGGCATCCCGACGGTGCCTCCACCGCACCGGCGGAGCTGGCCGACTACCTTGACGACGGGGAGAGCCCGGATCTCCTCCACGACGGACCGCTCCGGCGCGGCGACGTATTCCTCGATCGGTTCGTGCTGTCGGAGCCGATGGCGATCGTGCCCTACTCCCACATCTGCTACTGGCGAGACGCCCCGAGTCCCGCCGCCTGTTACGACGACCCCGGTCTGTTCGAGGCGCGCGGGACCTCGGTGTCGCCCGAGCGATCCGACTGCACGGCTACCCCGCTCGCTAACGGGAAGTGGAGGTGGGGTCCGGCGGAACGCCAGGCCTTTGCCGAGACCCACAACTACCTGGCCGGGATCATCCGCCGGTGCCTGGTCAGGCTGTCGCCCGCGTATGCGGAGATAGGGGCGTGGGTCTCGCCGGGATTGACTCACCGCAGCTTCCTGGCCGATGACGCATTCCGGCGCGCGGAGGGTCTACCGCGGTCCCGAAAGGGCACCGCCGGGCCGGTCAAGCTGGTCGGGGTTCTGGAAGGTGCCCCCGGCCTGGTCACGATGATGCCTACCCAGGATCAACTCGAGGACGCCCGCCGTCGGCTGGCGGGACGACTGGAGGCGGAAGGTCGCTCGGCCACGGCGGCCGCGGTGCGGGCGGTCTATGCCCGCGGGGATGGGAACGACACCCCGCTCGGTCTGCCCGAGGCGCTCACCCATCTCACCGGCTGGCTCGACACCGCATGAGCGAGGATCTGGCGAGGCTGCGGAGCGCCGTCGCCTCGACCGCTCGCATGCTGGCTTCCGCCGGACTGGTCGAGGCCTTCGGGCATGTCTCCGCCCGCACTCCCACCGGGTTTCTGATCACCAGCACCAGCCCGCTGTTCGAGGCCACGGCCGATGATGTGATCCGGGTGGAGTCCGGTGTGTCGATCGGGGGGCCGACCGGCACTGCTCCTCTGGAATTACCCATGCACGCCGCCATCTACGACGCCCGGCCCGATGTGGGAGCGATCTGCCGCGGCCACCCGCCCTACGTGGTGACCTGGGGGGTGTCGACCGAACGGCTGCCGCTCCTGCACGGGCTGGGTGGCATGGCGGGCCGGACCATTCGAACGCACCCGGACATCGAGCTGGTCAAGACCGCCGCGTCCGGCGAGTCGGTGGCGCGAACTCTCGGGGACGATTCCGGCGTCCTGCTGGCTGCCAACGGGTGCCTGGCGGTGGGCGCCGACCTGCCGGAAGCGGCCACCCGGCTGTGGTTCCTGGAGGAGCGGGCGCGGGTTGCGGTCCAGGTGCGTAGCGCCGGCTTGACCCCGCTGACCGTTCGCGAATACACCTGGGACCGGCGCCTGCAAGACTCCGCCCCGGAGCTGGTTCGCGCCCGGGAGTGGATGCGCCGGTCCTTCGGGTCCGATCAGGAATAGGAAAGGCAAGTCCATCATGAGCGACCCCACCGGCAAGCAACTCGACCACCACCCGGAGATGTCCGCCGGCGAGGCCGATACCTACCGGAACGACTTCGTCCGCCACCTTTGCCAGACCGTTCCCGGCATCAAGGAAAGCGTGATCGTGGACGCGGCCGGCTGCTCTCTGAAGACCGCCGAGGGCCGGGTACTGCTCGACATGATCTCGGGCATCTCGGTCAACAACCTGGGTCATTGCCATCCGGCGGTGGTGAAGGCCGTGCAGGACCAGGTATCCCGGTTCTCGCATGTTGACGTGTACGGCCGCTTCACCCTGCCACCGCAGGTTGAGATCGCCCGGCGGCTGGCGTCGGTCACGCCCGGCAATCTGGATGTGGCCTTCCTCACCAGTACCGGCACGGAGGCTACGGAGGGGTCCCTCAAGCTGGCCCGCAAGTACACGGGCCGCCCAGGGTTCGTGGCATTCGAGCGCGCCTTCCACGGGCGCACTTTCGGGGCGCTGTCCGTGACCTGGCGGGAGGAATGGCGCAAGCCGTTCGAGCCCCTGCTGCAGCCGGTGCGCTTCGTTCCCTTCGACGATCTCGACGCCGCAGACCGGGCCATAGACGAAGACATCGCCGCGGTGATCGTCGAGCCCATCCAGGGCGAAGGAGGGGTGCGCATCCCCTCGGAAGGCTTCCTTCCGGGGCTACGGGAGTTGTGTTCCCGGCGGGGCGCATTGCTGATCTGTGACGAGGTCCAGGGTGGCATGGGGCGATCCGGCAATTGGTTCTCGTGCCAGAACTGGGGTGTGACGCCCGATGTGATCACGGTGGCCAAGGCCTTCGGCGGCGGCCTGCCCCTGGGCGCCTTCACTTCCACCGCAGAGATCTTCTCCACCTTCCTGGACCCGCCCCTGTCCCACCTGACCACGTTCGGTGGGAACCCGGTCTCCTGTGCCGCCGCAATAGCCGCCTTCGACGTGATCCGGAACGAGGGCCTGGTCGAGCGGGCCGCAACGATGGGGGAGTACCTCCGTAGTGGTCTCCGTTCTATCCGCCGGTCGTATCCCGGCACGTTGGCCGGCATCCGGGGCATGGGCCTGTGGTGTGCCTTCGACGTTCAACCGGCCCATCTGGCGCAACCCCTGGTCGAGGAGATGGCTCGCCGGGGGGTTGTGGTCGGGTCGATGCTCAACTCGGCGGGAACGATTCGGGTGGCGCCTCCCCTGGTGGTCCGCCAGGAACAGATCGACCGGTTCCTCGGGGTATTGGAAAGTTCCCTCAACATCCTGGAGGGCTGATGACACCTCCCTTCCCCCCGGAGAGCACATGATCATCAGGGGCGCCTGGGTGCTGACCATGGGACCCGATGGCGCCCTCGAGGGCGGGGCCGTCCATATCGAGGACGGCGAGATCACCACAGTGGGTTCCTACCGGGAGCTGACGAGACGGCATCCGGGAGCGACGGTGGTGGGTGACGAGCACAGCATCGTCATTCCGGGTCTGATCAACGCCCATACCCACCTCTCCGAGGCGCTCATTCCCGGTATGGGCTCGGATCTGACCCTCTACGAGTGGGGAGAACGGCTGGTCACTCCCGTCTCGAGAAACCTGACCGCGGAGATGGCGCGGGAGGGGACCATCCTGAAGGCCGCCGAGATGATCCGTTCCGGGGTCACGTTCGTCAACGACATGTTCGTCCACTCCAATCCCGGCACCCGGGCCTCGCTGGGTGTGGTCGAGGGCCTGGCGGAGGTAGGCCTTCGGGGAGCCGTCAGCTTCGGCGCGGAGGATGCGCTAGGGGACACCTCCTCGATCCCTCCGATGCCGGTGGAGGAGGTCCTTGAGGAGCATCACGATCTGGCGTCCGCCGCTCGGGAGTCCGGCCTGGTGGGGTTCCGCTACGGAATCGGAACCCTGCTCGGGCAGTCCGACGAGTTGCTCGAAGCCGGAGCTGCAACCTGCCGCGAGAACGGCTGGGGGGTTCACACCCACCTTTCCGAGGTACGTGAGGAGGTCGTGGACGCCTCCTTGCGGTGGGGGCGGCGCCCGGTGTCCCAAGCCCGTCATCTGGGCTTCCTCGAGGTGCCGCTTCTGGCGGCTCACGCCATCTGGGTCACCCAGGAGGACATCGAGACCCTGGCAGGAGCGCGGGCAGGGATAGCCCACAACCCGATTGCCAACATGATCCTGGGCTCGGGCGTGTGCCCACTGGCGCGGCTACGAGCCGCGGGCCTCGAGGTAGGTATCGGAACCGACGGGGCGGCCTCCAACGACTCCCAGAACATGCTCGAAGCCGTAAAGATGGCCGCCCTCCTCCAGAAGGTTCACGAACTGGATCCGGCGGTCATCTCCGCCGATACGGTGCTGGAGATGGCCACCATCGGTGGCGCCAGGATGCTCGGCGTGGAGGGTCAGGTGGGCAGCCTGGAAGCCGGGAAACGGGCCGACCTGGTCCTGCTTGGGGGAACGGTCGAGCTGGCCGCCGTCCATGACCCCTACCAACAAGTCGTCTACTGCGCCGGTCCTGGCTCGGTCAGCGACGTCTGGGTGGATGGGCGCCGGCTTCTCGCGGAACGATCCCTGACCACCATCGACGAGGCCGCCCAGATCGCTCGCGGCCGGATGCTGGCCCGCATAGTGGCCCGTGAGGCAGGGCTGAGCGGGGTTCACTCGTTCATATGACCCGGGTGGCTGTGATCGGTGGGGGCCACAACGGCCTGGTCTGCGCGTGCTTTCTTGCCAATGCCGGCCTCGATGTCACCGTCTTCGAGGCCAACGCCACCCCGGGCGGGTGCATCTGGACCGAACAGCTTCCGTCGGGCTACCGCCTGGAACGGGGCGCCATCGATCACGGCATGATCCTCGGCATCGCCGATGAGCTTGGCCTGGCCCGGTTCGGCTTGGAGTACGCCTTCCGGGACGTGTCGGTCGGCGCAGGTTTCGGAGACGGCGTCCGGTTGCTGTTCCACAGGGATCTATCCACCACCCTGGAGGGATTCGGCAGCCTCGATCCCGGAGACATCGAGGGGTACCGGCAGTTGGCGGGGATGGGAGCCGCCCTGCTGGGGGCGATGGAGACCTTCGTCACCCCGCCGTCGCTGGCCCAGATCGCCGAGTTGGGGCCTATTGGCGGGATCGACCCGGTCCGGACGGTCCTGGCTTCGGCCGAGAAGGTGGTCGGTGCCCATATCGCCGATCCGCACCTGGCTGCTGCGCTCACCATGTACGGGGCGTTCAGCCAGGTCCCTCCGTGGCTGCCCGGTTCCGGGCTGTTCGGTCTGCTGCTGGCCGGTTCGCACGGCCACGGGGCGGGCCGCCCGATCGGGGGCTCGGTCCAGCTCGTCAAAGCGTTGGTCGGCGCCCTCGAGTCGGCCGGCGGGAAGATCCGCACGGCCACTGCGGTGGCTTCGGTAGATCGGTCCGGCGCTGAGTCGAAGATCACCACCGCGCCGGGCGATACCCACACCTTCGACCTAGTGGTTTCGGCGCTCGATGTGGTACGCACCAGCCGGCTTATGGCCGAGCTCGTACCCGAACTGGACGAGGCGGCTCGGATGGTGACCAGCGGATCGCTCAACGTCGCCGAGTTCAAGGTGGATCTGGCGCTGTCCGCCGAGGCCGAGCCCGGTCTGTTCGGTCACCCCGAGGCGATCTGGCTGTTACAGCAACACCCGGGCTCCATGGCTCGGTCGTTCGGCGAGATCGCCGCCGGCCTGTTTCCATCGGAACCGGCCATGCTCTGGGCCTCGCCCTCGGCCCTGGACCCCTCGGCCGCTCCCGAAGGAGGCGGCGTCGCCTGGTTGTCGACCTTCGTGCCTGCCCGCCTGAAGCATGGGAAGTGGACCGAGTCGGCGGCGTCGACGCATGCGGAGCGGCTGATCGACGGCTACCAGGCCATCACGGCTGTGTCGCTCAGGGACCGGATCGTAGACAAGCGGGTAGCCGGCCCCGTTGACTGGGAGAGACGCACCGGCGCCAGGTTCGGGAATCCCAACCACATCGACATGACAATCGACCAGATGTTCTCGCTCCGGCCCGGCGCCGGCCGGGGTTACCGGACCGCCGTTCCCTGGCTCTACCTGACCGGTGCCGGCACCTTCCCCGGCGGGGGATTGTCGGGCGTGCCGGGCAGGAACGCCGCGATGACCGTGCTCGCCGACCTGGGCCGTAGTCCGCGGCAAGCTGAGCCGTCCACCATCTCCTCCCTGCTCCGCGGATGGCGCCTGTACCGGTCGCTGAGGAAGCGATGATCGACTCCGACTGGAAGCTCATCGAGCTGGTAACCGGCTACCAGCCTGCCGCGGCGATCACTACAGCTCATCGGCTCGGCGTGTTCTCCGTTCTCGGGCCCGTTCCTCGATCGATCGGTGACCTGGCGGAGGAACTGGCGGTGGATCCGTCCAACCTGGCGGCGTTGCTGGACGCGTTGGTCGGGATCGGTCTGCTTGAGGGGGACGGCGCCCGGTATGCCGCCACGCCCTACACCGTCGAGCGTCTGGGTCCGGGCGGGGAGATGGGCCTGGTCGTAGCCAAGGAAGAGGTGTTCGCCGGAGCCTGGTCCCGTCTGGATGAGGTGGTGACCGGAGGGCGCCCGGTCATGGAACCCTGGCGATCCCAACTGGACGGGAACCCGGAGCGGGCCCGAGCCTTCCTGGAGGCGCTCG
>JAGWAN010000014.1 GCA_021296345.1 Acidimicrobiia bacterium | reverse complement strand
TTCCATGCGGGCACGGGCACCCACGAGGCTTCCACCACCATGGCCTTCGTGCGGTTGCTCCGGAGTCTGACCCGGGACGAGGACTTCGGGGAGCGGGTGGTGCCCATCGTCCCCGACGAGGCCCGCACCTTCGGCATGGACGGGCTGTTCCGGGAGCTGAAGATCTACGCCTCGGCAGGCCAGAAGTACGAGCCGATCGACGCCGCGCTGCTCCTGTCCTACAAGGAGTCCCAGGACGGCCAGATCCTGGAGGAAGGCATCACCGAGGCGGGGTCGATGTGTAGCTTCATCGCTTCGGGCACCTCCTACGCCGACCGCGGGGTGATGACCGTCCCCTTCTTCACCTTCTACTCGATGTTCGGGTTCCAGCGCGTGGGGGATCTCATCTGGCAGGCCGCTGACGCCCGGGCTCGGGGTTTCCTGATGGGAGGCACCGCCGGCCGGACCACCCTGGCGGGGGAGGGCCTCCAGCACCAGGACGGGCACAGCCTGATCCTGGCCTCGACCAACCCGGCCGTGGTCAGCTACGACCCGGCGTTCGCCTACGAGATTGCGGTCATCGTCGAGCACGGCCTCCATCGCATGTGCATCGATCAGGACGACATCATCTTCTACATCACGATCTACAACGAGACCTATGCCCAGCCGGCCATGCCCGACGGCGTGAGGGAGGGGATCGTCAACGGGATGTACCGGTTTGCCGGAGTGCCCGAAGGCGTGACCCATCAGGCGACGATCCTGTTCTCCGGGCCGAGCCACAGCGCCGCCCGGTGGGCCCGCAACGAGTTGGCCGAACGCTATGGGGTGGGGGCGGAGCTATGGAGCGTGACCTCCTACGGCCGGCTCCGGGACGATGCCATCGCGGTGGAGCGATGGAACCGTCTCCATCCCGACCGGGCGCCCCGAACCCCGCTGGTCACCGAGCGTCTCAGCGCCGTCGACGGTCCGGTGGTGGCGGTGACGGACTACATGCGGGCGGTTCCTGATCAGGTGTCCCGCTGGATTCCCGGTCCTTACACGGCGCTCGGCACGGACGGCTTCGGGCGTTCCGATGCCCGGGCGGAACTTCGCCGGTTCTACGAAGTGGACGGCCCGAACGTGGTGGTAGCGGTCCTTTCTCAGCTGGCAGGGGCGGGAGGGGTTGATCCGGGAGCGGTGGCCGAGGCGATCGCTCGCTACGGCGTCGACCCGGATGCGGTCGAGCCCTGGCGCGTAGACCACTAGATCGACCAGCCTCCGTGGATCGGGAAGCGCTGGAATGGCATGAGGGCGAGGGCGATGCGCTGCTCCTGCTGGCCCATGCAAACGGATTCTGCAAGGAGCTCTGGAGGCCGGTGGTGTCGAGCCTCCGGGATCAAGGCGTACCTGCGCCGGCGCTGGCATGGGACATCCGCGGCCACGGACGAGCGCCGTCACTGGAACTGCCGGCGTCGTGGTGGACGCTCGGGAGGGATCTGGTCGAACTGATCGGCAGCCTGGAGGGCGCGGGGCGTCTGCTGGAGCCGGTGGTGGGAGTGGGCCATTCGATGGGCGGAACCGTGCTGGTATTGGCGGAGTTCTTGCGCCCGGGTACCTTCACCGGGCTGGTGCTGATCGAGCCGGTCCTCATCCCGCCTCCCTTCGTGCGCGACCCGGAACTGTCGCTGGTTCAGGGAGCGGCTCGTCGGCGCTCGGTCTTCGGTTCCCGAGACGAGCTGATCGAGAGCTACCTGGCCAAGCCGTTGTTCCAGCGCTGGCACCCGGAGGCGTTCCGGGCCTATGTGGACCACGGCTTCGAGGAAGTTCCGGAAGGGCTGGCCTTGCGGTGCCGTCGAGAGATCGAGGCGGAACTGTTCACCGTCGGCGCCGAATGCGGGGCGTTCGCCCGCCTCGACGAGCTGACCATTCCGGTGCGCCTCGTTATCTCTGACCGGTCCGGCGAGCTGGGACCCTCCCTCGCGTTGCTGCCTGAGGCGCTCCCCAACGCCACCACCACCTACATGGCGGGCCAGAACCACCTGGTCCCTATGGAACGGCCCGACCTGGTGGCCTCCGAAATAGCAGACGCGCTCAAGACCTTCTAGTAGCAGTGAATCTCCACGGATTCAGGACCTCGAGCCCTGGGAACCGCCCGAAGTCGCTGGTGTTACGGGTTGCCAAGACCATGTTGTTCGCGATGGCGGGTACGTAAGCGCGTCGGTCGTCTCTCCGACCAGGACATGACGAGGCTGGGGCGCGCCCTTGTCGTCTTCCTCGGACTAGCGGGCAACTGATCCCGAGACCGGTCGGCGTCAAGGCGCCGGACGTGGCATTCAGACCTGGTCGAAGGACCGTTCGCGTCTTGGTCCGGTCATCCGCGATTTAGCGAGTTGTGACCGGCACCTAGGTCGATGGGTTCGAGCCAGGCCATGAGAACCGACCGTGGAGCGACAACGCTTCTATGCTCAGCGCCGAATAGTTGTGAAATACGATCTCGATACCCTTCGGGGGGACTTCTTCGGCGGGCTCACCTCCATGGTGGTGGCGCTGCCGGTTTCGCTGGGTTTCGGCATCGCCTCGGGCATGGGGCCTGCCGCCGGGCTCTACGGCGCGATCGCGGTGGGTTTCTTCGCCGCAGTCTTCGGAGGGACACCCTCCCAGATCTCCGGCCCGACCGCGCCGATGGCGGTGGCGATGGCGGTGGTTCTCACTACCCACGCCGACACCCTCCCTGAAGCCCTTACGGTGGTCCTGCTGGCGGGTCTGCTCCAGATCCTGCTGGGCCTGTCGAGGATCGGCCGGTTCGTTGCCTACACGCCCCATGTGGTGGTGTCCGGTTTCATGTCGGGCATCGGCGTCATCGTCATCATCCTCCAAGTAATGCCGTTTCTCGGAGCGGACTCGGCCTCCGGCGGCGCCATCGGGGCGGTCCGGGCCCTGCCGGATGCGCTCGCCAACCTCAACCCCAGCGCGCTGGTCATCGCGGTCGTAACGCTTGCGGTCGGGTTCCTCTGGCCGCGGCGGTTGTCCCGGTACGCGCCCGGCCCCCTCGTGGCGCTGATCACCGGCACCCTCCTGGGGGTTCTCTGGTTCTCGGACGCGCCGGTGATAGGCGAGATCCCGACCGGACTGCCGGGCCTGCAGTGGGAGATGCCGGCTGCCGGGTTCCTCGTGACCGCCCTCCAGCCGGCGCTGATCCTGGCCCTCCTCGGCTCGGTGGACAGCTTGTTGACATCCCTGGTGGCGGATTCCCTCACGGGCCGGAAGCACAACCCCGACCGGGAGATGATCGGTCAGGGCATCGGCAACATGGTTGCGGGGCTGTTCGGAGCGCTGCCCGGCGCCGGGGCCACGATGGGGACGGTCATCAACATACGGTCCGGCGGGTCGACCCGGGTGTCCGGTGCGCTGAGAGCCCTGTTTGTGCTGGCCGTGGTCCTCGGACTGGGGCGGTACGCCGAGCCCATCCCGCTGGCTGCACTCGCAGGCGTGCTGATGAAGGTCGGCTGGGACATAATGGACCGGCGCCTGCTGCTCCGGATCCACCACCTGCATTCCCAGCACCTGGTTGTCATGCTGATGACGCTGGTCCTCACGGTCTCGGTGGACCTGATCACCGCGGTGGCGATCGGCCTGATCGCCGGTGGCCTGGCGCACGCCCGCCAGCTGGAACGTCTGGAGCTGGACAGCGTCATCTCGGTGCCGCTGCTCGACCGGACCTTCTTCGGCGAGGACAGCGAGTTGGGGACTGCCGATCCGTTCGCGGCTCGGGTCGGAATGGTGGCCCTCAGGGGCAGCTTCACCGTCTCGTCTGCCAACAGGCTGGTGAGTGTGATCGGAGCCGAGATCGGGGACCATGAGGTGGTCATCTTCGACTTCTCGGATACGACCTACATCGATGACAGTGCCGCCATGATGATCGAACAGCTCATCGGTGTTGCCTCCCGGTCCGACACCGCGTGCGTGGTCATGGCGCTGCCGGACCCGGTGGCGACCACGTTGGAGGCGCTGGACGTCCTGCGGGAAATACCTGCCGATCGGATAGTCGCAACCCGGGACGAGGCGCGTGCCGTGTCCCGGGAGTGCCTGCTCGCCTGAGTCCGGGCGGCTCGATCAGCCGATCGCGGCGCCGATGGCGAGACCGACTCCTACGAAGAGATGGAGCCGGGCGGTTCCTTCGAGCACCCGGATGAGGGCGGGACCGTCGGAGTCGGATCGGATGGTGCGGACCAGGGGCACGGCCAGTGGAGCGGCCAGTAGTGCCAGGGCGGACCATCGGGGGGTCAGCCCGAGTAAGGCTCCGACGGCTGCCAGCCCGAAGGCACCGCCTACCAGCGCCACGAAGAACGCTTGGGCTCGGCACCGGCCCAGGATCACAGCCATGGTTCGTTTTCCGACCATCGAGTCGGTGTCGATGTCGCGGATGTTGTTGGCCACCAGGATGGCGGACGCCGTGAAGCCGACCGGTACGGCCAGCAACCACGCCTCGGCAGGCATGGTCCCGTCGTGGGCGTATCGGCTTCCGACCGTGGCCACCAGCCCGAAGAACACGAACACCGATGCCTCGCCCATGCCACGGTACCCGTAGGGGGAGGGACCACCCGTGTACGTCACGGTGGCAACTAGGGCCAACGCACCAACTAGCAACACAGCCCAACTGGTGATAGCGGCGATGTAGATGCCGCACAGCGCTGCGACGCCGAACATGACCGCCACGCCGGCCCAGACCCGGCGGCCCGGGAGCAGTCCCGAAGCCACCACCCGGGTCGGTCCGATCCGGGTCTCCGGATCCGCCCCTCGGTGGGCGTCGGAGGCGTCGTTCGCGAAGTTGGCGGCGATCTGCAGGGCGAGAGCGCACAAGACCGTGGCCAGCAGCGCATCCAAGCGGAAGACCCTGTCCCCGATCGCCAACCCACCGCCCACCATCACCGGCGCCACGGCGGCCCACAGCGTGCGGGGCCGGGCCGCCATCACCCAAGGTTTGGGAGGTCTGAGGTTCATGCGGGTAGTTTCGTTCAGCATGGCAGCGGAATCCAATCGTGACCTCCGGCTCCGGCGTGGTCCGGTCGTGCCGGCTCGGGAGCTCAGGTGGGACTTCGGTCCCGCTTCGGGTCCGGGCGGCCAGCACGCCAATCGCTCGAACACGAGGGTCGGTCTCACCCTGTCGATCACCAGGTCTTCGTCCTTCACCGATGAGGAGAAGCGGCGTATCGAGCGCCGCCTCGGGGCGAGGATGCGGTCGGGAACGCTACGGATCGTGGTCGACGACCACCGCTCGCAGTGGCGGAACCGCCAGGAGGCATTGCGGCGGATGGCTGCGCTGCTCGACGGCGCTCTGGCGCCCGAGCCAACGATGCGGCGAGCTACCAAGCCCGGCCGGTCAGCCCACCGGAGGCGGCTCGAAGCCAAGCGGCGCCGGTCCGCGACCAAACGTCTCCGGCAGAGTCCTCCTCGCGAAGACTAGAAGGGTTGGTTCCAAGGAGTTCCGCGGACAACCTATATTGGCCAGTATAATCCAACACTAACTACCAACTACCAAGTGACCGATCCCTTGGAACTACTCGTCTAGGAGGTTGGCTTCGCCGGAGGTCCCGGAACCGATCCGGCAGTCAGCAGCCTCCGACCGGAGGAGCTGAGGAGGGCGGCGGCTACCCCAGCCAGGGTCACGGCTCCGCCGATCAGGTGGTTCAGGGTCATCGCCTCGTCCAGGATCACCCAGGCCAGGGTCCCGGCGAAGAACGGGATGGGGAGGTGAATCAGGGGCGGAACATTGGCGGGGAGCCAGCGCAGGGCCCAGGTCATCAGCAGGGAACTCGTGGTGGCGGGTAGCGCCACAACCCCGAGTACGCAGAGCACGTCGGTCCGGGTCAATTCTGTGAAGTTGTGGCCGGTCAGCAGGCCGAAGATCGTAACGAACGTCGCTCCGGAGACGGTCGTGACGATGTGGAAGGGGGCCGTATTGAGCGTTCTCCGACCCACCTTGATCACGACCATCTGTGTGGCGAGGAGGACCACGGAAACCACGGCCAGCGCCACTCCGAGCGGATCCCCACCCGGGCCGGACGAGTCGCCCATGATGACCACGGCCGCTCCGATCAAGGCGACCACTGTCCACAGTCGGAATCGGATGCCGGGCCGCTCACCGAAAAGCGGGATGGCCCAGAGCGCGATCAGCACCGGATTCAGGAGCAGGATGAGGACGGTTCCGGCTACCGAGGTCAGCTTGACGGCTTGGATGAAGGCCAGGGTGGATGCTCCGTTGAGCACCCCGGCCACCACGGGGGCCCACCACTCCCGCCACCGGATGGTGAGCGGGAACCGGCCCGTCCGAATGCCGCCCACCGGGTGCCTGCCGGTGGCGCCGGAGCGTGTCGGAACCCTCACCGGAGTCCGCCCTCTCCGGCGGGAGTTGAGGCTCCGCAAGGTGGCCGCACCCGTTGCGGTCACCAGCATGGTCAACCAACCCCTCCAGAACGTGAAGACGGGCGCCGAGGCATCGGAAACCTGCACCAGCACCGGGCCGATGCTGTAGCCCACGATGGACGCTATGGCGGCGTATAGCGGGCGGCGGTCCATGGGACCGGTCAACCCGAAGGCAACGGTGGTGGAAAGGCCGAAGAGTCGGGGTCGGCGAGGCGTGCCCTGGCCAGCTCGACGTAAGCCGGATCTATGTCGTAGCCGACGCCCCGGCGGTTGGAGGAGGCCGCGGCCACCAGGGTGGTGCCCGAACCCATGAACGGGTCGAGCACCAGGTCGTCCTGGTAGGTGTAGAGCTGGATCAGCCGGGCCGGGAGCTCCACCGGGAAGGGAGCCGGGTGCCCGACCTGGGTGGCGGATTCGGGCCGTATATCCCAGACGTCCAGCGTCGCCTCCATGAACTCATTCCGGCTGATCGTGGAGCGGTGGGGAAGGCCGGCGGCCTGCCTCTGAGCAGGGGACAGGGCGCGGTCAAACCGGCCCTTGCTGGCCACGACCACCCGTTCGGTCAGGTCGCGGAGCACCGGATTGGCCGGACTCCGCCACGAACCCCAGGCACAGGATCCGCCGGCGCCTTTGGCCTTGGTCCAGATGATCTCGCCTCTCAACAAGAGGTCCAGATCGTCCTGGAGGATGCCGGTCACGTCCGTGCTGAGGCTCCGGTAGGGCTTGCGTCCCAGGTTCGCCACGTTGACGGCCATCCGTCCCCCCGGTTCCAAGACTCGCACGCACTCGGCGAACACGTCCCGGAGGAGGCCCAGGTAATCCATGTACGACTCGGGTACACGGCGACCGGCTACCGCCTGCTCGTACTCCTTACCCACGAAGTAGGGAGGCGAGGTGACCACCAGGGCGACGCAGTTGTCGGGGAGGTGGCGCATGTCGCGGCTATCGCCTTCGATGGCGCGGGGTTGGTCGAAGCCCGGCGCTTGTTCCACCCGGTCGTCATCGGAGATGTCGGGCGCCGGGAAGCGATCGTAGAAGGCCGAGGAGTCGTGACCCTCACGCCGGCCCGAACCGAAGGACGAGGTCGCCGTGCCCTTTCTCGGTCGCTCCATCTTGCCTGACAATCCCCGACTCCGTCCCGGCGGAGTGTACCGCTCGGCGTACTGCTCACTATCGTGCTTACCTTTATCGACGTGTCGAATCCGGACAGGGAGGTCGTTGGATGGAAGCATTGGTACTGATCGGGCGGATCCTCTTCTCGCTGATCTTCATCGGAGCCGGTATCGGACACCTGGCCGACGCAGAGGGTTCAGGCCGGTATGCGGAGGCGAGGGGAGCGCCGTCCGGCGGGATGGTGGTCCGTGTCTCGGGTGTGCTGATCGCGGCGGGCGGCTTGGGCGTGTTGTTCGGCGTCTGGATGGATCTGGCCGCGCTCGGGCTGGCCGTCTACTGCCTGCTCGCGGCGTTGCTGGTGCACCATTTCTGGACGGACGAGCCGAGCCACCGGCCGATCGAGGTGGCCATGTTCATGAAGAACGTCTCCATTGCCGGTGCCGGTCTGATGATCTTCGCGCTGTCGGCGGGTGGCGCCGCGATGGGTTGGCAACTCGGGTCACCCCTATTCAGCCTGTAGAACGGTCCTCAGGCCGCCTGTTCAGGTCTTGTCATTCGTCGGGCGGCGGGTGCTGGACCGCTGTGCAACCGACCACGACCTGGTTGAAGTCGACCGCCGCTCCGGTCATCATGCCCGAGTCGTCGGACGCCAGGAACGCCACCGCCCTGGCCACCTCGGTGGTCTTGAGAAGCCGTCCGAAGGGCTGACTGGCCTCGGCCTTCTCGAGCCATCGTTGGTCGTCGCCATGGAAGCTGGATCTGACGGCGTGCTCGCCAGGCGTGTCCGTCCATCCGATGTTCATGACGTTGACCCGGATCCGATCCCAGAGCACCGAGTTGGCCACGTTCTTGGTGAGGGTCACCAGGGCGCCCTTGGTGGTGGAGTAGATGGTCAGGTAGGGAGGACCGCCGTGGGCCGCCACCGAGGCGATGTTCACGATCGAACCTTCGATGCCCTCGCGGCGCATTAGGCGGATGGCGCCCTGCATGAGCAGGAAAGGGGCTCGGACGTTGACCGCCATGAGCTGATCGAACAGCTCGACGGTGGTGTCCCCGACCGTGCCGCGGCGCGTATCGCCGGCAGCGTTGACCAGAACGTCGATCCGCCCGAACTCCCGGTCGGTTACGTCGATCAGGTTCCCGACCGCACCGGGATCGGCCAGGTCGGCGGCCGTGAACACCGTCCGGCACCCGGCGTCGTTCAGGCGGGCGGCCACCGCTGCGCCCCTCTCCTCGTCCCGCCCGGTCACGACGAGCCCCGACAGGCCCTCGTCCACCAGCCGGGCGGCGATCGCCTCGCCCAGGCCCTGGGTGCTACCGGTTACCAGCGCGACCTTGCCGCCGAATCGTCCCATCACGCCCTCCTAGTCCTGATTCTCTTTGTCCCCGACACTCCGCCATGTATCAGGCACTTCGAGCCCACAGGCGTTGTCCAGTAGGGGCTTGATCCTGTCATGCGAGCAGGTCTCGCTTCACCGGGCGGCGGCAAGACGGCCGAGTACGCCGGGCCAGGCGTCCGGGTTGAGGAGATGGGGCGGTCGCTGCCCGTCCAGCACCATGAGAGCCTGGCGAACGGCCCCGCTGAACATGCGCTCCCGGGCCTCCGGGGTAGCCGAGGCCACGTGGGGCGTCACTATCACGTCCGTACGGTGGAGTAACGGATGATCGGGCGCTAGGGGTTCGGGGTCGGTGACGTCCAGCCCGGCACCCGAGAGGTGCCCGCTGTCCAGGGCGCCGATCAGGGCATCGTGGTCGACCAGTCCTCCCCGGGCGGCGTTCACGAACACTGCCCCCTTCTTCATGGCGGCGAAGGTACCGGCGTTGAACATTCGGGAGTTGTCGGCGCTCATCGGGATGTGAACCGAGATGGCATCGCTCCGCCCCAGGAGTTCCTCCAGCGTTCGGGCGCGTTCCACTTCCGCCGGAAACGCTTCGTCAGGCAGGTAGGGGTCGTGGGCCAGGACTTCCATACCCAGGGCCAGTCCTACCGCACCGACCCTGCGGGCGATCCTCCCGAATCCCACCAGGCCGAGGGTCTTCCCGTCCAGTTCCATCGCGCCGTTCTTCGAGAAGTAGTTGCCGGCACCTGCCCGGAGCCGGTCACTCGACCGGACTAGTTGCTTGGCGGCGGCCAGGAGGAGGGCTACGGAGTGCTCGGCAGTAGGAACCGTCGGGCCCTGGGGGACATTGCACGCCGCGATCCCGCGGCGGGTGGCTGCTTCCAGATCGACCGTGTCGTAGCCGATGCCGGTGCGGAACACACCCAGCAGGTCGGGGGCCCGATCGAAGAGGGTGTCGTCGTAATCGTGCCGAGCGGCGATTGCGGCCCGGGCGGTCGAGATCCCGGCCAGAGGGTCGTCGTCCCGTCCCGGACCCAGCATGTCGACGGACGGGGGCACGAACGGGATCAGTTCCGGCGTCACCCTACGCTCGAACCAGATCCGGTAACCCAAGTCTTCGCTCCTCGCCGCGTAGGCAGTCGCCTCGAACAGAAGCGGAGAGGATACCGTACTGCCTCAATCCAGGCACCGGCGTACCCACGCACAGGCGACCATGCATCAGAAGGCGGTCTGCCACCTCGACCGGCGCAGGAACACCACCAGCGGGGTCAACGCCACTGCAGCCGCGGTTATCAGGAAGAGGGATCTCGGTCCGGCGGCTTCGTAGATGGGCGCGGCGGCGAAGGCGCCCGCGGCAGCCAGCACGAACCCGTACGCCTCCACGAGGCCCTGCGCTTCGGCCGCCTGGCTGGCGGGCGCGGCCCTGGCCACGGCTGCCTGACCAGGGAGGGTCACGAAGGACCAGCAGGCGGCGTGCAGAGCGCCTACCGCCAGGAGGGGAAGCACTGCCGACACCAGCCCGTAGCCTGCCAGGAGGGGCAGTCCGACCACCGCCGACACCAGGGCCAGCCGGATCGGGTTCACTCGGTCCGCCAACCGGCCGCTGATAGGGGTGAGCACGATGGCGGGAAGGGATATCACCAGAAATCCGACACCGATCAGCCACGGACGGGCCCCGAGGTCGGTCATGTACCGAGACCAGATCGCATCGATTACGCCGATGTAGAGCCAGTTGGAGGCGGCCAGCAGCAGCCCGGACAGGAGGCCCGGCAGGGCGGTCAGCCGGCGGCGGCTGAGCCGGATGGTCGGCCGCTCGTATTCTCCGGGCCGGACCGCCGGCAGGGCCAGAAGCACGACCACTCCCGCCGCGGCGGGCACCAGGAAGGGGAGGGCCCAGCCGAACTCGTTCAGCACCCCTCCGAGCACGGGCCCGATCAGGATCCCGCCCAGCATCGCCACCATCAGCGAGCTCAGTGCTTGTCCATGGCGGTCCGGAGACCAGCTCAGAATCACCCGGCGCGCCGCTCCCACGGAGACGCCCTCCGCGATGCCCATGAGCGCCCGCGCCGCAACCCATTGCCAGAGCGCCACCGCGAAGACCATCCAGAGCAGCGACAGCACCAGCAGGAGGCAACCCAGGGTGATCAGGCGGCGCTCCCAGCCCCGGTCGGCCAGCGGGGTCAGCCAGATGTTGCCGAACAGGGTCATTGCGAAGGGTATGCCGGCGAGCAGGCCCAGGGACCAGGTGGGAAACCCGTACCGGTCCTGGATGACGGCCAGGAGCGAGAAGATGACGCCGATGCCGGTCGACAACGTAGCGATGTAGGAGAGAAGGATTATCCGGGGGAGCCGGTAGGAGGAGGGGAGGCGGGTGGGCACGCGCCGATCATCCTAACCCCGGTCCTGCATGGATCGGGGCTGGTGGGGGTGGGCGGAGTGGGGGCATTGGGCTCCTGACCTGGGGTTATGGCCATTCTCTAGGTCTGATTGCGTCTGGGCACGAGCTTCATCCGCGGGCGTGAAGGGAGGCTGCCGGCAATGTGAGGCCTTAGGTGTCTGGCGCATGTCGTGTGTCGGAGACACGAAGAATCACGGTTAACGGTGGCGCGTGCAATCCGGTCGCGTTGTTCAGCGCGGGCAGCGACCCGAGGGGGATTCGGTGGTGGAGTCGATCGACTCCAGGAAGATGTCGATCTCCCGCGAAGCGGTGGCGTAGGTCATCTCATCGATCTGGGCGGCGGCGTAGACCACTCCGATCATCTGGTCCTGGTGGTTGAGCAGCGGCCCGCCCGAGTAACCGGCCCCGGCAGGGGCGCTAACCCGGACGTTATCCCGACGTACGGAACTCTCCTCGTCGTAGATGTTCCGACCTACGGCGACGATCAGATCGGCGTCGGCGAACGGAACCTCGGCCCGTTGCTGATCGGCGCGGAGCCGGATCAGGCGCCCGCCCTCTCCGGCTACGGCTCGGGCCACGGTGAGGATGGGTCGGTCCACGGACGGCGCCCGCAGCAGGGCCAGGTCCCTGTCGAAGTCGATGCCCACCAGGATGGCGTCGTGCTCCGAGCCGTCCTCGAAGGTGACGCTCAGGCCGCCTTCCGATCCGGCCACGTTGTGCGCCACCGTCACCAGGTAGTGCCGGTCGATGACCACCGCCGAGCCGACCATGTCCCGATCGCAGACCCGGCCCCGCAGCTGGGCGATAGCGTCGAAGGGGTCCGAGGCGATGTCCGGTTCCGGCGATCCGCACGCGGTTATGAACAGCATCAGACCGAGGGCGAGGCGCCTCACGACCAGGAGGGTTCCTCCCGCAGGAACCGCGCCGGCAGGGGGTGAACGGGTCGGGCGTTCACTCGTTGGCAAACTATCTGTTCGAGAGTTGCGGGCTGGCGAGCGAATCCCTTTGTACGGACCTTTTCAGCACCCTTCTAGAGTAGGAGGGATGGATTCCTTGGAGGCGTCGCTCGACCCCTCGCCGAGCGTGGAGTTCGCCATGTTGGCGGACGCGGTTCAGGCGGTGGGTGGCAAGCTCTACATCCTGGGTGGGGGCTGGGAATTGCTTTACGTGGAGTCCTTTCCGGCTCGCCATCCCTCCGTGGGAGTCGGAATCCGGCTACGCGTACCATGGCCCTTCGCGGACTCCTTCAAGCTGTCGGTGGACCTGATGGACGAGGATGGCCGGAGTCTCCTCGGCAGCAGCCGATTCTCCCGGACGATCCAGGTCCGTCCACCGGTCAGGCGTCTCCCCGGAGCGGGGATGGGGATGACCCGGGCCTTCACGTTCAACAACCTGGTGTTCCCCAAGCCGGGCGGCTACTCCTTTGCGATCTATGTAGAGGATGATGAAGTGTCCCGGATCCCCTTCCGGGTCATGGAGCGGGCCCGCCGGGCGCCCCGGGCGGGGCGGTAGCTGATCCATCGGCGGTAGCAGGGATCAGTACTGCTCGATCCTTCCGTCGCTCCGGATGCGAGTGGTGCGGCTCGAGACCAGGAGGTCGTAACCCTCACCGGCCACCACCAGCGGGCAGTTCCGGTCCGGATAGAGTTCCGCGCCCACCATCACCCCCACCACCAGGATCGGGTCGACTTCCCCGAGCACCAGCGCGGCGGGCGCGGTCCTGAGTCGCATCGACTCGGCAAGCACCGCGGAGCCACCCGATGACCCCCTACCCCCGGGGAGGATGAGGACCCGGCCGGCCGTTGGTTGCCCGCGCTGGGGATGGTGAGCGTCGATGATGGTTCCGTCCAGGGGATCGATCCCGCCCCACCAGCTCAGGGGTTGGTCGAGAACCAGGCTCGGACCCTCGGCGATGCCCGGAACGATGGGAGTGGCTGCGACGCTCACCACGGCCGCTTCTCCCTGATCACCCGGCCCCCGACCGCGGACTCCACGCAGTCGGCGGTGGAACCGAACACCACATCGACGCCGAGGTTGCCGGGTGCGTAGTAGGCCCACTTGGCGGAGTCGGTCATGGCTACACCCCGACCGGCGGGGAGGATAGGGGTCACGTAGGTGCAGGTATCCACCACGAAGACCACCCCCGCCTCCTCCAGGCGCTTCACGTTCCCGGAGGACGAAGCCAGCACGTCCCTTCCCGTGTTCACGTAGAGACTTACTTCAGGGTGGACCCGGCGACCGGCTAGCAGGTCCTGGAGCCGGGCGATCTGGCGGGCCGAGTAGTGGGGTGTTCCCAGGTTCACCGTGTGGAGGTTCTCCCCGTCGGTGCTCGACAGGGCCCGGTAGGCCCGGGTGATCGTGTCCGCAGTAACCCTCACCAGGCGAGGCTCGATGCCGCCTGTGGCGCTCGCCAGGGTGGGCGCCTCGGGTGTGATCCCGACCACATGGATCATGCCGACCGCTCCCGAGGTGGCCGCCCCGGCGCCCAGGACTTTGAGCTGATCCTCCGTGGCCGATTCGATGCCGGTGATGGCGGGGACCTCGGATCCGGCCTCGCTTCCGATCAGGAAACCCAGCACGGCGAAGAACTCGTCGGTGAGCCACGCTTCTTCCGCTATCCCGGAGACGTCGATCCGGACGCGGGCACGGCGGTGCTGGTCCAGATAGAGGCCGAACTCCGGGGCCCGGCCGGTCACGGCGGCGGCCATGTCGGCGAAGTCGCCGAACCGGGGTGTCCGGGCGCCGAGCACCGAGTTGGCGAACACGATGGCGTTCGACTCCCCCCACGCGACGCGATCACCGAAGCCGGGACGATCCGCCAGCTGGTAGGGGGCGCATGTCCAGGTGGGGGAGGCGCCCATGTCGAGGTATGCCCTCATCATGGTGAGGGCGGCATCGCGGGTCGGGTCGTCCCCTAGGAACAGATCGGGATGGAGCAGATCGAGCGAGGAGACGTTGAGGGTGCTGGGTACGGCCACCCTGCCACCCTCGTCACGCAATCGGGTGGCGAAGTTGAGGCTGGCCCGTCCGAGATACAGCGTGCCGTCGATGTGGGCGCCGGAGATGTCGATCATCCGCCGGGCGCCGGTGGCGCGGGCCATGCCCACCAGCACGCGCATGGCGAGGGCCTGTGCCCCGCTGCCCTCTCCGTGCAGCATGGCCTGATCCGCGTCGGTCAGGATGGGATTCATGTACGTCCTGTGTAGTCGGCGCCCGGTCGCGGATTGTATCGGGGCTTATACGCGTGGGTTGATAAGGGGGAGACGCTACTGACATATCACACATGTCCCGTATTGTCAGAAACCAATGGGTAGTCAGGTCGTAACTCTGCGGTTGACGGCGAAGTGTTCACCAGCCCAGCATCGCCGTATTGACGAGATCTTGGGCTGGTCGGCTGAGATGTACAACGCTCTGTTGGAGTCCTGGAAGGGCACTTACGCCCGGTGGAGGGAACACAACCCAGGTGACGACCGGGGCTTCCCCCCGGAACTGAACAGGTCCCGCTATGACCTGTTCAAGATGTTCACTCAGGTGAGGGGCGAGGACGTTCGGTGGACCGGCCTCGACGCCAGGGTCGGTCGGGGAGTGATCTGCCGTTTCGACCGTGCCACCAAAGCGTTCTACGACCGATGCAAGACCGGCAAGGCGCCGGGCTATCCCCGTTTCAAGTCCCGGCACCGTTGGCGGAGCATCGAAATACCAGACGCGTCGGCGTCGATGCTTTCCGAACCCGGGGAGGGCAGATGGTGGAGGCTCCGCGTCAAAGGAGTCCCAGCGGTCCGTTTCGCAGACCGCCATGGTCGTCTCCGCTCCGCGCTCAACAACGGCGCGCTGGTGGAGCTGCGGATAGTCCGCACTCCCCTTCGGGTGGAACTACATGCGGTGTTCCGCCACCCCCACATCCCAGACCCCACCGGAGAGCCCATGAATCCGGTGGGAGCGGACAAGGGCCTCGCCGGCCGGTTGGTCCTCTCCGACGGGACCATCGTCACGGCCCGCACCCCAGACCTAGCAGATATCAAGAGACGCCAACGCGCCCTGTCCCGCGCCAAGAGAGGATCCCGCTCACGGGTCAAGAAACGGAACGCGCTGGCCAAAGCATGGAGACGAGAATCCGAACGCGCCCGCCAGGCCGACTTCCGCCTAGCCCACCGCCTCGTCAGCTCCTACGACGGGATAGCCGTCGAAGACCTCAACGTGGCCGGGAGCTCCGGTCCCGCAGGTTCTCGAAGAAGATGTCGGAACAGCGGTGGGACGCCTTCGATCTCATATTGGAACACAAAGCCGCGAAAGCTGGTATCCGGTATCTGAAGGTGAACCCCGCCAACACCACCACCGACTGCTCCGCATGTGGGCACCGCCAGGCCATGCCCCTCGGTGTCAGGGAGTACAGGTGCGGGAGTCGCCGGCTCTGAATGTGCCGCGATGTCAACGCGGCCAAGAACATATGCGCCCGGGCCTTCCCGGTTCGGGGCCGGGAGGGGCATCAACCCGGTGTAGCGCGCAATACAAACAACCATCGTCAGACGGAACCGCCCTCGGCGGGAACGCAAATGGTCGCTGCAGAACAGTACGCCTGAGTGTCAACTCACGCGTATAGGCTCCTATTGGTGACGCCATCCGGGACCGCCGGGCGCCGTTGGAAGCCCGGATCGCCAGGAGGGTGCTCAAAAGACGGGCATCGGTTGGCCGGCGACGCTTTGACCCGGCCTCGTGTTGTCGGATATCGGGCCAACTGGACATTTTTCAGTGCCCTCCTACCCTCAGCGGGCAATGGCGCTTGCGCAGTCTTTTCTCGATCAGTTCGACGAGCCTTTCGGTTACATGGACTTCGCCTCGATCGGCGCCATGTCGATCCCTGCCCGGGCCGGCCTCAGAGAGATGGCCGATGCCATGTCGGGCGGCCAGGGCAGGCTGGTACCGATGGTGATGGATCGGGTCGAGACGGCGCGCCGCCTCGGCGGCCGATTGGTGGGTGTCCCTACCGGGCAGGTGACCCTGGTGCCCAGCACTTCCGCGGGCCTGTTCGCGGTTGCCTTCGGCCTGGCCGGCGGGTCGGTGGTGGTACCGGAGACCGAGTTTCCGGCCAACCTGTATCCCTGGGTGCGGGCCGCCGATGCAGGGCGCATCGAATTGAGAACGTTCCCGGTTCCAGGGGGACGGCTCACGTCCGATCTGGTGGCGCAGGCGGTTGATGCCCGCACCACGGCGGTGGCGCTCAGCTTCGTCGACTACCGGACCGGCTACCGATGTGACCTGTCCGCCATCCGGGAGGCGGCCGGAAGGGCGCTCCTGGTGGTCGATGCGGTTCAAGGCATGGGCGCCCTCAGATTCGGCATGGACGGGGTGGATGTAATGGTGGCGGGCGGTCACAAGTGGCTCCGAGCCGGGGGAGGAGCCGGCCTGCTCGCCGTATCCGAGCGGGCTCTGGAGCGGCTCCGGCCTGCCCTGACGGGGTGGCTGGGGGTCGAAAATCCGTTCGATACCACCGCTCCGCTCCCTCATCCGCCCCTCGAGGGCGCCGACCGGTTCGTCATGGGGAGCGCGGGCTTCACCGCGGTCGCAGCCCTCTGCGAGTCGCTACGAGTCCTGGAGACGGTCTCGATTGAAGAGGTGGAGGCGACGGTCATTGCCCGATCCCGTGCGGTGGAGGAGGAAGTTCGCCGAGCGGGCGCCCGAGTATTGAGTCCGTGGCGGACGGATGAAGAGCGCAGCGGCATCGTCAGTTTTCGTCCGGCAGGGGAGTCGTCTGCGGACGCTTTCGACCGCCTCGCCGCAGAAGGCTTCTCTGTCACCCAGCGGGCCGGGATGCTGCGGGTCGCGCCGCATGCCAGCACCCATCCCGACGCCCCGGCGGCAATGGGCGAAGTCCTGGCCAGGAGTTAGCGGTAAGGCACCAGTTAACGTTAGTTTATACTGACCACTGAATCAACTGAGGCTTGCGGCCTCCTCGAGTTCGCCCACTGCTCGGGCCGCGCCGTCCAGGTCGCCCTCCACGATCACTGTTGCGACCTCGCCAACGGAATCCGGATACGGCTCCTTCCGGTGTTCCGTCCCTACCCAAATCACCCGCCTTACCCCGGCGTTGCGGGCTGCCTGGGCCCATCCGGCCAGGACGTCATCCGGGTGTTGGGAGAAGGCCCGGTCGCGGTCGTCATAGGCCGCCTCGGTCACCAGGACGGCGCAGAAGCAGTAGAGCGCCGCCGCTTCCACGTGGGAGCTGTCGGAAACGTCCCCCATTGCGACCTTCACGCCTCGTTCCTTGAGGCGGTCCGCGTCAGCGTCACGGGTGATGAAGGCTCGGACCTCGGCTGCCGACCGGCAGACCGTCGAGATGATGGCATCGCCGACAGGGGTGTCCGCACCAACGACTATCACTGGCATAACCCCCAAGCTATCAGTTCGGGAGGTCCAGGCGATTCGGGTCGGATCCCAGCGGCTGTGTAGGAGGGTGCCGGAAGATGGGGATGAGTTGGCTCGCGACGCCCTCTACCCTGGGGTTCCGTTGCCGGCCATGGGCCAACTGGACATTCTTGGGTACCCGCCTAGCATGACGGATTCGGTCGTCCGCTCGAGGAGGCCGTCCTGGTTGGCTACGCGACCGACCGACACCCTCCCGACACTGCCGGAGGATTCGTCATCAGGATGCGATGGGGGAGAAGAAGTTGATGCCCGGCCTGTACCGGAGCGAATTCGAGCACGACTCTTGCGGTGTCAACTTCGTCGCGGACCTGAAGGGGAAGCGCAGCCATCATCTCGTCGCGTTGGCGATGGGGGCGGCGGAGAACATGACGCATCGCGGCGCGACGGGGTCCGACCCTGACACCGGAGACGGTGCAGGCATCCTGCTGCAGGTCCCCGATCGTTTCCTGCGGGCCGCCGTTCCTTTCAAGCTGCCGCCGGTCGGGCGCTACGCGACGGGTATCGCCTTGTTTGCCGACAGGGCGGATCTGACCGGAGCGGTGATCCGGGAAGTCGATCAGATCGTGGCCGACGAGGGTCTCGAGGTACTCGGCTGGCGCGAGGTACAGACCGACCCGTCCGTCATAGGACATGATGCCCGGAGGACGATGCCGGCCATGTGGCAGGTGTTCATCGATGGGCGGGGCTCTTCCGGGATGGCTCTGGAACGGCGAGCCTATGTGGTGCGGAAGCGGATCGAACACGAGGTGCGTCTGGTGCCGGGCAACCGGCGTCCGCGAGAGGCGATCGGCGGGGCCCCCACCATGCATGAGGGTGTATACCTCGCGAGCCTGTCTGCCAGGACCCTCATTTACAAGGGCATGCTCACCGGGTTGCAGCTGCCCGACTTCTTCATCGACCTTCACGACGACCGGGTCGAGAGCGCCATCGCTCTTGTCCACGCTCGTTTCTCGACCAACACCTTCCCGATGTGGCCTCTGGCCCATCCCTACCGGATGATCGCCCACAACGGCGAGATCAACACCATCCAGGGCAACCGCAATTTCATGAGAGCCCGCGAGAGCCTCCTGGCCACCGACCTGATTCCGGACCTCGAACGGGTATTCCCGGTCTGCACCCCGGGTGTTTCCGACACGGCTGGTTTCGACGAGGTGCTGGAACTGCTGTACATGGGCGGGTACTCGCTGCCCGAGGCGGTCCTGATGATGATCCCCGAGCCGTGGGAGAAGCACGAGAGCATGGACCCGGCCGTGCGGGACTTCTACCGCTATCACGCCTCCCTAATGGAACCCTGGGACGGCCCGGCGTCGATCGCCTTCACCGACGGGCGGCAGATCGGCGCGGTGCTCGATCGCAACGGGCTGCGTCCGTCCCGCTACTGGGTCAGCGATGATGATCTGGTGGTCATGGCCTCGGAGGTGGGCGTCACCGACGTTCCCCAGTCCCGCATCGTGGAGAAGGGCCGGCTTCGCCCCGGGAGGATGTTCCTGGTGGACACCGTCAGGGGCCGCATCGTCCGTGACGTGGAGATAAAGAGAGAGTTGGCGACGGCTCGGCCCTACACCGCCTGGCTGGGGGAGGGCCTGGTCCGGCTCGGGGAGCTTCCCGAGGTAACCGCGGATGAGCGTTGCGACTTTCCGGTATTGGAGCGGCTCCGAGCCTTCGGCTACACCCACGAAGAACTGAAGATGCTGATCGCGCCCATGGCAGCCGGAGGAGAGGAGGCGCTCGGATCGATGGGCACCGACACGCCGCCCGCGGTGCTGTCCGACCGCAGCCGCCTCTTGTTCGACTATTTCAAGCAACTGTTCGCCCAGGTGACCAATCCACCGCTGGACGCCATCCGGGAGAAGTTGGTGACCTCGATGCGGACGACCATCGGTCCGGAGTCCAACCTGTTCCGTCCGGGGCCCTACTCCTGCAACATGATCGAGCTCGACAGTCCCGTGATAGACAACGGGCAGCTCGCCTCGCTTCTCCGCATGGACGAGGTTCCCGCAGTGCGGGGGACGGCTGCAGTTGTGAGATGCCACTTCAGCCCCGAGGGTGGGGGCGACTCCCTGCGCCAAGCCCTCGAAGGGGTGTGCGCCGAGGTCGACCGATTGATCGAGTCCGGCGTGTGGGCGATAGTGCTGTCCGACCGGGACGTGGGCCCGGACCGGGTCCCGATTCCCTCACTCCTCGTGACGGCCGCCGTTCACCATCACCTGATCCGCACCAGGAACCGCACCCGGATCGGCCTGATCGTCGAGACCGGGGACGCCAGGGAAGTCCATCACCTGTGCCTCCTGCTGGGGTACGGCGCCACGGCCGTCAACCCCTACATGGCCTTCGCCGCCATCTCCCACATGATCAAGGGTGGCAGTCACGGTCTGGCCGGGATGGACCCCGCCAAGGCGCATGCCAACTACGCGAAGGCGGCCATCAAGGGAATCCTGAAGGTGATGTCGAAGATGGGCATCTCGACCGTCGCCTCGTACATCGGGGCACAGATCTTCGAGGCCGTGGGGATCGGCGCCGAGGTGATCGACCCTTACTTCACCGGGACCGTGAGCCGCATCGGGGGTATCGGACTCGACGTGATCGCGGCCGAGGCGATCCACCGTCACCACAGCGCGTTCGCTGACAACCCCGGCGAGATCGCCCACCGCGACCTGGACGGAGGGGGCGAGTACCAGTGGCGGCGGGAGGGGGAGTACCACCTGTTCAATCCGGAGACGGTGTACAAGCTCCAGCACGCGACGCGAGCGGGTCGCTACGACCTGTTCAACGAGTACGCCCGTCTCGTGGACGAGAGGGCGGAACGGCTGGGCACTCTCCGGGGCCTCTTCCGGTTCAAGACGGGGGAACGTACTCCGGTACCCATCGAAGAGGTGGAGCCGGCGTCGGAGATAATGAAGCGGTTCACCACAGGCGCCATGTCCTACGGCTCCATCTCGAAGGAGGCGCACGAGACCCTCGCCATCGCCATGAACAGGATCGGCGGCAAGTCCAACACCGGAGAGGGCGGTGAGGACCCTGCCCGCAACATCCCGGACCCCAACGGCGACCTACGGCGCAGCGCGGTCAAGCAGGTGGCTTCGGGCCGGTTCGGTGTCACCTCCGAGTACCTGGTGAACGCCGACGATCTCCAGATCAAGATGGCCCAGGGGGCCAAGCCGGGGGAGGGAGGCCAGCTCCCCGGATACAAGGTCTATCCGTGGATCGCCGAGACCCGGATGTCCACGCCCGGTGTGGGGCTCATATCGCCCCCGCCCCATCACGACATCTACTCGATAGAGGACATCAAGCAGCTCATCCATGACCTCAAGAACTCCAACCCGGAGGCGAGGATTCACGTCAAGCTCGTGGCCCAGATGGGTGTCGGGACCGTGGCGGCCGGGGTCGCCAAGGCGAAGGCCGACGTAGTTCTCATCTCCGGGCACGACGGCGGGACCGGGGCCTCCCCACTGACGTCCATCAAGCATGCCGGCGGACCTTGGGAGATCGGTCTGGCCGAAACGCAGCAGACGCTGTTGCTGAACGGTTTGAGGGACCGGATCGTGGTACAGGCGGACGGGCAGCTGAAGACCGGCCGGGACGTGATGATCGCCGCGCTGCTGGGCGCCGACGAGTACGGATTCGCCACCGCGCCGCTGGTGGTCTCGGGTTGCATCATGATGCGGGTCTGCCACCTCGACACATGCCCGGTGGGGGTGGCCACCCAGAACCCGGTGCTGCGCGAACGCTTCAACGGGAAGGCCCGTTTCATCGTCAACTTCATGCGCTTCGTCGCCGAGCAGGTGAGGGAACTGCTCGCCGAGTTGGGCTTCCGCAGCCTGGACGAGGCCATCGGCCATGCCGAGTTGCTCGACGTGCACGACGCCGTGGACCACTGGAAGGGCGACGGTCTCGACCTCTCCCCGATCTTCCACGTACCCGAACTGGCCCCCGGCCAGGCGAGGAGGCAGACCACCGAGCAGGACCACGGCCTCGCCCAAGCCCTCGACCAGACGGTCATCCAGCTTGCGGGAGGTACCCTGGGCGGCGGCCCCCCGATGACCCTGGACCTGCCGATCCGCAACGTGAACCGCGCGGTGGGAACCCTGCTCGGCTACCACGTCACCAGCCGTTACGGAGCGGCCGGGCTCCCTGATGACTCCATCACAGTGAACTTCAGTGGCATGGCCGGCATGAGCTTCGGCGCCTTTCTCCCCAAGGGCGTCACCCTGAGGCTCGTCGGGAGCGCCAACGACTATGTCGGCAAGGGCCTGTCGGGAGGTCGTATCGTGGTCACGCCCCCGCCCGAGGCCCCCCTCGTTGCCGAGGAGAACATCATTGCCGGGAACGTAATCCTCTACGGTGCGACCTCGGGAGAGATGTTCCTGCGGGGCGTGGTGGGGGAGCGCTTCTGCGTCCGCAACTCGGGCGCGGTGGCCGTGGTGGAAGGGGTCGGGGACCACGGTTGCGAGTACATGACCGGTGGGCGAGCGGTGATCCTGGGCCGCACGGGCCGCAACTTCGCTGCGGGCATGTCGGGCGGGATCGCCTACGTCTACGACCGGGAAGGCGCCTTCCCCGGCCAGGTCAACACCGAGATGGTGTCGCTCGACCCGCTCGGTGAGGACGATCTGGACTTCTTGCATGGGACGCTGACCGCCCACCTCAGGGAAACGGATTCCGCCGTTGCCGCCCGGATACTGGATCGATGGGACCACGAGGTGCGGCGCTTCGTCAAGGTGATGCCGGACGACTACAAACGGGTGCGGGAAGCGGTACGAGAGGCCGAACGGACCGGCGAGCCGGTGCTCGATGCGATCATGGCGTCGGCCCATGGGTGATGTGCGGGGCTTTCTCAAGCACGGGCGCCGATCCCCGGCACGCCGTCCCGTAGAACTCCGCGTGCTCGACTGGAACGAGGTATACGAGGACTTCCCCGTTACCCAGGTCCGGGATCAGGCTTCCCGCTGCATGGACTGCGGCATCCCCTTCTGCGTCGGCGGCTGCCCGCTCGGCAACCTGATCCCCGACTGGAACGACCTGGTCTACCGCGATGGCTGGCGCCAGGCCATCGACAGGCTGCACGCCACCAACAACTTCCCGGAGTTCACCGGACGGTTGTGCCCGGCGCCCTGCGAGGCGGCCTGCGTGCTCGGCATCAACTCCGACCCGGTGACCATCGAGCAGATCGAGCTGGAGATCGTAGAGAAGGCCTGGGACGAAGGATGGGTGACTCCGCTGATGCCCACCACGGTGACCTATCGCAGTGTGGCGGTGGTCGGATCCGGACCGGCGGGGTTGGCGGCGGCGCAGCAGCTCACCCGGGCCGGCCACGCCGTCACCGTGTTCGAGCGGGATGACCGTGTCGGCGGCCTGCTCCGCTACGGCATTCCCGACTTCAAGATGGAGAAGCGGTTCCTGGATCGGCGCCTGGCCCAGATGGAGACCGAGGGCACCCGGTTCCGAGTGAACGCCGAGGTAGGGGTCGACCCGACCGCTGACCGGCTCCGGGACGAGTTTGACGCCGTGATACTGGCCGGTGGCGCCACCCTGGCCCGTGACCTGCCGATCGCAGGTCGGGATCTGGACGGCATTCACCAGGCGATGGAGTACCTGACGCCGTCCAACCGGATGCGAGCGGGCGACCTATCTGCAACCCCCATCTCCGCCCGGGGCAAACGGGTGATCATCATCGGGGGCGGCGACACCGGCGCGGACTGCCTGGGAACCGCCCACCGTCAGGGGGCCGCATCGGTGCACCAATTCGAGATCATGCCCCGGCCTCCCGATCAACGGGCCGGTGCGACCCCGTGGCCGACCTGGCCCCTCATGTATCGGGTATCGGCCGCCCACGAGGAGGGCGGGCAGCGTGAGTTCGCCATCAATACGGAGGAGTTCGTGGGCGACTCCGCAGGACATGTGACCGCGCTGAGGACCCACCGGGTCGACATGACCTCCCGTGACGGCCGGCCGGCGTTCGAGCGAGTGGACGGTTCCGGCGAGGAGTACGCCGCCGACCTGGTGCTGCTGTCGCTGGGATTCGCCGGCCCGGATCGATCGCCCATGCTGGAGCAGCTGGGCGTGGATATGACCGATCGGGGGAACGTGGCTCGCGACAGTCGATGGGCCACGAATGCCGAAGGGGTTTTCGTGGCAGGTGATATGGGTCGCGGCCAGTCGCTGATCGTCTGGGCCATCGCCGAGGGTAGGAGTTGCGCTGCGGCGGTGGACCGCCACCTCATGGGCGAGACCATGCTTCCGGAGCCGGTCACTCCTACCGATACACCCTGGCGCTAGCCCGGATTCTTCACACTCCGCCACGCCGGCCGTATATGGGCACTTCAGTCTCGTGCGTCGTGGGCTGGATCGGATTCCCCACTTCGAAGCCGGGCGGGCTCCACGGCATGGCGACCGAAACGGACTCTTAGGTCGTCCACGGTCTCCGACAGGCTTTCCCAGCGTTCCTCGAGGCCGGCCATCAGCTGCCGTGGCGCGCCGGTGGGTTGTAGACCACTGACCACGACGCCGAGAAGTCGGACAGGCCTGCCGCCCACGTCGGTACGGTCCAACAGGCGACAGCAGGACCGGTAAAGCTCCCTGGACACATCTGTCGCGGACCGCAATGTCTCAGCGCGGGTGATGGTCTTGAAGTTGGGAAACCGAAGCTTGAGAGAGACCGTGCGTCCCGAAAGTCCCGCCCGATGTAGCCTCCACGCAACCTGATCCGCCTGTCGTAACAATTGGGAGCGCAGCTCCTCCGCGCCCGAAATGTCATACTCGAAGGTCTGCTCGACCGAGATCGACTTGGCACCGCTGCCGGGTTCTACGACCCTCTCATCGATTCCGTTGGCCAGGCGGTGGAGGTGATCCCCAGTCGCTTCTCCCAGGTGGCGACGGACGAGAGGAAGGGACGCTCGGGCCAGTTGACCTATCGTGCCTATACCCATCGAGGCGAGCTTGCTCCGGGTGGATTTGCCAACCCCCCACAGCTCCTGCACGTCGAGGTGTTCCAGGAACGCCTTCTCGCTCCCCTCGGTGACGATGTGTAAGCCGTCCGGCTTGGCGTGTCCGGACGCCATCTTGGCCAGGTACAGGGAGGTGGCCGCGCCCACCGAGGCCGGAAGGAGCAGATCACTTCTAATCCGAGCCCGGATGGCCTCGGCCACCGCGCGGCTGTTCGGGTAGTGCCTGCGCAGACCGCGTATATCAAGGAAAGCCTCATCGACGGACAATCCCTGCACGAAGGGAGTGAAATCCTGGAATATCGAGAAAACCCGCTCCGAGATCTCGCCATAGCGTCGATGGCGGGGCGGCACGATCACCAATCCCGGGCATGTCCGTCGGGCGGCGCTCATCGGCATAGCTGAGTGAACACCAGTAGCTCTGGCCTCGTAGGAGGCGGACGCAACCACTCCTCTTGGTCCCTCGCCACCGACGACCACCGGTTGCCCCACAAGCCCGCGGTTGTCGAGTCGCTCCACTTCCACGTAGAACGCATCCATGTCCACATGGAGAATGGGCTCGGCGATGCGCGGCTCGTCCATGTGCGGCCAACATTAGGCTCTTCAACCTCGTGAATCTATGCCGGCCCTTCCTACACCCGACCCATGAAGAATTCGGGGCTAAGCGTTTTACATGCCCAGTTTCGGGCCGGGCCTTGGTATCATCGGGATGTATTCATCTGAACCACCGGGCCATGCACCGGTGTCGGAGGCCTGACCATGACGACCACAGTTGATATCGATCTCGGCGCCTACAAGCTGGGCTGGAGCGATCCCGAGGACGAATACGTCTTCAAACCCGAGAAGGGCCTCTCCGAGGAGATCATCCGCGAGATGTCGTTCATCAAGGGCGAGCCGGACTGGATGCTCAATTTCCGCCTCAAGGCCTACCGGCGGTTCCTGCAGCGACCCATGCCCACCTGGGGCGGCGGAGGTCTGCTGGAGGATATCGACTTCGACGACATCTACTACTACGTCAAGCCGGCCGAGGAACAGGCCAAGGACTGGGACATGGTGCCCGAGTCCATCAAGGACACCTACGAGAAGTTGGGCATTCCCGAAGCGGAACGCAAGTTCCTGGCCGGTGTGACCGCCCAGTACGAGTCGGAGGTCGTGTACCACCGCAACCGGGAGGACCTGGAGGAGATGGGGGTCCTGTTCATGGACATGGACTCCGCCGTGCGGGACCATCCCGACATCGTCAAGGAGTACTTCGGGACGGTGATCCCGCCCAACGACAACAAGTTCGCCTCCCTCAACTCGGCGGTCTGGTCGGGAGGTTCGTTCATCTATGTCCCTCCGGGGGTACATGTGGACCAGCCTCTGCAGGCATACTTCAGGATCAACTCGGAGAACATGGGCCAGTTCGAGCGGACCCTGATCATCGTGGATGAGGGTGCCTTCTGCCACTATGTCGAGGGATGCTCGGCGCCCGTCTACACCACCGACTCCCTCCACTCGGCGGTGGTCGAGATCGTCGTCAAGCGGGGTGGGCGCTGCCGCTACACGACCATCCAGAACTGGTCGAACAACGTCTACAACCTGGTGACCAAGCGAGCGGCCGCCTATGCCGACGCCACCATGGAGTGGGTCGACGGCAATATCGGGTCCAAGCTGACGATGAAGTACCCGGCGGTGTGGCTGATGGAGCCCGGAGCCCATGGCGAAGTGCTGTCCATCGCGTTCGCCGGCGAGGATCAGCACCAGGACACGGGCGCCAAGATGGTCCATGTCGCTCCGAATACCACCTCCACCATCCTGGCCAAGTCCATCTGCAAGGAGGGGGGCCGGGCCGGCTACCGGGGTCTGGTGAGGGTGGAACCCGGCGCCGAGAGCGCAAAGTCGTTCGTCCGCTGCGACGCCCTGATCCTCGATGACGACAGCCGCTCCGACACCTACCCCTATATGGAGATCGAGGAGGCGGACACCGAGATCGGCCACGAGGCCACGGTGTCCAAGGTCGGGGAGGAGCAGCTCTTCTACCTGATGAGCCGGGGCATGACCGAGGACGAAGCCACGTCGATGGTGGTGGCCGGATTCATCGAGCCGATAGTGAAGGAACTCCCGATGGAGTACGCGGTCGAGATGAACCGGCTTATCGAGTTGAACATGGCGGCTGCCGGAGCGGTAGGTTAGGAAACCCACCCTTCGCGGCAGGCCGGATGTTCAGAGGTCTATCAGGGTCTTCAATTCGTATGCGTTGCTGGGATGCCGGAGCTTCGATAAGGCACGGCGCTCGATCTGGCGGATGTGCTCCCGGGTCACGCCCAACCTGGCGCCGATGTCGGTCAAGGTCATCATCTTGGATCCCGCCAACCCGTAGCGGTTGACCACCACCGTGCGTTCCTCGGTGGTGAGCATGCTCAGGGCTTCTTCGATCCGGGCTCGTCTCACGGCGGCGGCGGCATAGGCGAACGGATCGATGGCGGTCTTGTCCGGAACGAAATCTCCCAGCACCGCCTCTCCGTCCTCACCGACCGGACGATCTATCGAGATGGTGCTGGTGGGGGTGGCCAGGGCGGTTGTCACCCGGTCGATGTCGAGACCGCTGGCGGCGGCGATCTCCTCGCGGGTGGGTCGGCGTCGGAGCTCCTCGGTCAGCGTGTAGACCGTCTCGTTCACCGTTCTCACGATATCGACCATGTGGACCGGCAGGCGGATAGTGCGAGCCTGGTTGCCGAGACCCCGCGTGATAGCTTGACGGATCCACCACGTGGCGTAGGTGGAGAACTTGAAACCCTTGCGCCAGTCGAACTTCTCAACAGCCCGTATGAGTCCGAGATTGCCCTCTTGTATCATGTCGATCAAGTCCATGCCTCGGCCCGAGTAGCGCTTGGCGATCGAGATGACGAGGCGGAGGTTCGACTGGATGAAGATCGCTTTGGCTCTCTCGCCTTCCCTCACCCGCCGGCGTAGCTTCGGGCGGTCGGCCGGGTCGACGTCGGGCGTGGCATCCAGTTGGTCGCGGGCCTGGCGGCCCAGTTCGATCTGCAGAGCCAGATCTACCTCGTCCTGGGCGGTCAGGAGGGGGTGCGCCGATACCTCGTCGAGGTACAGGTCCACTGCGTCGGTCGAAAGCGGTGTCTCCCTCGCTGTTAAGACCACGACCTACCTACCCCCTCTCGACGGGTACGACAACGCAACGTATCACCCTGGCAACGATTTGGCAATGTGTTCCTTCATTGTGCGGTCCGCGTGAGACAGATTCGATGCCATCGACGGGCCGTCCCGTCCTTCCCGCGAGGCGTGGCGGTGTCACTGTTGCCCGTCCTGGGATCCGTCTTTCTGACCGCCTGCCTGGCGCAGTCGGTGGTTGTGGTCGGGGAAGCGCCGATCCCGTCGCCCTCCGAGATCCCGACCGTGCCCATCCTGGTCAAGGACGATGCCGGAGAGCCGATTGTCGGGGCGCGGGCCGACACGGAGTACGGTCCGGAGGTCACCGATGAGAGCGGTGTGTTCCAGGTGCGATGGGAAGGCCAGTCCACCTCGGTCTCCGTGCAAGCGCAGGGATTCTTCCCGGGCGCGGTGGTGGTTGACTCGTTCCAGGACGAACCCGTGGAACTCGCTCTGCGGCCCGTCGTGTTGCGCGGAGCCGTGGTGGACAACCAGGGATTCGGTCTACCGATCGCATCGGTCTCGCTGGGTGACTTCAATGTGATGACCGATGATCAGGGTGGCTTCGAGATATCACGAGCTTCACCCGGCACCATCACCGTCGAACGCCCCGGATGGGCCGCAACCGAGTTTGCCTGGGATGGAGAGATCCTGGTCCACGAGATCGTCCTGGAGCCGCTTCAGATCCGGGCCCTACATGTCGGACATACCGTGTTCGTGGACGATGCGCGGTGGTCGGAGCTTCTCTCGATCGCCGAAGACACGGTGGTCAACGCCCTCGTGATCGATGTCAAGGATGAATCGGGCCGGGTGCTCTACGACACGGGAGTGAGCCTGGCCCGTGAGATCGGGGCGGTGGATGTTCTGTTCGATATCGACCGGGTAGTGGCCCAGATGGACGTCCGCGGTCTGTACAAGATCGCGCGTCTCGTGACCTTCCAGGACCCAGTCGCCGCGCGGGCGGTGGTCGATATGGCGGTATACGACACCGCTACCGGTGCTCCCTTCCGCAAACGCAACCAGTACTTCCTCGATCCCACCGATACGCAAGCTCGGGAATACGCCTTGCGGCTGGCCGAAGAGGTCTGTGCGGCCGGGTTCGACGAGATCCAATTCGACTACGTCCGGTTTCCTGACGGCTATCCCGCAACGGCAGTATTCGACCTGGGTGACTCGGAGGACATCCGCATAGGGACGATCAGCAGCTTCCTGGGCCAGGCCGCCGCCCGCCTCCACCCGCTCGGCTGCCTGGTTGGGGCCGACATCTTCGGGTTCATCACCACCGTGATCGGGGATGGGGGGATCGGACAGGAGTTCTCAGCAGTCTCCGCCACCGCCGACGTAGTGTCACCCATGGTCTACCCGAGTCATTACTCGACCGGATGGTTCGGCTTCGATACGCCCAACGATCACCCGGGAGCGGTGGTGGCCGGAGCGCTCGACGCAGGTCTGAAGCGGGTCGAGGGCCAGTCCATCATCCGCCCCTGGCTTCAGGACTTCTACTACACACCGGGACAGGTGCGGGAGCAGATCGATGCTGCGGAGGCGCGCTCGTTGGGTTGGATGCTGTGGAATGCGGCCAGCGTGTTCAACGTGGAAGCGCTCGACCCGGAGACCGGGTGAACCTGATCCCCGACAATGACGCGGTGAACCGACCTCCTGCCCGGACGGCGGCGTTCGATCGGCTCCAGGCCGAGTTGATCGAGTGCCGGCTGTGTCCCCGCCTGGTGGCTTGGCGGGAGGAGGTCTCGGTGACTAAGCGAGCTGCCTATGCCGATCATGATTACTGGGCCCGACCAGTGCCGATGCTGGGGGATGCCGAGGCCCGGTTGCTGATCATCGGCCTGGCCCCCGGCGCCCACGGGTCGAACCGTACCGGCCAGATGTTCATGGGGGACCGATCCGGTGAGTGGCTGTTCCGGGCCCTTCACCGGGCGGGCTTCGCCAATCGTCCGGTGGCGGACCACCGTGATGACGGCTTCCGCCTGATCGACGCCGCCATCACGGCCATCGTCAGATGCGTCCCGCCCCAGAACCGGCCCACCGCGGCCGAGCGGAATACTTGCTCCCGCTGGATCGAGCAGGAACTCGACCTGTGCCAGAGCGTAGACGTGGTGGTGGCGCTCGGCGGCATGGCCTTCGACCAGACCCTGCGTATCGGCCGTCGCCGAGGGTGGGAGATCCCGATTCCCAAGCCGCGTTTCTCCCACGGTGTGGAGGTGCATCCCGGCGCGGGAGCCCCCTCGATCATCGGCTGCTATCACCCCTCCCAGCAGAACACCTTCACCGGGAGGCTGACCGAGGCCATGCTGGACGCGGTGTTCACCCGAGCAGCTCACCTGATCGGCAGGTAGCCCGGTAGTACGAAGAATCAGGGTCAAGCATGTTGGAGGGTTGCCGGGTCGCCGGTATCCTGCCGGTGCACCCGCCTTTGGCCGGTGAACGGCGGATAGATAGCATCGGTTCACCCGTTACCATCCGCCCGCCGGATTCTGGAAGGATCTGTGTCCTTACCCTCACCCCACGCAACCATGTCCATTGATGACGAGCCCACCTGGCTGGTCGGCCTGCGCGACCGCGGTCGCCAGGCCTTGGCGTCGGCTGCCATGCCCGGCCCCAAGGACGAGGACTGGAAGTACGTGGACATCGATTTCGTCCTTGACGACTTCCGTCCTGCCACCGAGCCGTCCGGTGGCCTGGATCGCGACGAGTACCTCGAAGCGGTGGGAGAGGTGAGTGGCGGCCTGACCATGGTGGACGGTACCGTGGTGGATGTCGAGGCCGGCGAGATCGAAGTTCATCGGCCGGCCGATGTGCCGGACGGTGGGTTGGCATCCCTTTACGGATCGATGGTCTCCCCCGAGGTCGACGTGTTCGCTGCTGCCAACCACGCCATGGCGCCTCCCGGCGCGGTGGTGAGGATCCCGGCCGGTAGGACGCTTGCCGCGCCGGTGGTCGTGGACATCCAGGCCGTGACCGCGGGGTCGGTCAGCTTCCCGCACCTGACAGTGGTCGGAGGGCCCGACTCGGAAGCTTCGGTGGTGGTTCTGTACCGCTCCGCGCCCGGTGCCGAACTGCTCGTCAGCCCCATAGTGGAGGCGCTGGCTGGTCGCGGTGCACGCCTGTCCGTTTCGGTGGTCCAGAACCTGTCCGAACAGGCCCGCATGGTGGCCCATCACCAGTACGTGACCGAGCGGGACTCCACCCTCCGGATCGGAGAGGTGGGTCTCGGAGGGTTATATGCCCGGCAGCGGCTGGGGATCTCCCTGGCAGGCCGGGGATCGTCGGTCCAGATGGGTGGCATCTACTTCGGCGACGGCTCCCAGGTCCTGGACTACCGCATCTACGTCACCCACCAGGGTCCCCGTACCACGTCGAACATCTTCCTCAAGGGCGCCGTTGCCGATAACGCCAGCGCCGTCTGGACCGGACTGATGAGGATCGAGAAGGGGGCCGTGGGAACTTCCGCATTCGAGACCAACCGCAACCTGGTGATCTCGGACGCCGCCAAGGTCAACTCGGTTCCGAACCTCGAGATACTCACCGACGACCTCCAGTGCGGGCACGGTTCCTCCTCTGGCCCACTGGATGAGCAACAGCTCTACTACCTGATGAGCCGCGGGCTGCCCCGCGACCCGGCCGAGCGCCTGCTGGTGAGAGGCTTCTTCAACGAGATACTGTCGGGCCTCGCCGTGCCCGATCTGGCCGCTCCATCGCGACGGGCGGTCTCCGCCAAGTTCGCCGGGGCGCAACAGCGGGCTGCATCCTGATGGCGTGGTTGGATGCCGGCGCCGCGGATGCCTTTCCCCAGGGCGGGTCCAAAGTGGACCTGGCCGGTCGCACCCTGGCTCTGTTCCGGATAGAGGACGACTTCTACGTGATCGGAGATACCTGTAGCCACGCTATGGCGTCCCTCTCCGAGGGTGAGCTATGGGACTACGACGTGGAATGCCCACTTCACGGGGCGGAGTTCGATGTCCGGACCGGCGTCCCCCGGACCCTGCCGGCCACCCAGCCGGTGCCCACATACGAGGTCAGGATCGAGAAGGGTCGCGTGATGGTGAATGTGGATGCGGGCGGAGGTTCCCGATGAGCAGGACGGCGCTTCAGGTTCAGGGGCTCCGTGCTTCCATCGGTGGGCTCGGCATCCTCAAGGGAGTCGATCTGGAGGTTCCGTTCGGTGAGGTGCACGCAATCATGGGTCCCAACGGGTCGGGCAAGTCCACCCTCTGCCACGTCCTGGCAGGAAAGCTCGGCTACGAGGTGTCCGGGGCCATGGCCGTGGATGGGGCCTCGATCGCAGACCTCGACGTATACCAGCGGGCTCAGGCCGGTCTGTTCCAGGCCTTCCAGTATCCGGTGGGGATACCCGGTCTCGATCTAGCCGTGTTGCTCGAAGAGGCGGCGGTGGCGCTGGGCGCCGGTCCCGAGGAAGCGAGGGAGCGGATCGCCACCCAAACCCGACGGCTCGGGATGGAAAGGTTCCTCAACCGGTCCGTGAACGGCGATCTGTCCGGAGGAGAGAAGAAGCGCTCCGAGGTGTTCCAGCTCGCGGTCCTGGAGCCGCGGGTGATGGTGCTGGACGAGATCGACTCCGGCCTGGACATCGACTCGGTCCGGGAGGTCGCCGGCGCGGTGGAGGAGATGCGGAGCGAGGAGGTGGCCATCCTGATGATCACCCACTACAGCCGCATCCTCAACTACGTCCGGCCTGACCGGGTGCACATCATGATGAACGGCCAGATCGTCGACTCCGGAGGGCCGGAGCTCGCGGACGAGCTGGAGGATGGCGGGTATTCGGCGGTGCGATCTCGCCTGGGCATGACCGCTCCCAAGGTCGCGAGCAGGACACCTAGCGTGAGCGACTTCTTCACGGACACCCCCTTCGACCTCTAGACGAGTAGTTCCAAGGGGTTGTGACCGGCAGTCAGTTGCTAGTTGATAGTTGTTAGTCGTTGTGTGGATGCGAGTTGAGGCTGCCGAGGTTTCCTCGCCTCTTGTTTAACAAGATCCTTGCCTCGGCTTGATGTGAAACTCCAGAGAGCCTACGGACACTGGAACAATCTACTCCAAGGTAATCTATCTCAGACAACTAGCAACTACCGGCTAGGCACTAATCATCTAGATCTCCGGTCCCCGTCCTGATCTGGGTCCAACGTTGTTGCCTGCGCGCCTGCCGCACCTGACGCTCCGGCCGGAAATCCAGGAGGCCCACATCGATTCTCAGGGATCGTTAAGGCTCCTCTCAGCGAAAACACAGGTTGGCTGACCAGATTGGGCTACGCATGATCAGCCGAAGAAGGAGACATGGCATGCGGAAAGCAATCATCATCGGCGCCGTAGTGCTGCTGGTGGGCACGGCCACGGCCGTTTGGGCAAACACCGACGCCTCGGATTCCGACGCCGAGAGCGGTGATAGGACGTGGGGGCACCGGTTCGGATCGGGCCTGAGCGATGTGCTCGCCGAACTGGTGGAGGATCAGACCATCACGTCGGCTCAGGCCGATGCGATCATCGCCGCCGTGGAGTCGAAGCGCGCCGAGTTCGTGGCTGCTCGCGCAGAGATGAAGGAACTCCTGGCGACGTTCTGGGAGGATGAAGTGTTGACAGCCGAGGAGATCGCCCAGCTACCGAACGCCGAGCGCTTCACCGCCGAAGACAGCCCCTTCGCAGATGCTCTGGCTGACGGAGAGATCACCAAGGACGAACTGGCGGAGAAGAAGGGCCGGGCCTGGGGCGGCAGGCGCTCCCGGGGCGGTGACCACGGAGGCCATCGAGACTTGTTCCGGACGTGATCCCCGACAGCAGCCGAAAGCGGCTGTCCTACTGCTCCCCCCTTCACCCTGTCCCCGGTATCCCCTCCACAAGCTCCACCGGGGGCAGGGTGAACCCCACCTCTGCTCCTCCTTCAGGGCAGTTTCTCGCGAATACCGTCCCGCCGTGGGCCCGTACCAGATGGTCGACGATCGCTAGACCAAGTCCGGAGCCCGGCATCGAGCGAGCCTCCGCCGAGCGATAGAACCGCCCGAAGACGTAAGGCAGGTCCTCGGCGGGAATCCCAGGTCCGTCATCTCGAACCGTGACCGTGCCACCCCCTACCGCGATCTCCACCCGGCGCCCGGCCCACTTGTAGGCGTTGTCGACCAGGTTGCTCATCGCCCGCTCCAACTGGGTCCTGCGACCGGCCACGACCGCGCTCTCGCCCGACACGGTCACCTCCTTCCCGGGAGTCCGGCGGTATCGGGAACACAGGTCCACGGCTATGTCCCGCAAATCCACTTCTCGCACCGGTTCCGCCGCATGGCGGACATCGGAGGTGAGTTCCACCAACTCGGAAGCGAGCGTTGCCATCTGGTCGGATTCACGGAGCGCGGCTTCTATCAGCTCGCGCCGCTGCTCTACGTCTAGATGTTCGTACTGGCGTTGGAGGGTCTCCAGGTTGGTCTTGAGCGCGGTGACCGGAGTGCGGAGCTCGTGGCCGGCGTCCGAGACCAGCCGCTGCTGCTCTTGGCGCGACACCCGCAGCGAGTCCAGCATCGACCGGAAGGCGGTTGCGAGCCGCCCGATCTCTGCGTGGGCTTCGATGTCGAACCGTCCGAGAGCGTCGAGTTCTTCGGTGTCGGTGACGTGTTCGGCGGCGTCGGTGAGGTTGCTGATCGGCCGGACCGCCCTCGAAGCGATGATCCAGCCGGTCAAAGCCACCAGCAGCACGCCGATGGCGCCGATGGTGAAGAGTCGCTGGGTCAGAGCTGCCAGGTTGGCCTGGAATTGGGACTGGTTGGTCAGTATCTGGAATCCCACTGCCCGGTCCGGGTTGCGGTCCCCGAGCATCGCCCGCAGGGTGATCATCCGATACGGAATGCCTGCGATGCGAACGTCTCGGAGCAGATGAGTGTCGGCGCCCAGAAGCACCGCCAAGTCGTCATCCTCGACCGGGGGGATCACGCCTTCGGGACCTACCCGCGCCAAGACCGCGCCGTCGCGGTCGAAGGCCTGCAGGGTGGCGTCGTATTCGACGATGCGTGGCAACAAGGCGGCGCGCCGCTCGCCTCGACCACGAGTGAGCAGGTTCTCGGTGAGTTCCCGCGTCTGGGAGGCCCGTTCCAGAAGGTCGCGGTCCATGGCCCCGCGAAGCTGCCGTTCGACAGAGAAGACCGCGGCCACGGTGAGCAGGCCTATCGCCAGGGCCGCCACCAGCCCCAGTCCCAACGCCCAGCGCCAGCGCAGACTCATGGCTCCCTCGCCACGTAGCCGACCCCGCGCACTGTATGGATCAGGCGGGGCTCTCCGCCGGCCTCCAGCTTGCGGCGAAGGTAGCCGATGTACACCTCGAGAGGATTCGACGAGGTCTCGAAGTCATATCCCCAGATCCGATCCATGATCACGGCCCGGGACAGCACGATCCTGCGGTTGGACACCAGCAGTTCCAACAGATCGAACTCGGTCTTGGTCAGGCGCAGCTCACGGTCGCCCCGGTGCGCTTGGCGGGTGGACGGGTTGATGGCGAGGTCTCCTAGCGTGAGGACATGGTCGCCACCCGCAGTGTCGCTCCGCCGCAGCAGCGCTCTGACTCGGGCCAGCAGCTCGTCAAGAGCGAACGGCTTCACCAGGTAGTCATCGGCGCCGGCGTCCAACCCGGCCACACGATCGGAGATCTCGTGACGGGCGGTCAGCATCAGGATGGGTGTTCTGTCACCAAGCGCGCGGAGGTGGCGAGCGACTTCCAAACCGTCCAGACGGGGCATCATGACATCCAGAATGATGGCGTCGGCAGGCTGGAGGTCCATCTGCTCGATACCGGCCATGCCGTCAGCCGCGGTCACCACCTCGTACCCCTCCATACGGAGGGCGCGGGAAAGGGACTGGCGGACTCCCTGGTCATCCTCGACTACGAGGAGCTTCCCACTACCCATGACCACAGGCTATCGGAGGAGCGCGGATACGAGGAGCGAAACGGCGCGGATCGACGTCCTGGTCCCAGGAGGCGGCTTTCGTTCGGAGGCGTTCAAGGTCTAGCCCCGACTACTCATGGTGGGGGTTTGAAGGAGGCGGAGGAGCGGCGCTTCGGGTGCCCGACCTCGGTTACAGCCATTTGCCGGCCGCGCCTTCATCCTGAGGTGGATTTCACCGCCAGGGTGAAGGTGTAACCGCTCCGCGATCATGGGGTTGAGGTGGCCTGATGCGCATTGGTGTGCTGGGGACACGAATAATCAGGGCTAAGTGCGGGCTGTCCGGAGGGTTGGCAGCCGAACAGAGTGGCTAGAGCAAGCGATCGATGCGAGCGGCCAGATCGGTGTCTTTCCGGGTTATCCCGCCCTCGCCATGGGTGGTCAGCGAGATGGTGACCCTCCGGTAGCGGAGGTCGACATCGGGATGGTGGAAGGCTCGCTCGGCAACCACCCCCACCGAAGCCACGAAGCCGACGGCCGAGGCGAAGTCGGCGAGGACGTACGTTCTGGAGATCGTCTCGTCCCGCAACTCCCATCCCGGATGGGACTCGAGAAAGGCTTGTCTTTCCGATCCGTCCAAGAGTGCCATCCGTCCACCATAACCGGATATCCACCGCCGGGCCGGGTACCCTCGCCGGAGCACGCTCTGGCTGCGATCCGGGGAGAGAAATGTCGATCCGCCACGATCAGGGAATCGTCCTGCGCGGATACCCGTTCGGGGAGGCCGACCGCGTGGTGGTCATCGTCAGCCCCAATCATGGCCAGGTGCGAGCGGTGGCCAAGGGCGTCCGGCGGACCAAGAGCCGCTTCGGGGGCCGACTCGAACCCCTGACCCACGTCGATCTGGTGCTATACCAGGGCCGCAACCTTGCCACCGTCACGCAGGTGTCGGTGATCGAGGCCTTTCCAAGACTCCGCCTGGACCTCGACGCGGTGATGGTGGCCGGCGCCATGGCGGAGGCGGTCGGCAAGGTGGTCATGGAAGAGGAGCCATCGCACCGGGTTTTCTTGCTCCTGCTTCGGGGGCTGCGCGCCCTGGAGGAGGGCGCCGGCGGTATGGACCTGATGGCATCCTTCCTGCTCAAGCTGTCGGAGGCCATCGGCCAGGCCCCGGCCCTCGAGCATTGTGCGGCCTGCGGCGCCCGAAACCGCCTCGGTAGGTTCAGCATGGCGGGCGGGGGTCTGATCTGCGAGGGCTGCGACGCCGGAGGAACCTTCCGGTTGAGGGACGGTCTGACCGAACACCTGGTCCGGCTGTCGGCGGCCGATCTGTCCGGCTTCACCAGCCGCGACAGCAAGCTGGCCACCGATGCGGTGGGGCTTGCAAGGAGGTTCGTCGAGTACCACATCGAGTCCGGGTTGTCCGGCCTCGCGTTCGGTATCGGTCGGGGAACCCGGTGACGGAAGGATCGGCGGGGCAGGCCCTCGACCTGAGCAGGCTGGACCGGCGCCGGCTCCCAGCCCATGTCGGCCTGATCATGGACGGAAACGGACGCTGGGCGGTGGCCCGCAACCTGCCCCGCACCGGCGGTCACGCAGCCGGCGAGACCGTGCTGTTCGAATGCGTGGAAGGGGCGCTGGAGATCGGCCTGCGCTGGCTCTCCGCCTACACGTTCTCGACTGAAAACTGGACCCGTCACCCGGACGAGGTCTCGTTCCTCATGTGGTTCAACGAGGACATCCTGTTGCGCCGGCTGGGCTCCCTGGCGGACATGGGGGTCCGGATCTGCTTCGCCGGTGACCTGGCGGATCAACGCATTCCTGATCGCAACCGGGCGCTGATGCAAGATGCGGAGCAGCGCACCGCCTCCAACCGCCGGCTGAGCCTCGTGCTGGCCTTCAACTACGGGGGCCGGGCGGAGATCGCCCGCGCCGTCCGGGCGCTGGCCACCGAGGTATCGGAAGGGCGGAGGAAACCCGGCGAGATCACCGAGGACGACATCGCCGAGCGCCTATACGTCCCCGGGATGCCCGATCCTGACCTGATCGTCCGCACTTCGGGCGAGATGCGGATATCCAACTTCCTCCTATGGGGCAGCGCCTACTCCGAGCTGCTTTTCACAGAAACGCTCTGGCCGGAGTTCGGCGCCCAGCATCTGGTGGACGCCGTGGTCGAGTACCAGCGCCGCAAGCGACGGTTCGGCGGCGTTCTTCTTAGCCCCTCTTCCTAGGAGGCTGCCGGGTACCCGGCCGGGGCCGGGTACCATCGTCCCGGTGCCCGTACCCTCCGGTTGAGGTTCCTGATGGCCGCTCCCAGCTTCGAGACGATCGTGAACCTGGCCCGCAAACGCGGCTTCGTCTTCAGGGCATCGGAGATATACGGCGGCCTCCGGTCGGCCTACGACTACGGACCTCTCGGCGTGGCGCTGCTCCGCAACGTGAAGTCGGCGTGGTGGCGGTCGATGGTGCAGCTTCGCGACGATGTGGTCGGACTCGATTCTGCAATCATCCAGGCGCCCCAGGTCTGGGAGGCCTCCGGGCACGTAAGCCAGTTCAACGACCCTCTTGTGGAGTGCGTCTCCTGCCATGCTCGGCACCGGTCCGACCGGCTGGAGAGACCGGACCAGTGTCCAGCCTGCGGCGCCCGCGACTCCTTCACGGATGCCCGGGACTTCAACCTGATGTTCAGGACCCACATGGGTCCGGTTGCCTCCGACTCCAACCTCGTCTACCTGCGTCCCGAGACCGCTCAGGGCATCTTCACCAACTTCGAGAACGTGCGAAGGGTGGCCCGGCGCAAGCTCCCTTTCGGGATCGCTCAGCTCGGCAAATCGTTCCGCAACGAGATCACCCCGGGACAGTTCGTCTTCCGCACCCGGGAATTCGAGCAGATGGAGATGGAGTTCTTCACCCCTCCGGATCAGGCCGAAGATTGGTTCGAGTACTGGGTGGAGGAGAGGAACCGGTGGTACCTGGACTTGGGTATGAAGCCCGGAAACATTCGGCTACGCAGCCACGCCGAGGACGAGCTTGCCCACTACGCGGTCGCCACCTACGACGTCGAATACCTGTTCCCGTGGGGTTGGGACGAGTTGGAGGGCATCGCCAACCGGACCGATTTCGATCTACGCCAGCATTCCGAAGCCTCGGGCAAGGACCTCCGCTACTTCGACCAGGCCGCCAATGAGCGATTCTTCCCGCACGTGATCGAGCCGGCGGCCGGAGCGACCCGGGCGGCCTTCGCCTTCCTGATCGACGCCTACCACGAGGAGACGGTGCGCGATGCGCCCCGTACGGTGCTGAGGCTCGATGCCCGCCTCGCTCCGATCAAGGTGGCGGTGCTGCCTCTCTCGAAGAAGCCCGACCTGGTCGAGGTGACGGATCGGGTGGCCGAAGCCCTCCGTCCCGCCTGGGAGATCGAGGTCGATATCACCCAGGCAATCGGAAGGCGCTATCGGCGCCAGGACGAGATCGGGACGCCCTACTGCGTGACGGTCGACTTCGACACCCTGGATGACCAGGCGGTCACGGTTCGGGATCGGGATACGATGGCACAGGATCGGGTCGGGATCGGGCAACTCCGCGGTTACCTGGGCGACCGCCTCGACACAGACCACTAGGGAGGGCGGATGGCTAGGCGGATCGGTATCGCACTGGCGGCGATCGCGGTGGTTGTGCTCGGCGCCGTGGCGTACGTGTGGTTTTCCGGCGGTAGTGGCGAGCCCAGCACCGAGGTGACCGCTCCTCCCATAACCTCCGCGCCCACGACCGCGGCGACAACCACGGCAGCGGACCCGGCAGCGACGTCCACTGTGGCGGCGGAATCCGACCCAACCACCACGGTGGCCGAGACGGCCCCGACCGCCGTAGTCGAATCAACCGAGCCGGAGGCCGCCGCAACCACCTCGGCCGTCCTCTACCGGATCGACAAGGCGGAATCCTCGGTCGGCTTCGAGATCGACGAGATCCTCAACGGCAATCCGTTCCGGGTGGTGGGGGTCACCACCGAGGTGGCCGGCGAGGTTCTGATCGACTTCGATGACCCGACCACCTCGCAGCTGGGGACGATCGTGATCAATGTCCGCACGCTGGCCACCGACTCCGGTTTCCGGGACAGGGCAATCCGGGGACCCATCCTCGGATCGTCCCGCGATGAGAACGAGTTCGCAATGTTCGAGCCGGCGGATATCGAGGGGCTCCCCGACCGCGTGGCGGTGGGCGATCGGGTGTCGCTCCGCATCACGGGCACCTTCACCCTGAGCGGCGAGGCCCGGTCGGTGACGTTCGATACAGAGGTATCAGTGGTGTCCGAAGAGAGGATCGAGGTGACCGGGACGGCCACGGTGCTGAGATCAGACTTCGGCTTGACCATCCCGGACGTCCCTAGCGTGAGTGGGGTGGCGGACGAGCTACTGCTGGTGATCGATCTGGTGGCGGTCGCGGTAGGAGTCTGAGCCCCGGGCACCGGCCCGGAGACGTACACTCGCAGGGTATGGCATCCGATCGCGACGACCTGGAGCGTATCCGCCAAGCAGTCAACCTGGTCGAGCTGTTCGAGGGAGTGACCACCGTCCGGAAGGTCCGGGGCAGCTTCAAGGCCCTATGTCCCTTTCACACGGAGAAAACCCCCTCATTGTCGATCGACCTGGCCCGCGGCCTCTACCACTGCTTCGGCTGCGGTGTGGGTGGAGATGTCTTCACGTTCGTTCAGGAGACCCAGGGGCTGTCGTTCGTAGAGGCCGTGGAGATGCTGGCGGAACGAGCCGGCATCGTCATCCGGCGCGATCCCGGGGCGGCCCGGCGCCGGGAACGACGCTCCCTGCTGGTCGAAGCGGTGGCCGAAGCGGGTCGCTACTACCAGGACCGGCTCAAGTCGGCCGCCGATGCCGGACATGCCCGGTCCTACGTGCGGGGACGCAAGTACGAGGTCGATGTGGTGGACCAGTTCGAGCTCGGCTACGCGCCCGACCAGCCCGATGCCCTGATCTCCCACCTGCGTGGCCGCGGGCACAAGGACGCGGACATCCTCAAGGCCGGGCTGGCGAGAAGGGTGGGGGGCGGGCGCCTCATGGACCAGATGAGGGGCCGGTTGATGTTCCCCATCCACAACGTGCGCGGGGAGATGGTCGGGTTCGGAGGCCGCCTCCTGCGCGGCGAGGGGCCCAAGTACCTGAACACCCCCGAGACCCCCCTCTACAAGAAGAGCGAGCTCCTGTACGGCCTGGACAAGGCCCGGTCCGCGATCAGCAGGGAAGAGCTGGGGGTGGTGGTCGAGGGATATACGGATGTGATCGCCTTCCACCTTGTCGATCTTCCCCTGGCGGTGGCGACCTGCGGGACCGCGCTCGGTGAAGCCCATTTCGACCTGCTCCGTCGCTTTTCGAGCCGCATCGTGCTGGCGTTCGACGCCGACGCCGCGGGGGCCGGCGCCGCCGTGCGCGGCGACGAACTCCGCATCACCTCGGATCTAGGTCTCGATCTGCGAGTGGCGGCGATGCCCGAGGGCCGTGACCCGGCTGATCTGGTGTTCGAGGACAAGGGGGATCTGCTCCGGGAGGCGGTCGACGGATCCGCGCCGATCACGGAGTTCCGCCTCAACCGATTGCTGGAGCAGTACAACCTGGGGGAGCGGGAGGCGCGCACCCGGGCGATGAGGGAGGCGGCGGAGTTGATCGCCCGCCATCCAGATGCGGCGGCCCGCTACCAGCATGCCCTCTACGTTGCCGGGCGCACCCACATGAGCATCGATATGGTCCAGGGGGAGATCGGGAGGAACGCCGCCACCGGCAGGGGAGGCCGGTCTCAGAATCGGCCTCGATCAGGTGGACGGCCCGCCGCGCCCCGGCCGGCGGCCTCCGGTCCGATGGATCGGTCGGAAAGGGACCTGCTTCGCCACCTTATGGCCGGGACTGCGGAGCGCGACCGGGTCAGACCGGACCTGTTCGAACACGATCAGGCCGTGAACCTGGCTAGCTGGTTGCTCGAGGAGGGAAGGCACTTGGACAAGGGGGTCCGGGTACCGCTGGACGGCCTCAAGGACCAGGCCATGTCGGCCATGGCTCGCCGGCTGGCGGTCATGCCTACGCCCGTGCTGCCGTTCGAGCACGTCATGTCACATCTCGAGAGACGGGCAGTGGGGCACCGTAAGGACGAACTTCTGGTGATGTTGGAAGGGATCGATCAGAAAAAAGACCCGCAAGCCTATTCTCAAGCCCTCGAAGAACTGTTAGCGTTACAGGAAAGGGGATCCTGAGGCGGCATAAGGAGTAGGTTTGGGCGCGGGCACGCAGGCGGCGATCAAGGAGTTGCTGAAGAGAGGGCGGCGCAGGGGGTTCGTCACCTCGGCCGAGATCCAGCTGGAACTCGAGTTGGCCGGAGCTCCCGGCTCTGCGCTCGACCTAGCGTTCGAGGCCGTGCGCCAGAGCGAGATAGAGGTTGTGGACGATGACCCGGACCCCTTCTGGGACGATCCGGAGCAAGCCAATACCGAGTTCCTGTCCGACCCCGTCAACCAGTACCTCAGCGAGATCGGTCGGGTCCCGCTTCTCACCGCTCGCCAGGAGGTCGAGCTGGGCATGGCGAAGGATGCCGGACTCGAGGCCAGAGCCAAGCTGGCCGGTCTGGAGGCTGCCGGGATGGCACGCTCGGATGGCGAGGACCGGCGGTTGTCCGCGATAGCGCGCCAAGGAGAGCAGGCCGAGGAACGGCTGGTGAAGGCCAACCTCCGGCTGGTCGTCTCGGTGGCGAAGCGGTACGTCATTCCAGGGGTATCGATCCTGGACCTCGTCCAGGAAGGCAACGTGGGCCTGATGAGGGCGGCCGCCAAGTTCGATTACCGCAGGGGCTACAAGTTCTCCACCTACGCGGTCTGGTGGATCCGCCAGACGGTCAGCCGGGCCCTGAACGATCAGAAGAGGATCATCCGGGTTCCGGACAACCTGGCCCAGCAGTTGATCAGGCTGGACACCGTTCGGCGGCAGCTCTACCAGGAGTCGGGCCGCGAGCCCACCACCGAGGAGTTAGGCGCCGAGATGGACCTGCCGGTTGATCGGATCCTCAAGCTGGCCGAGCTCTCCGGAGGAACGCTGTCGCTGGATGCCAAGGTGGGCGACTCCGACGATCTGACCCTTGCTAACACCGTGCAGGATCAGGATGCGGAGGCGGCGCCGGCGGATGGGGCGGTCCTGACGCTCCTCCAGGAGAGCGTGGCCCTGGCGCTGGAGGGGCTCGACGAGCGGGAACGCAAGGTCATCACGATGAGATTCGGCCTGGCCGACGGCCGGATCAGGACCCTCCAGGAGATCAGCGACAGGATGGGAGTGACCAAGGAGCGGATCCGCCAACTGGAAATTCGAGCCCTGCGCAAGATGCGCAGCCAGAGGGGTGGCCGCCGCATGGAGGGCTACCTCACCGGCGCCTGAGCGGCCAAGGATTCCATCAACCTGCTGGTACTATGGCGGGCCGATCCATCCGGGGTAGCTCAATTCGGCAGAGCAGCGGACTGTTAATCCGTTGGTTGTGGGTTCAAGTCCCACCCCCGGAGCCCA